>CAKKSB010000037.1:0-10989 GCA_919903055.1 Gammaproteobacteria bacterium | reverse complement strand
CCGGTGCACATCGAATTGCGGCTGGTAGTGCAGAAGCAATTGTTCTTCGTCGATGGCGGCGTGCAGCGCGCTCTCCAGCGAGAATCGCTCGTTGGCGCCCACGCTCATTTGCGCATCATAAATTTGGTGACCGCCGCGCCCGGCGCCCTTGGCCACGTACATCGCGGTGTCGGCGTGTTTGAGCAAGTCCTCGGCGTTGGCGCCGTCGTTAGGGAACAGACTGATGCCGATGCTGGCGCCGACGAACACCTCGTGGTCCTGCAAACGGAACGGCCGCAGAAAAATTCTGAGCAGGCGCTCGGCGATTTGACGGGCTTCCTCGGCGCGGCCGATGGGGTAGGCGACGATCACGAATTCGTCGCCGCCCAGGCGCGCCACCAGACTTTCATTGTCGCGGGTCGGGCTGCCGCTGTGGGCGGCGTCGCGCACGCTTTGGCGCAGGCGCTCGGCGACCAGGTGCAGTAGTTGATCGCCCACGCTGTGGCCGAGGCTGTCGTTGATGCGTTTGAAATGATCGAGATCGAGAAAGAGGATGGCGAGTTGATGATTGCCCTGCCGCGCGGCCACCAGGGCCGCTGCCAGACGCTGCCGGAAATGTTCGCGGTTGGGCAGTTGGGTGAGGCTGTCGTAATAGGCGAGTTGGCGGATTTGTTCCTCGGCCTGTTTATTCTCGGTGATGTCGCGCAGCACGCAGACGAAGGTGGCGGGCGTGCCGTCGCGGTCGCGCATGAGCGAGGTGGAGATGCCGAGGTGGCTGGCCACGCCGTTGGGATGCGGGTAAGCGGTTTCGTAATGGTTGAGGGGTTTGCCGTCCAGCAAGGTTTGCAGCGTAGCGGATTTCAGACCCAGCGCCTCGCCCAGTCTGGCGCCCAAGATGCCTGCAGGGTCATAACCGAGCATGCCGCAGGCGGTTTGATTGGCGAAACGTACCACACCGTCGGTATCCAGCAGCACCAAGCCGTCATTGATAGTCTCGATGATTTTCTGCGCAGCGAAGGCTGGGGTGATATCGATCAGCCGGTACCGCCAAGTGACATAGGCCACCGACACGGTCAGCAGCGCCACGCCCAGGTAACCGAGCGGTATCAGCGGCACGCCGAAGGCGGGGGCGAAGTCGACGCCGCCGAAGATGCCCATGGTGAAAAGCAGGCCGAGATATTTGGTGCGGCGCCGGGTGTTGCTGCCGGGCGGGGCGCGGCGATAGGCTTGCCAGAAAATCCGTATGTCGATTAGCCAGATCAACGCGAGAAAAATCACGAAGGCCAGACCGGCCCAACCGTAGCGGGGATGATAACTCCATGGATAACGTTCAGGCGCGCCGAGAAACCAGTCGGTGCCGAAACACAGCGCGATGAACAGCGCGGTGATACCCCACACCATCCGCAGTCCGATTTTAAATTGCGCGGCACGATCGGCGACTACCACGGTGAAATGATACGTCGCGGCCGGAATGAGGATGATGCCGGCATGGGCCAGCCGTCCCCAGCCCATGGCGACCGCCGGGTCGGTGGCCAGATACATCCAGGCGTAGCCGAATACCCAGATGAATAGCCCGAGTAGCAACACGGTAAGCGGCGGCGCGGCGCGCGAGCCTTTTTCGCGCGCCACCGTCAGTACGCCGAGCAGCAGAATGACGGCGGCGGTAGTGAATAACGGAACGGCGTGAGGATTGAACGCGTAATGAGCGGCGCTGAGCATCGGTGCGAGCATGAAGCCCTCGGCGGTCAAGTGGCTTTACCGTGTCATGGTCGGAATAAACGGCTCTCCCCGGTTGAGGGCAAACATCTCACCGGGCGAGGGTATGCGCAGGCTGCGGTGGAGCCGGGCCAGGAGCCGGTGATCGAGACGCGGCGCGCGCGAACAGTCATCTGATGCGTCATCATTCCTCGATCCGCTCCATGATGGAAGTGTCGTCGCCCCGCGTTAAAAACCATGTAATGATGAGGAAAATTTAAGTATGGTCTCTCGTTATGCCCGGCGCAAGTCGCGGCGCGCCAGGTGTAGCGGCGGCCAAAATAAATAGCGGGGCTTCGGTCGGCGGTATCGCTAGAATGTGCCGCGCGCCGCGGCGTTTTAAAACGCGTCGTCACATGATTTTCGGACAGAATATGAAATGAACGGGTTGTTGATGAATCTGCGCGCGGGCCGGCGCTTGCTGTTTTTACGCAGGCTCGGTTCCGCGGATTATCGGATTTGCGCCGATCAGTTGGTATTGCTGATCGCGTTGCTGACCGCTCTGTGGTTTTTTGCCGATTGGCTGCGCGCGCCGGCTGATGCCGCGCTGAATGTCTATGCCTTCGCTGATTACGGCCTGTTGTGGTTATGCCTCTTGTTCGCCGCCTATCTGGTGAGCCGTTGGGGCCGTATGCCGGAGGCGGCATTGGGCTTGCCCATTTTAATTTTGAGCGCCGCTTTGCCGCTCACCATTTTGATGCTGGCGTTGGAAACGCTGGATGTCGCTCCGCGAGTTTTGATGTGGATCGCCGTAGGGTACTGGTCATGGCTGTCACTGGCGGTGGCGCGGGCCGCGTATTTAATCATGGGCCGCAGCGTGGCGGGCGCGCTGGGTGGTTTCCTGCTTACGGCGGTGATGAGTGCATTGCCACTGTTGGTGGTGGGGCTCGGCGAATTCTGGGACGCGGTACCCGAATCGGCGGCGGCTGAGTTCCCGGCGCCGGTCATCGACGGCGAGGCGGTGTTGTATCGACAGCCCGCGCTGATGGAACGGACGCTCGCCGCGCTGCGGCCGCAGCGTCCCAGCGTGAATGACGCTTATTTCATCGGCTTCGCCGGTGACGCCTCGCAAGCGGTGTTCGCCAAGGAGGTTGCTTACGCGCGGGCCTTGTCCGACCAAATATTCGACACCCGCGACCGTTCGCTGGCCTTGGTGAATAATCCGGCGACGGCGGAGGACACGCCCATCGCGTCGGTGACCAATTTAAAAACCGCCTTGCGCCGGCTGGGACAGATGATGAATCCCGCCGAGGATGCGCTGGTGTTGTTTCTTACCAGCCATGGTTCCGACGAGTTTGAACTGGCGGTGAACTTCGCGCCGCTCGCGCTCAATCCGCTCACGCCGGAACAACTCAAGGCCGGCTTGGACGAGTCCGGTATCAAATGGCGCATCATCATCGTCTCCGCCTGTTATTCCGGCGGTTATGTGGCGGGTTTGCGTGATCCGTATACCGTGGTGATGACCGCCGCGGCGGCGGATCGCACGTCGTTCGGTTGCGATACCGATCGCGACTTCACTTATTTCGGCGAGGCGTATTTTCGCGACGAGCTGGCCCAGGGTGTGCCTTTGTTGCGAGCCTTCGATAATGCCGCGGCGCGCATCGCGCAACGTGAACGGGACGAGGGCTTGACGCCCTCATTGCCGCAGCTGTTCGTGGGTGATGAAATCGCCGCGCGTTTACCGCTGTGGGAAGCGGCCTGGCATGAGCGACGTTGCGCCGCACGCGTTAGTGCGTGTTAACGGCGCGCCGTAAAATTTCAAAATCGATTTTATGAATCATACCGGCCAGCGCCAATAATGGTGTGTGGCATTATTAACCCGCAATTAAATTTAAAGATGAAGCGACAACTCCTTCCCCCTTGCGGGGAGAAGGTCGGGATGGGGGCGATAGAGTTGGATCTCCGCCACTTTCGACCCCGCTTAGCCCGCCCCCTGGAAGGGGGAGAGGATTTCTTAGTCCGTGAGTTCATCTTCCAATTACCGGTTTAATGGATCGCCGGCTCACTGGCGGTGGCGTGACGATAATTCGCGCGACATGCCAAGAGGGAAAGTCAGTCGTGAATTTCCAAGGGAACCTCGGCCACGGCGTCCTCGCACAAGCGATAGCCGCGCAGTTCCAGCAGACCTTTGGTTTGCAGCGAGATGATGAGATAAATCATTTCGGGGTAGGCGGCTTCGTCGATGTCGGTTCGCGAAGGAATCGGCGGTGTATCCGGGTGCGAATGATAAATGGCATACAACATTTCGCCGCGCTCGCGCATGGTCCGCAACGCGGCGATTTGTTGCGTCGGGTCCATGGTGAATAAGCGCCGCGGTTCACCGGCGCTGTTGGCGATGGGATAACAGCTCGCGGGCGCGCCGTCCCGGCTGCCGATCAGGCCGCAGACTTCTTGTTGCGGGAACTGCTGGGCGTGTTCCAGCAATTGGTTTATCAAAGCGCGCGGCAGTAGTTGGATATTCATGGTTCAGCCTCGTTGGCCCAGGGTGATCCGTGGTTGATCGGCGTAGTCGTGAAAGGTTCGCACACAGCGATAATGCAGCAGGGTGAGTAATTCCGCCACGGCCGCGCCTTGTTGATAACCGTGTTCCAGCAACAGCCAGCCCGCTTCGCGCAAGTGCGCCGGCGCGGTACGGGCAAGTTGTTCCAGCATTTCCAAACCGGTTGGGCCCGCCACCAGTGCGCCACGCGGTTCGGCTGATATATCGCCGTCGAGTAAATGCGGATCGTCCTCGGCGAGGTAAGGCGGATTGGAACAAATCATATCGACGCGTTCGCCGTGCAGGGCGGCGACGCCGTCACCTTCGCGAAAATTTAGATTTGAAAGGTCCAACTGGTGCGCGTTGTGCGTAGCGATCGCGAGCGCCCGCGGCGAGATGTCGGTGGCGATGACCCGGCAGCGCGGCCGTTCGCTGGCGATGGCCAGCGCGATGGCGCCCGAGCCGGTGCCGATGTCGGCAATGCAATAATCGCGGTCGGCTGGAATGCGCTCCAAGGCCAGTTCCACCAGACGTTCGGTGTCGGGGCGGGGAATCAAGGTGTCGCTGTTGACGCGAAGATTCAACGACCAGAATTCGCGCCGGCCGGTAAGATACGCCACCGGCCGGCCGGCGGCGCGGGCGTCGATCAGCACGAAAAAATCCTGCTGCTGTTGCGGGAGCAAAACCTGTTCCGGCCAGGCCCGCAAATGGCTGCGTGGTTTATTCAGGGTGTGGGCAAGCAGCACTTCCGCATCGAGGCCGGCGCTGTCGGTGTGGGTGGCGGCGAGACGCGCGCCCGCGACGTCCAGAGCGGCTGCGATGGTCAGTGAATTTACCGGATGGTTCGCGTTCATGGCGCGCGTCGTTATTCGCTCAGCGCCGCCAACTGTTCGGTCTGGTGTTCGTTGATCAGCGGCTCGATGAGTTCGTCGAGATGGCCCTGAATGATGCTTTCGAGTTTGTAGAGGGTGAGATTGATGCGATGGTCGGTGACGCGGCCTTGCGGGAAGTTATAGGTGCGGATGCGCTCCGAACGGTCGCCGCTGCCGACTTGCAGGCGGCGGGTCTCGGATTGTTGAGCGGCCTGTTTGTCGCGCTCGGCGGAGAGCAGCTTGGCCTGCAACAGCGACATGGCGCGCGCGCGGTTTTTGTGTTGCGAACGTTCATCCTGGCATTCCACCACCACGCCCGAAGGCAGATGAGTGATGCGGATCGCCGAATCGGTCTTGTTGACGTGCTGGCCGCCGGCGCCGGAGGCGCGGTAGGTGTCCACTTTGAGGTCGGCGGGATTGAGCGCGATGTGATGAATTTCTTCCACTTCCGGCAATACCGCGACGGTGGCGGCGGAGGTGTGAATACGGCCTTGCGCCTCGGTCTGCGGCACGCGCTGCACGCGGTGGGTGCCGGATTCGAATTTGAGCCGCGAATAAACCCCGTGGCCGATCAGCCGCAACACGACTTCTTTGTAGCCGCCGTGCTCACCGGGACTCTCGCTGATGAGCTCGCTCTGCCAGCCCTGCTGTTCGGCGTAACGGGAATACATACGGTATAAATCGCCGGCGAAAATCGCCGCCTCGTCGCCGCCGGTGCCGGCGCGGACTTCCAGGAAAATATTGCTGTGGTCGAGCGGATCGCTCGGCAGCAGGAGTTTGCTCAATGCCACTTCCAGCGCCGCGGCGCGCGCGCTGGCCTGCTGAAGTTCTTCATCGGCCATTTGCCGCACGTCGAGGTCGGGGTCTTGCATCATCGCCCGCGCCGCGGCGATGTCGGCGACCGCGCCTTGATAACGCTCGAAACAGGCCACCACCGGGTTGAGCTGGGCATATTCTTTCGAGAGGTCGCGAAAACGCTCCTGCGACGTGATCACGTCCGGATCGGCGAGGAGCGCATTAAGCTCCTGCAGCCGTTCGGAGAGAGTCTCCAATTTGCTGCGTATCGAAGGTTTCACGACGGAATGTTACGAATGAGGGTCTTTGAGATCGAAGAGTTCACGGGCGATGTCGAGGACGTCGGAACGCCCCTCGAAACCGGCTTGCCGCATGTGGGCGCTGGGCGAGTGTATCAGTTTGTTGGTGAGGGCGCGGCCCATTTGAAATAACACTTCGTCCGCCGGCATGCCGCGGGCCAGCAGGCGCTTGGCCTTGGCGAGTTCCTGGTCGCGCAGCCATTCCGCGTTGTCGCGGTACACCCGGATGGTGGCCACCGCGTCCAGCGAGCGCAGCCAGCCCATGAAGCGCGCCACCTGGTTTTCGATGATCTCTTCGGCCTGTTTGGCGGCCTCCTGCCGCGAGCGCAGTCCCTCTTGGATGATCTCTTGCAGATCGTCCACCGCATACAGATACACATCGTTCAACTCGCCGGCCTCGGGCTCGATGTCGCGCGGCACGGCGATGTCGATCATCAGCATCGGCCGGTGTTTGCGCTGTTTGATGGCGCGCTCGATGGCGCCCTTGCCGAGGATGGGTAGCTGGCTGGCGGTGGAGGAGATCACCAGGTCGGCCTCCGCCAGGTGGGCGGGGATGTCGCCCAGGGAAATCGCGTAGCCGCCGAATTCGGTGGCCAGGGCGTGGGCCTTTTCCACGGTGCGGTTGGCGATGATCATGCGGCCGATGCCGTGTTCATGGAGATGGCGGGCGGTGAGTTCGATGGTCTCCCCGGCGCCGATCAGCAGCGCCGTGTGCTTGGACAGGTCGCTGAAAAACTGTTTGGTCAGACTCACCGCGGCGAAGGCCACCGAAACCGGGCTGGAACCGATGGCGGTGTCGGTGCGGACTTGCTTGGCGACCGCGAAGGTGTGCTGGAATAAACGGCCCAGCAGGGTGCCGACCGTGCCGCTTTGCAAGGCGGTGAGGTAGGCCTCCTTCATCTGGCCGAGGATTTGCGGCTCGCCTAAAATCATGGAATCGAGGCCGGAGGCGACTCGCAGCAGATGGCGGACCGCGAATTGATCAGGATAAAGGTAAAGATAAGGGCCGATCTCGTCGCCCTGAAGTTTGTGATAGTGTTGGAACCAATCGATCACCGATTGAGAGTGATCTTCTTCCACGCAGCAGACGATTTCCGTGCGGTTACAGGTGGATAGAATAGCCGCCTCTTGCACCGCGGGCAGGATGGTCAACTGCCGCAGGGCCTCGGAGATTTGCGGCGGAGCGAAGGCTACCCGTTCCCGGATGGCGATCGGCGCGGTTTTATGATTTATCCCAAACGCTAAAAGAGGCATGGCATCAGGCCGACATAGACTTTGATCATTCTGCGGTAATTCTTGGGTAGGTGGCAAGTTTAGCTAATAATTAGCTTAGGCACGCAGTAATTCTGGGGAAAACCTTGTCTGTAGCAAAAGAGATTTGTACCTTGTGGCTTACCGTCGTACGGAGAATACATATGGAAGGCTCCCAAATTAGAGCGCTGATGGTGATAGTGCCGGTCCTGCTGACTGGTTGTGCCTCCCCTATGGCGGCTCGCGACGCGTTGACCCCGGAACCGGTGGCGATGCCCGTTCCCGCTCCCAAGCCGGTGATCACCTCGGCGGTGGAGCCGGAGGTGATGTACCAGGTGCTGGTGGCCGAGGTCGCCATGCAGCGCGGCCAATATGATTTAGCCATTCAAAACTACCTTGAATTGGGACGGAGCACCCGCGATGTGCGGATGGCCGAGCGGGCGGCGCGAGTGGCGGTCTATGCCCACGACAATGAAAATGCTTTGGAGGCCGCCAAGCTGTGGGTCGAGTTGGACACAGTCAATATCGAAGCCAGGCAGGTTCTTACCGCACTGTATATCCGCAACGGCCAGCTCGAAGATGCTCAGCGGCAATTGGAGGAAGTGCTGGCGCTTTCCCCCGCCGATGATGAAAACGGCTTTATGCTGATCGCCGGCCTGTTGGGCCGCCAGCAAGACAAACAGGCCGCCTTGCAAGTGATGCAGCGGTTGATCGCCGGCCGCCCCAACGATCCCGCCGCCCTGATGGCGTTCAGTCATTTAGCGGTGCGCACCGGGGCTTTGGATTTGGCCGAGGATGCCATCAAACGGGTGGTGAACCTGCAACCCAAACGAGTGGACGCCTTGGTGCAGCAGGCACGGATTCTGACCATGCGCGGCAAGGCCGCCGAGGCCCTCGCCTTGCTGGAAGTGGCGGTCAAGCAGCATCCCAAGGATGCCGACCTGCGTACCGCCTATGCCCGTTTGCTGGTGGACGCCAAGCAGTTCGACAAAGCGTTGGATCAATTTAAAATCGTCAATAAACAAGCGCCCAACCAGCCCGAGATTCTATTCGCGCTGGGGATGGTGGCCGTGCAATTGGAACGGGTGGATGAGGGCGAAAAATATTTGCTGGAGCTCAATCGCGGCAATAAGGCCTATGTGGCGGAAAGCGCCTATTACCTCGGCCGTATCGCCGAAGAGTACCGTAAAGACCCCGATGCGGCGATCAAGTGGTACACGCAAGTAGATCGCGGCGAAAGCGCTCTTGAAGCCCAAATCCGCATCGCCTATTTGATCGCGCAAAAGGGTGAGCTCAATCAGGCCCGCGCCCAGTTGCATACCATCACGCCGCGCGGCCCGGCTCAGGCTCTGCGTATCTTCCTGGTGGAAGGCCAGATGCTGCGCGACGCCGGCCGCAACCAAGAGGCCTTGGAAATATTCAACGCGGGCTTGGAGGAGCTGCCCGACAATACCGATTTGCTGTATTCCCGCGCCATGGTGGCGGAGAAACTCGACAAACTCGATCTCATGGAAGATGACCTCAAGCGCATTTTAATCCGCGAGCCGGACAATGCCGATGCGCTCAATGCCCTCGGTTACACGTTGGCCGATCGCACCCGCCGTTACGATGACGCGCTGGGTTATATCCAGCGCGCCATGGAGTTGCGTCCCGACAGCCATTTCGTTCTCGACAGCATGGGTTGGCTGCAATACCGGCTGGGCAATTACAGCGAAGCGGCGCGTTATCTGCGGCGTGCCCTCGAAGCCAATCCCGATTCGGAAATCGCCGCCCACCTCACCGAGGTGTTATGGGTGATGGGTGATCAGCAGGGTGCGCGAATGGTGTGGAAGCAGGCCCTCGATGCTTCGCCGGGTAATAAATTCCTGCTTGAAGTGATGGACAAGCTCGATCATAAATAATTTATAGAATAGGCGGGGGCTCATGCATATCGAAACCGGCGCGCGCCGCGGTGGGTGGCTGCTCGCCGTCATGGCGTGGCTGATGAGTGCCTGCGCCAGTCTGCCGACCCCGACCCCGGTTGCCGAACAAGCCCGTCTCTGGCAGCAGCGGCAGGTTGAGCTATCCCGGCTCGAGCATTGGGTGGTGAGCGGCCGCATCGGCATTCAAAGCGAGGACACCGGCTGGCATACTTCGCTGCGCTGGCAGCAGGACGGCGATGAATTTCGCATCGCGCTCAACGCGCCTCTCGGGCAGGGTTCGGCGCAATTGCAGGGCGGGTCGCGCCAGGTCGAACTGGTGATGGGCGACGGCCAACGGCTCACCGCCGCCGACCCCGACAGTTTGATCAACCGTGCCCTCGGTACGCCGGTGCCGGTGTCCGGACTGCGCTACTGGGTGCGGGGTTTGCCGGTGCCGGCCTTGGCCGCCACGCATGAACTGGATAATCGGGGTCGTCTGGCGTGGCTGGAGCAGTCCGGCTGGCGAATCACCTTTCATCGTTACGAGACCGTCGCCGGCCACGAGTTGCCCACCAAGATTTTTTTGGACAATGCCCATTATAAAGTGCGCTTGATCTTCGACAGTTGGGTTTTATCGTGAATCCCGCGACCCCCCCCACTCGCCGCTGGCCGGCCCCGGCCAAACTCAATTTATTCCTGCACATCGTCGGACGCCGCCCCGACGGTTACCACGTGTTGCAAACCGTGTTTCAGTTCCTCGACGTGGGCGATGTGATCGGCCTCACCGTGCGCGACGACGGCCTGATCCGCCGCGTCACGCCGGTCGCCGGTGTGGCGGAAGACGCTGATTTGACCGTGCGCGCCGCCCGTTGCTTGCAAGCCGCGACGGAAGCGTCCTTGGGTGCCGACATTGCCGTGGAGAAACGCCTGCCGATGGGCGCCGGTTTAGGCGGCGGCAGTTCCGACGCCGCCACGGTGCTGGTCGCACTCAATCGATTGTGGAATTTGGGTTGCACGGAAGACCGACTCGCCGAATTGGGGCTGACGCTGGGCGCCGACGTGCCTGTCTTCGTGCGCGGCCGAGCGGCCTGGGCCGAAGGCGTGGGCGAGCAGCTGACACCGGTCGATCTGCCGGAACCCTGGTATGTGGTATTGGTGCCGCCCTGCCATGTGTCCACCGCGGAAATATTTGGGGCGCCCGAATTGACACGAAACGCCCCTCCCCTCACAATAGCCGCCTTTCTTTCCGGGTCCGGATCCAACCTGTGCGAAGCCGTGGTGCGGCGCCGTTATCCGGAGGTCGGAGCAGCGTTGGACTGGCTGAATGGGCATGCGCCGGCGAGGATGAGCGGTACCGGCGCGGCGGTCTTCGCGCCGTGCGCGGACGAGGCGGCGGCCCGCCGCCTCGCTGCATTAGCGCCGACGGTGTGGCGCGCTTTCGCGGCGAAAGGCCGCAATCGCTCCCCACTCCATGCGATGTTGCGAAGTGAAGAATAAACGGGCGAGGATGGAAAGCGGCGCTATTAAAGCGGCCGCGTGCCTCGTTGAACGTGAATGTGTTTGTTGGGGTGTCGCCAAGCGGTAAGGCACTGGATTTTGATTCCAGCATCCCCAGGTTCGAATCCTGGCACCCCAGCCATTTATTTGATGGAAGCCAA
>CAKKSB010000036.1 GCA_919903055.1 Gammaproteobacteria bacterium | reverse complement strand
GGCGAAACCGAGATGCGTACCATTGCCATCTGGATCGGCGAAGTGCTGGCCAACGGCCAGCCCAGTTTCAGCGTGTATTGCAACGAGGTGGAGTTCGCCGGTCTCAATCACGGTGATCAATTGTTCAGGGAAGTCGCGGCCTTTGTGTTGAAAGGGCGCCGCAGCGGCCAGCGTTATCCGATTTACATTACCGACATCGACGGGCCGCGCACCATGTTCGGCGCCGAGCCGGGTGGCCGGGTGCAGACCATCCACTTCCTCAATTATAAAAGACAGATCGAAGAGCAGCTCAACGCGGCTTTGGAATCACTCGATAAAACCACCTGAGCGCCGGCCCCGCGGGTACGTCAGTTCGCGACCTCGGGCAACACGCGGCCGAGAAACGCCCTGATATCCTCGATCTCCGCGCCGGATACGCCGTGCGCCATGGGATAGACGCGCCATTCCACTGGATAACCCAGCGCTTCCAGCGCGCGTTTGGACGACTGCGCGTGAGGCAGCGCGATGACCGGATCTTGATCGCCGTGCGCCATGAAGATCGGCGTGCCGTGATTGGCGTCGGCCGATTCGGCGGCGATGTGTTCCGCCAGCGGCAAATAAGTTGAAAGCGCCATGATGCCGGCCAGCGCCCGCGGATAACGTAGGCCGGCGTGGAGGGCGATGGCGCCGCCCTGTGAAAAACCCGCCAAGACGATGCGCCCGACGGCGATGCCGCGCTGCTGTTCCCGTTCGATGAGGGCGCGCAACTGTTGTTCCGAGGCGCGGATGCCGGCTTCGTCTTCGGCGCGCGGCCGTTCGAAGGACAGAATGTCGTACCAGGCCCGCATCAGATAACCGCCGTTGACGGTGACCGCGCGTTGCGGCGCGTGGGGGAAAATATAGCGTACCGGTGTATCCACTTGCAGTTGCGGCACGATGGGTTCGAAGTCGTGACCGTCAGCGCCGAGGCCGTGCAGCCAGATCACGCTGGCGGTGGCGGGCGTGGCGGGATTGATTTCAACGCAAGGCAGATAGGTGGTCATGGTCGGCGCGCGCGTCTCGTTGGGTTTGGGGTGGTCCCGGTTTAGGAATCTCTCATTATCAGAGATTCCGTGTGGTGCAGGGAAGGGCGAAGCGAAGGGTTCCGCCGCCATTTTCCAATCACGCTTGATTGGAAAATGAAGAAAAACGAAAATCATATTTTTCGTTTTTTTCTCTGAAAAATCCCTGGATGGATTTTTCAGGGTTTCCTTTATACTGCGCCGGTATTGTAGCGCGGACGCGCCCGGAGGACGAATAGTGAAACGGTGGATGATCTGGCTGGCCTTGAGCGTGGTGATGGGCGCGAGCGCGCTCGCGGGCTGCGGGCAAAAAGGTCCGCTCTATATTCCCGATGACGCCGCGCGGAGCCAGGGAAAATAAGCGTGCCCGCCGCGCGTGCGATTCCGGTTAATGCATGGGCCGGATCAGGCTCGCTTCCACTTCGTCGCGCTTGGCCCTGCCCGCTAACGTTTCCAATAGAGCCAAGGCAAAATCCATGGCGGTGCCCGGGCCGCGCGAGGTGATGAGAGTGCCGTCTTGTACCACTGAAGAATCCTGGTAATTCACGCCGTCCAATTGAGCGGCATTCAATGTGCCGGGATAACTGGTGGCGCGACGGCCTTTGAGCAGACCGGCGTCCGCCAGCACTTTCGGCGCGGCGCAAATCGCGGCGATGTATTTTTCTTGATAAGCCATGCGCTGCAATAATTCGCGGATGCGGGTGTCGTCGTTGAGATGGTTGGCGCCCGGCAGGCCGCCCGGCAATACCACCATGTCGTAATCTTGTTTCAGCGCCTCGTCCAGGCTGGTGTCGGGCACCAGTACGGTACCGCGGCTGGCCCGCACCGGCGCGCCCGGCGCGCCGAGTCCGGCGCTGACGACGTCGACGCCGCCGCGCCGCAGAATGTCGATCACCGTCACCGCTTCCAATTCTTCGCAACCTGTCGCCAGGGGAATCAATACTCGAGTCATGGGGGCGCCCTCCTTTGCGTCTATCCAGTATCCAGCATAAAGGCTGGGACGCGCTTTGAGAACGGGGTTTAACCTAAAGCCGCGCATGACACGGAGCATGCGCGTTAAGGAAGAATTCGTGTTTTGGGCGTGGCGGCGGTGCTGGCCGGTTCGGCGGTCGATGCGTGCACGTAGCCGCCGGGCCGGGCTGGTTGTTGCAGCAACGTGCGCACGGCCACCAGCCGGATACCCAGGCCGGCGAGTTGCGGCAAGTGTTGTTCCAAAAAATTTAAGGTGGTGCCGTGGGGATGGCCGATGGCCACGGCGCTGCCCCGGCGGCGTGCGATGCCGAGCAAACGTTTGAATTGCACGGCGATGGCTTCCGGCGCGGGGTCGTTGTCGAGGAAGACGTCGCGGCGCAGATTGGGCACGCCGTTTTCCGCCGCTACTTTTTGCGCCACCGTGGCGGCGGTGGTGCGGCTGTCCACGAAAAACAACAGCTGGCCGCGCCGGTTGATGGCCTGCATCAGCCAGCGCATGGGGCCGGGCTGCTGGGTAAGCAGGCTGCCCATGTGGTTGTTGATTCCCGTGACGTGGGGAATGTCGGCGAGATCCGCTTCCACGATGTTGATGAATTCCTGCTCGGTCATAGCGAGCGTGACGCTGCCGGGTCCGGTGGCCGCACCGTCGGCGGCCTCCATCGGCAGGTACAGCATGACTTCCTTATCACGGCGATGGGCGAGTCGCGCCAAACGGCGGGCATAACGGGTATGGGGTAAAAAGGCCGCGGCCACCGGCCCCGGCAGGTCGATGACACGCAGGCCGTTATGCAGATTGTCGCCGACGTCATCGATGATGATGGCGATCAGCGGCGGATCGGCCGCCGGCATGGCGGCGGGTTCGAGTGCCCAGCCCCCGCTCCACGGTGCAAGACCGATCAGCAGCAAGCACAGCCATGGTCTCCACCGCCGGATGTTAAGCGGGGACCATGGCATGGGTGGGCTGCGCCGGCGCACCGGCGTGATTAGTCGCGTTTCTGCTGCAGGATGTTGAGGCCTTTGAGCAGATTGAGCGCTTCGTGTAATTGATAATCGGTTTTCGCCAAGGGCTGTTCCTTGGCGTCTTTTTTAGTCTCTTTGCCGGACGGCTCACCGGCGCCCTCTTTCGACAAGGGGTCGACTTTGTCCTTCGCCGGCTCTTTGGTCTTGTCTTTTTCCTTACCGTTTTCCAAATGGCCGGTGAGGTTGGATTCCTTGACCGGCTCGAATTCCGGCGCGTCCGCCGCGGCCACGGTTACGTTGACCAGCGGAATATCCGGGTTGATGCCTTCGGCCTGGATGGAGCGGCCGGACGGGGTGTAGTAACGGGCGGTGGTGAGCTTGAGCGCGGCGCCGGTGCCGATGGGCACGATGGTTTGCACCGAACCCTTGCCGAAGGATTTCTCGCCCATGATGACCGCGCGGTGGTGGTCTTGCAGGGCGCCGGCGACGATTTCCGAGGCCGAGGCGGAACCGGCGTTGATCAGCACCACGATGGGTGAACCGTTGAGCACATCAGAGGGCGTGGCTTTGAATTTCATCTCCGAGTCTTTCACCCGACCTTCGGTGTAGACGATCAAACCGCTTTCGAGGAAGGCGTCCGACACCGAGACCGCCGCGCTCAGTACACCGCCGGGATTATTGCGTAAATCCAGCACCAGGCCTTTGAGCTCGCCGCCGTTTTCGCGCTTGAGTTCGCCGATGGCTTCGATGAGGTTTTCCGGAGTGTGGGATTGGAACTGGGTGATGCGCAGGTAGCCGAAACCTTTTTCCAAGCTGCGGCTCTTGACGCTCTTCACTTTGATGATGGCGCGGGTGAGGGTGAACTTGAGCGGCTTTTCCGCGCCCTCGCGGATCACCGTGAGCAGGATGTCGGTGCCCGGCTTGCCGCGCATGATGTCGACGGCGTCTTTCAGCGACAAGCCTTTCACCGGCGTGCTGTCGAGGCGGATGATGATGTCGCCGGTGCGCAGGCCGGCCTTTTGCGCCGGCGTGTCATCGATGGGCGACATGACTTTGACGAAGCCGTTTTCCATGGTTACTTCGATGCCCAGGCCGCCGAACTCGCCGGAGGTGCCGACTTGCAGTTCTTTATAAGACTCGGCGTCCAGGTAGGAAGAGTGAGGATCCAGATTGGAGAGCATGCCGCTGATGGCGTGTTCGAGCAGCACTTTGTCATCCACCGGTTCCACGTAATCGCTTTTGATTTTGGCGAACACTTCGGTGAAGGCGCGTAGGTCATCCAGCGGAATGGTAGTGTTCGCGTCCTCGGTGCGTTCGGCCCACACTCCGGTGCCGATGGCTATGCCCACGCCGAGGGTGATGCCGATCGCCAGCACCAGAAGATTACGTTTTTTGTCACTCATGAATTTACTCCGCGGATCTGTCCCGGGCTGTAGGGCGGTGGATGAAAATGCTTGGGGAAGCATACAAGTTAGCTTGATTCATTTACAAGTTACCCAACCGCACGGTGTTATTTACCCCCGCCTTATCCCCCTCCCCGCCAGGAAGCGCCAACGCGAGCGGCGAGGGTTTAACTACGGCAAGCGGGTTAACGGTCATTATGGCGCTTTGCACCAGGTCAACGGATTGACCGGCGTACCCTGCTGGCGGATTTCAAAATAGAGACCCGGCCGTTCGCGCGCCTCGCCGATCCCGCTGCGGGCGATCAGCGCGCGGGCCTCGACCACGTCGCCGACATTTTTGTTGAGCGCCTGATTATAGCCGTACAAGCTCATATAACCGTCGCCGTGATCCAGGATCAGCAGCAGACCGAAGCCGCGCATCCAGTCGGCGAACACCACTCGGCCCGGCGCGATGGCGCGCACCTCGGTTCCTTCCGGCGCATCGATGACGATGCCTTGCCATTTGAGGTGGCCGAGTTGACGCGGACTGCCGTAACGGGCGGCGATCTTGCCTTCGGTGGGCAATTTCAATTGGCCTTTGAGTTTGGCGAAACCTTTGCCGGTGAGCGCCGGCGGCGGCATTTCCGCGAGCGCGCGTCGCAGACGGCCCACCAATTCCTGCAAACCTTGTTCATCTTCCTTGAGCCGGCTTAGGCGTTGTTGCGAGTTACTTATCTCGCTTTCGAGCCGGGAGAGCAAAGTCTTGCGCTCCAGGCGCTTGTCTTCCAGCGCGGCCTTTTGAGTTTGTTGGCGGGTCAGCAGGTCGTCGAGAACGCGGCCCTGACTTTGAATGTCCTGCTCCAGCCGGGCGACGGCGAGCAGAGTGCGATTGATGGCGTCGATCTGAGTTGTCCTCGCCCGGTGGAAATATTCGTAGTACTTGAGACTGCGCCCGGCGGCGGCCGGTTCCGTCTGGTTGAGCAGTAATTTCACCGGGCCCTGTTGGCCGAGAGCGTAGCTGGCGCGCAGATGTTCGGCGAGGGTCTGCCGTTGCTGGGCGAGGCCGGCCTCTTTACGTCTTTTGTCCTGTTGCAGGCGGGCGAGCGCGTCGGTCTGTTCGCGGCGTTGTTGTTCCAGTTCACGCAGGGAGTCGTTGATGCCGCCGATGGCGCGTTCGACCTCGCGGCGCTGGACCCGCAAATCATCGTAACGGCTGCGCAAAGCATTGAGCTGGGAATTGGTATCCTTGATGACCTGACGCAATTTTTCCAGCTCGGCTTCCTTGTTCTGAACCTGGCGCTGATCCGGCGCGGCCGCGGCCCACAGACTCGCCGCGCAAAGCGCGAGGGCCAAAAGCGTGGCGAGCAGGCGGGAGGTGATGGGCGGGATGGCGGGAAGCGCCGTGGCCACTGGGAAGGTATGAATCCGTTAGTCGGGCTGGCGGAGTTCGACGAGCGGCCGGCCGCTCATTTCCGAAGGCTTGTCGATGCCCAGCAGATAAAGCATGGTCGGCGCCACGTCAGCCAGCGTGCCGGCGTTGAGGGTAGGTTGCGCCGCGCGGCCCACGTAGACAAAGGGCACCAGGTTGGTGGTGTGAGCGGTATGCGCCTGGCCGGTGCTGTCGTCGCTCATTTGTTCGGCGTTGCCATGATCGGCGGTGATCAGCAATTCGCCGCCGGCTTTTTGCACGGCCGTCACCACCCGGCCCAAACAGACATCCAGCGCTTCGATGGCTTTGACCGCCGCCGGCAGCGAGCCGGTGTGGCCGACCATGTCGGCGTTGGCGTAGTTGCAGATGATGGTGTCGTAGCCGCCGTTCTCGATGGCGGCCACCAGCTTGTCGGTGACTTGCGGGGCGCTCATTTCGGGTTGGAGATCGTAGGTCGCCACGTTGGGTGACGGTATCAGGACACGGTCTTCGCCGGGATAAGGCTGTTCGACGCCGCCGTTGAAAAAATAGGTGACGTGGGCGTATTTCTCGGTCTCGGCGATGCGCAATTGGTGCA
>CAKKSB010000035.1 GCA_919903055.1 Gammaproteobacteria bacterium | reverse complement strand
TCGGTGGCGGCCGGTGGGTGGCGGGGCGCGCCGCCTTGGGACACGCGGTGGGCGGCCTCGCCCCCGCAGCTACGACGGAGTCACCGTGACACGCAAAACCCTGCTTATTTCCCTCTTCGTCGTCATCATCGCCGCATTGAGCGCCTTGACCGCGTGGCGCATCACGGCTAAACCCCATGGCGACGCCAGGGGCAAACGACCCGATCAGCCATTGGTAGTCGAGCTGACCGCCGCGAAAGTACAACCCATGCCCATCTCGCTGCAAGCCCTCGGACAAGTGCAGTCCGAACACAGCGTGCAAATCCGCCCGCAGATAAACGGCATGCTCGAAGAAGTGTATTTCACCGAAGGCCAGACCGTGACCAAAGGCCAGCGCCTGTTCCGCCTCGACCGCTCCGCCTATGAAACGGCCTTGACCGGCGCGCGTACCGCCTGGCAGGCCGCCGACGCCCAGGTCAAGCGTCTCGAACCGCTGGCCGGCAAGGAATATGTCACCACCCAAGAATACGACAATGCCCGCGCCGCGGCCGGTCAATTACGGGCGCTGCTCCAGCAGGCCGAGATCAATCTGGCGTACACCGACATCCGCGCGCCCATCACCGGCCGCACCGGCAGTCTCAACGTCAAAGCCGGTAATCTGGTGACCGCCAACGACGCCACGCCGCTGGTGATCATCAATCAGATGCAACCCATCCTGGTGCAATACAACATCCCCCAGCAACTCCTGCCCGAGTTGCAGCGTTATCAAAAGCAGCGCGGTATTCGCGTCGTCGTTACCCGCGAAGACGGCAGCGGCGAACTGGGCGAAGGCGAACTGGTGTTCATCGACAACGCGGTGAATGCCGACACCGGCACGGTCACGCTCAAGGCGCGCCTGCGCAATGAACGGGAACAACTCTGGCCCGGCCAATATGTGGGCGTGCGCACCCAGCTCACGGTACAGAACGACGCGATCGTCGTGCCGCAAGCCGCGATCCAAACCGGCCAGGAAGGCAATTTCGTTTACGTCGTCGAACAAGGCAAGGCCGCGGTGCGGCCCGTCAAAGTGGACCGCCAGGTCAACGACCTCGCGGTCATCGCCAGCGGTCTCAAGGGCGATGAATCCATCGTGACCCGCGCGCCGCGCAATCTGCGGCCGGGCGCCGTCGTCTCGACCGCCGCCGACGCGGCGGCCTCGCCCTCCGCCCGGAACACACCGTGAATCTTTCACACCCGTTCATCCGCCGGCCGGTGATGACGACGATGTTCATGTCGGCGCTGGTGATCTTCGGTCTCGCGGCGTATTTCACCTTGCCGGTCAGCGAACTGCCCAACGTCGATTTCCCCACCATCAATGTTTCCGCCAGTCTACCGGGCGCCGATCCGGAAACCATGGCGGCGGCGGTGGCCACCCCGCTCGAACGCCAGTTCAGCGCCATCGCCGGCATCACCTCGATGAATTCGACCAGCAGCACCGGCAGCACCAGCATCACCCTGCAATTCGATCTCGCGCGCGACATCGACTCCGCCGCGCAGGACGTGCAGACCGCGATTTCGCAAAGCGTGCGCCGCTTGCCGCAGAACATGCCGACGCCGCCGACCTTGCGCAAGGTCAATCCCGCCGATGCACCGATCCTCTTCATCGCGCTGTCCGCCCAGCAATTGCCGCTGACCGATCTCAACGAATACGCCGAGACCCGGGTCGCGCAACAAATCTCCACCATTCCCGGCGTGGCGCAGGTGCTGGTGTTCGGTTCGAAAAAATACGCGGTGCGCCTGCAGATGAATCCGTACGCGCTGGCGGCGCGCAATCTATCCCTGGCGCAGGTGGAGCAGGCGATACAAAGCGGCAATACCAATCTGCCGACCGGCACCCTCAGCGGCAGCGTGCGCAGTTATACCGTGCAGGCCGAGGGCCAGTTGCTGGACGCCGACGCCTATAACCGCCTGGTGATCGCTTATCGCAACGGCGCGCCGGTGCACCTTTCCGAAGTAGGCACCGCCTTCGACAGCGTCGAGCAGGACAAGCAACTCACCACCTTCTTCGACAACACCGGCGAGGCGCAGGATTTGCGCCCGGCCATCGTGCTGGCGGTGCGCCGTCAGCCCGGCGCCAACACCGTGCAGGTGTCCACGGCGATCCGCGCCCAACTCGAGGAACTCACCCGTCAGGCGCCGGGCGATGCGACCTTGCGCATGCAATATGATCGCGCTGATTTCATCAAAGGCTCGATACACGAAGTGAAGTTCACTCTCATTCTTTCCATCGTGCTGGTGGTGGGCGTGATCTTCCTGTTTCTGCGCAACGCGCGCGCCACCCTGATCAGTGCGCTGGCCTTGCCCACCTCGCTGATCGGCACCTTCATGGTGATGAAGGCGCTCGACTTCAGTCTCAACAATTTGTCGCTGATGGCCCTGACTCTTGCGGTGGGTTTCGTGGTGGACGACGCCATCGTCGTGCTGGAAAACATCGTGCGCCACCGCGAAAAAGGCGCGAACCGCCTGGAGGCCGCGTTGCTCGGCAGCAAGGAAATCGGCTTCACGGTGTTGTCGATGACCTTATCGCTGGTGGCGGTGTTTATTCCCATCATGTTCATGGGCGGCATCGTCGGCCGATTGTTCAATGAATTCGCGCTGACGGTGGCCATTGCCATCCTCATTTCCGGCGTGGTCTCGCTCACGCTCACGCCCATGTTGTGCAGCCGCTTTCTCAAGAACGATGAACAGCACGGCCGGATCTATCAAACTCTCGAACGCGGCTTCGACCGCGCGCGCGACGCTTATGGCAGCACCTTGGTATGGGCGGTGGATCATTGGCGCAGCATGCTGGTGGTGTCGGCGCTGATACTCGGCCTCACCTTTTATCTCTTCGGCGCGGTGACCAAGGGTTTCATTCCCAATGTGGACGCCGGCCAGATCTTCGCCGACACCAAAGCCCCGGAGGGCATCACCTTCGAACAACTGCAAGTCTTGCAGGAACGCGTCGCGCGCATCGTCAAACAAAATCCCAACGTCGCCGCCGCCATGTCGAGCGCGGGCCAGGGTTTCGGCGGCGCCACCGGCGGCAACATCGGCCGGCTGGTGATCCGTCTCAAACCGCTCAGCGAACGTAAAGATACCGCCGACGAAGTCTTGCAGCAGCTGCGCAAAGCCGTGGCCGAAGTGCGCGAAATGCAGGTGTTCTTTCAAAATCCGCCGGCGATCCGCATCGGCAGTTTGGGCGGCAGCGGCAGTTATCAATACGTCCTGCAAGGCCCCGACGTGGATGAACTGGGACTCGCGGCCGCCGCCTTCGAACCCCAGCTCGCCGCCGTGCCGGGCGTGCAGGACGTCAGCAGCAGTCTCGAACTCAGCAACCCGCAGATCAATGTACGCATCCTGCGCGACACCGCCGCCGCGCTGGGCGTCAGCGCCGAACAAATTCAGGCGACCTTATACAGCGCTTACGGCGGCGGCCAGGTCAGCAGCATTTATGGCGCCACCGATCAATATCAAGTCATCATGGAACTGGCGCCGCGTTATCAAGAAAACCTCGACGCGCTGAAAGCGCTGTATGTGCAGGGCACTGGCGACCGGCTGGTGCCCTTGAGCGCCGTCACCGACATCCAGCCCGGAGTGGGTCCGCTGTCGGTCAGCCATTTCGGACAATTACCTTCGGTGAGCTTTTCGTTCAATCTGGCGCCCGATACCGCCCTCGGCGATGTCACCAGCCGTATCGACGACGCGGCGAACAGCAATCTGCCGGCCGATATCACCGGCCAGTTCACCGGCAGCGCCCAAACTTTCCAGGAATCGCTGGTAAATCTGCCGCTGTTGCTGCTGATCACCATCGTGGTGATCTACATGGTACTGGCGGTGCTTTACGAACACTTCATCCATCCCATCACCATACTCACCGCTCTGCCGCTGGCGATAGTCGGCGCGCTGCTGACGCTGATCCTGTTCGGCGCGGAGCTCAACATCTTCAGCTTCGTCGGCCTGATTTTATTGGTAGGCTTGGTGAAAAAGAACGGCATCATCATGGTGGACTTCGCCTTGCAGCTCCGCCGCGAGCGCGAGCTCTCGGCGCGCGACGCCATCATCGAGGCCTGCCTGGTGCGGTTCCGGCCGATCATGATGACCACCCTCGCCGCCATCCTCGGCACCTTGCCGATCGCTCTCGGCACCGGCATGGGCGCCGAATCGCGGCGGCCGCTGGGTATCGCGGTGGTGGGTGGCCTGTTCTTCTCGCAGATGCTGACGCTTTACATCACCCCGGCCTTTTATGTCGCGATGGAACATCTCTCCGAACGGCTGGGTAAACGACCTCCACCGTCCGGCGCATCCGCGCCGGCGGAACTTCATTCTCAAGGGTAATGGCTTCACTCCACCGTTAAAAGCTCAATCGACCGAATGGTTAATTTAAAGCGCGAACCACCTCACCGCTAAACAAAACCGGGTCGACACCGCCGCGTTACATGTGATTACGCTTGCGCCGCTACGCACCAGCAAACGAGTCCCTTCGTCAGGAAAAATCCACGTGCGCGGTTAAGGGCTACTACTTACATCGGTTTTTATCATTGTCATCAACAATCCGCTTTGCTACGCTCCCCGCCCCTCCATCCAATAACGTGGGAGCACACTACCATGCGAAACGTAGCTGCTATTTTGTTGTTGGCAAGTCTATTAGCACCTATCACTGGCCAGGCAATCTCGTTCACGCTCACTCATGAATACGCCGATCCCAATTCGGCACCGGAAAATGATTACTACGGTACGGTAGTTTTATATCAAGGCGACACGGTTTTGATCAGCGGGGATACGTACGATCCCAACGGCGCCGTCCTTAAATTCGGCCTTAGCAATCCGGCGCTGATACAGACGATTTACAATCCATCGACGGCGGCGACGTTCACGGGCTTCGGTGGCGCGATGGCCTCTATCGGGAGCAACTTGGCGATAGGTAGCCCAAGCGAACGGTTCCTCAATAGCAGTGGCGCTTTACGGCCTGTCGGGCAAGTTTATCTATTCGACGGTAACGGCAATTTGTTGCGTGCGCTCGCGCATCCCGATCCCGATAACGGCGGGAGTTTCGGCGCGTCGGTGGCCGATCTCGGTGGTAATGTCCTCGTCGGTTCGCCCAACGACCGCCGTCTCATCCTTGATGAATTTGGTAGCGAATATTTCGTCCAAACCGGGCGAGTGTATTTGGTCGACCCGGCGACCGGCGGTGCAATACGCTACTTCGACTGCCCTGGACTTTATCCTGACCGGCCGTTTTTTTGCGGAGCCGCGGTTACCGTTTACAACGGCGATGTAGTAGTGGGTGATTCGAGCAGGCATAAGGTCCATTTGCTGGACAGTAACACGGGCAACTTGATCCGTACTTTTGAAAACCCCGATCTCAATAATCCCACTTCACGCTTCGGCAAGCCCATCGCGGTCAGCACTGAGCCGTCGGTGCCGCCGCGGATGATCG
>CAKKSB010000034.1 GCA_919903055.1 Gammaproteobacteria bacterium | reverse complement strand
TGTTGCCGCCGCTGTCGCTTTGTCAACCTTGGCCGTGATGTACCACTGCTGCGCGATGGACAAAATATTGTTCACCACCCAGTACAACACCAGCCCCGACGGGAAGAAGGCGAAGAACAGCGTGAACACGAAAGGCAGCGCCATGAAGATCTTCGCCTGCAAGGGATCCGGCGGCGGCGGATTGAGCTTTTGCTGGATGAACATGGTGACGCCCATGATCAAGGGCAACACGTAGTAGGGGTCTTTGGCGGACAAGTCTTGCAGCCAGAGAATGAACGGCGCCTGACGCATCTCCACGCTTTCCAGCAACACCCAGTACAAGGCGATGAACACCGGAATCTGCACTAGGATGGGCAGACAGCCGCCGAGCGGATTGATCTTCTCTTTTTTGTAGAGCTCCATCATCGCCTGGCTCATGCGCTGGCGATCGTCGCCGTAACGGTCTTTCAACTGCGTGAGTTTGGGCGCGAGGCGGCGCATGTTCGCCATGGATTTGTAGCTGGCCTCGGACAACTTGTAGAACACCAGCTTGATGAGCAGGGTAAGGATGATGATGGACCAGCCCCAGTTGTTCACCACCCCGTGTACGAACTCCAGCACCCAGAACAGCGGCTTGGCGATGATGGTCAACCAGCCGTAATCCACGGTCAGTTCCAAACGCGGCGCGACGGTTTCCAGCCGGTCCTGCAGTTTGGGGCCGACGAACAGTTTCGAGCTGAAATCGCCGCTGGCGCCCGGAGCGAGGGTGGTCACCGGCGTCACCATGCCTAATACATAACGGCCTTCGCCCAAGGCCTTGCTGTAGACATGATTGGTTTGGTCTTGAGACGACGGAATCCAGGCGGCGACGAAATAATGCTGGATCATGGCGGTCCAGCCGCCTTTGATCTCTTTGTTGAAATTGCTGCCGTCCATGTCGTCGAATGAGACTTTTTGATATTTGTTCTCTTCGCTCGACACCACGCCGCCGGTGTAAGTGTAGATGAACGCCGATTCGCGGTCGGTGCGGCTGCGTTGGAATTGGCGGTAGAAACGGCCGTTCCACGGCTCGGCGCCGCCGTTCACCACGGCGTGGTTGACGTTGATCACGTAGTCGCCGCGATGGAAGACATAGGTCTTGGTGACGGTGACGCCGTTGTCGCCGGTCCAATGCAGCGGCACGCGCAACTCATCGGCGCCGTCCGCCAAGCGATATTCGGGTTGTTCGGCGGCATATAGAGCGTGGTGGTCGGGCGCGGCCGACGACGCTAACAGTCCCGATTGCGCCACGAAGATATGCGCGCCGCTGTCCGTCAGCAGACGGAATGGTTCCTGGGGTTGGTCCGCCGCCGCCGGGTAGGCGGTCAAATCGGCTTCCCGCAGGTCGCCGCCCACGGTATCGATTTCTATCGTATAGAGGTCGGTGACGACCCGGACCCGCTGGCCCTTTTTCAATACCGATTCCTCACCGGGCACGCTTGTCACGTTGGCCGTTCCTGCGGGAACATCGGCCGTTGCCTGGGCACTGGCGCCCGCGCTAGCGGCGGCACTCGGCACGTCGCTCGTAGTGGTCGAGGTAGCGGCGGTCGGCGCGGCGGATTGTTTATTGTAGTCGGCTTGCCACGCGTCCCAGAGCAGGATGACGACCACACTGAGGGCGGCGAATAAAATAAGACGTTTGTTTTCCATGTTAGGCGTGCCGGTGAGTTTTTTCAGGGACGGGATCGCAACCGCCGGGATGCCAGGGGTGGCAGCGTGACAAGCGGCGCACGGTCAACCAGCTGCCTTTGATGAAGCCATGTTCGGCGACGGCGGTTTCGGCATAAGAGGAGCAACTGGGATAAAAACGGCAATGACTGCCCATCAGGGGGCTGATGCCGTAACGATAGGCACGGATGAGTATAATCAGGACCTTGCCCATTGCTCCAGTTTCTTCCAATGTTCTTCCAGCTTGGCCCGCAGTTGCGGGTTGGTTTGCTGTATCGCGGGGGCTTTGCCGATGACCACGATGTCCAGGCCGGCGAGGTGCGCCGCGTGATGGCGAAAACTGTCCCGGATAAGCCGCTTTAACCGGTTACGGTCGACGGCCTTCCGCGCGCAGCGGGTCGAAATGACCAGGCCGAGCCGCGGCACATCGCCGGTATTGGCGCGCGCCAATACCGTGAATCCGCTGGAACCGCTGCGGTAAGCCTGATCAAAAACCCGCTGGTATTCGCTGGCTTTGACCAGCCTGTTGCGCCGGGAAAAACAGCGACGGTCATCACCCAACGTTGCACGCGGCGTTGTCAGGGGGCAAGACGTACCCGCCCCTTTGCCCGGCGGTTTTTCAAAATCTGGCGGCCCTTGGCGGTGCGCATGCGGGCGCGGAAACCGTGGGTGCGTTTGCGGTGAAGCACGCTGGGTTGAAAGGTTCTTTTCATAGCACTGTCCGTCTAAAATCGAGGTTTACGACACGCCGCCCGGCGGAAATTGCATTGGGATGATTCGGTCAACGCGCTGGGTAAAAGACCACCGCGCCAAGTCAACGTCATCGCCAATAAGGGGCCGAGCGGAAAGCGCGCTAGGGTAACGAGTTTGGCGGAAGACTGTCAATAGTAGCCGCCGGATTGGCGGATTTGAGGGGTGTGGATAACTTAGATTAAGAGGTATAGACTGCTCCGCTCGCGGTTGAATGTGACTTGGTAAATTCGTGGGGCGAAGGGGAACTGGTGCGTGGAAACCTCGTTGTGGCAAAAGTGTATTGATCACCTCGAGGGCGAGTTGACTCCCCAGCAGTTCAACACTTGGATCAGACCCCTGCACGCCGTGGAAGACGGCGAATCCTTGCGCTTGCTCGCCCCCAACCGTTTCGTGCTCGATTGGGTCAATGACCGCTTTTTAGGCCAGATCAGCCAGCTGGTCTGCTCGCTCAAGGAAGGCAATTCCGCCCAGGTAACCCTGGAAGTGGGCACGGCCCGCGCGGCGACGCCGGCGCCGACCGTCGCTCCCAGCGAAAAACCCCCGGCGCAGAGTGCCCACTCCGGCTTCCGCCGCAAATCCGATACCGGTCGCGGCGCGGCGACCGTGATCAATCTCCGCCCTGAATTCACGTTCGATAATTTCGTCGAAGGCAAATCCAATCAATTGGCGCGCGCCGCTTCGGTACAAATCGCGGAAAACCCCGGTACCGCCTACAATCCCTTGTTCATTTATGGCGGCGTGGGCTTGGGCAAGACCCATTTGATGCACGCGGTCGGTAATTTGATGTTGAAGCGCAAGCCGTCGGCGCAAATCGTCTATCTGCACTCCGAGCGGTTCGTGGGCGATATGGTCAAAGCTCTGCAACACAACGCCATCAATGAATTCAAACGTTATTACCGCTCGGTGGATGCTTTACTGATCGACGACATTCAGTTTTTCGCCGGCAAGGAACGTTCTCAGGAAGAGTTTTTTCACACCTTCAACGCGCTCTTGGAAGGCCAGCAACAAATTATTTTGACCTGCGACCGTTATCCGAAAGAAGTCGACGGCTTGGAGGAGCGTCTGAAATCCCGCTTCGGTTGGGGCCTTACCGTCGCCATCGAGCCGGCCGAGCTGGAAACGCGGGTCGCCATCCTAATGAGTAAAGCGGTGCAAATGAACACCGAGCTCACGCCCGAAGTAGCCTTCTTCATCGCCAAGCGTATCCGTTCCAATATCCGCGAACTGGAAGGTGCCTTACGGCGGGTCGTGGCCAACGCGCGGTTTACCGACCGCAGTATCACCGTGGATTTCGCCAAGGAGGCGCTGAAAGATTTACTTGCCTTACAGGACAAATTGGTCACTATAGAAAATATTCAGAAAACCGTGGCCGAATACTACAAAATTCGCGTAGCGGATCTGTTGTCGGAACGTCGCAGCCGCTCGGTGGCGCGGCCCCGGCAATTGGCGATGGCTTTGTCGAAAGAACTCACTAATCACAGCTTGCCGGAAATCGGCAACGCGTTTGGCGGCCGAGATCACACCACGGTATTACATGCCTGCCGCAAGATTCGTGAACTCAAGGACCAGGAAAGTCGCATACAAGAAGACTATTCAAACCTGTTGAGAACCCTGACTACTTAATATGTATAGCCTGTGGATAAATAACCATGAATTGGAGACGCTCGACTTATCCACAATTCGCCCACAGGTAACTAATAGTAATCAAGGTGTGCTCCCGATGCCGTTACACACAGCTTAAATTTTTGATTTATAAGTTTTTAATTCGTATTATGATGGTTGTCCACAGGCCTTATTACAGTAATAAGTTTATATCTTAGGTATAAAGATTATGAAATTTACTATTCAGCGCGAAGCCATATTAAAACCTCTGCAGACCGTCAGTGGTGTTGTCGAACGCCGGCAAACTCTGCCCATTCTGTCGAATGTGCTGGTTGATGTTTCGCCTACAGGCATCGCGCTGACGGCGACCGATCTCGAGGTCGAAATGAAGGTCTTCACGCCTTTGGATACCCCGGAGGGCGGCAGGACGACACTCCCGGCACGTAAATTCATGGACATTTGCCGAGCCTTGCCGGAAGGCGCCCAACTGCATATTTCCGTGGAAAAAGATCGGGCGGTCATTAAATCCGGCAAGAGCCGTTTTGTCCTTTCCACTTTGCCCGCCGTGGAATTTCCCAACATCGAGGAAATGCGTCCCGTCCTGGAGTTTTCCATCGCCCAGGGGGTATTGAAACGTCTGATCGAGCGTACCCAATTCGCCATGGCGAATCAGGACGTGCGTTACTACCTGAATGGTTTATTGCTGGAAGTCGACGCCAATGAATTACGGGCAGTGGCCACCGATGGTCATCGGCTGGCGTATTGTTCAATTCCTAACGATATTAAAATAGAAGAAAATCATAGTGTTATAGTTCCTAGAAAAGGCATAGGCGAACTACAGCGCCTGCTTTCCGACATAGACATGCCGGTGCAGGTACAAATCGGTACCAATCACATTCGCGTCATGACAAATGAATTAAAATTTACCTCTAAACTCATCGATGGCCGTTTTCCTGATTATCAAAGGGTGATACCGCAAAACCCTGATAAATTAGTGGTGGCTGAACGGGATACCTTGCGCCACGCCGTACAACGTACCTCGATTCTCACCAATGAGAAATACCGCAGTATTCGCTTGCAGTTGGAGCCGGGCACACTAAAGGTTTTGGCGCACAACCCCGAGCAGGAAGAAGCGGAAGAAGAAATTTCCGTGGATTACCTCGGTGGCGGCTTGGAGATTGGTTTTAATTCTACGTACATTTTAGAGGCGCTGGCGGCAATTACCGACGATACGGTGGAGTTGCGTTTATCGGACGCTAATAGTTGCTGCCTGATTCAAGCCGCGGGTGATATGCACTGTAAATACGTAGTGATGCCGATGAGGTTGTGATTAGCCGCGGTATTAGGCGATTGGTCGTCGGCTGTTATATTTATAGTCTGGAAAGAAGTCCATGGCGCTGAGCCGGCTGGACGTAAATAATCTTCGCAATCTCCGTACCACCCGTCTGCTACCGGGTCCCCAATTTAATCTGTTCTGGGGGGCGAATGGGGCAGGCAAAACCAGTGTGCTTGAAGCGGTTCATCTACTGGGCCGCGGCTGTTCCTTCCGTACTTCCGATTTTCGTCATCTGCTTCCCCCCGGCGTTGAAACCTGCGTGGTGACAGGGAAATTAGTTGGCTCGGGTATGGCTTTGAGTACGGAATTTAACCGCAATGGGGTTAATTATCGCATTGACGGTAATCTAGCGCCCAATCGGGCGGCTTTATCCGAGCGTTTACCGGTAATTTTTCTTGGGCCGGATAGCCATCGCTTACTTTCCGACGGTCCGCAATTACGTCGCCGTTTCATGGATTGGGGCGTGTTCCACGTGGAACCCCAATTCCTTACAGTATGGCGACGTTACCAGCGAGCGCTTAAACAACGCAATATGGCGTTGCGAGTCGGTCAAGGGCTTGATTCCTGGGATAATGAATTGGTTCGATCCGCGCAGGAGATCACTCGTTTTCGCACGATTTATTTAAGCAGACTGCTCCCTCACGTCGAACACTATCTGGCGGAGCTTTGTGAATTGGAAGCGATTTCGCTCGCCTTAGCGCCGGGTTGGAGAGCGGATGCTGATTATTCCGACGTACTGCGGGTTGGGCAAGAACAGGATCGCGCATTCGGCTACACGCGTTACGGCGCGCACCGAGCGGACTTGATTATTAAAACCGCCGGCAAACCGGCTAAAGACGTGGTTTCGCGCGGACAACAGAAATTGCTGATTTGCGCGTTGATGTTAGCCCAGGCCACGGTAGTAAATACGTGTAACAGCAACCCTAGCGTTTTGCTGGTAGACGATTTCGCTTCCGAACTAGATCCGCAGCATCGCTTTAAATTATTACAGTTGTTGGCTGAACTGCGTGGCCAAGTGTTCATGACCGCGACTGAACGACTAATTTTACCGCAAGAATTTAATACCGAATTGGCCGTGTTCCACGTGGAACACGGCGAGATAAAGCAGCAAGCTTAAAATCCCCGCTACACTCTCTATCTTATTGTTATTACAGATTATCAGCTGCTGTTTTACGGCTAGAGATGCTATAATCGCCGGATTGTGATAGGAGCCTGCCATGTCCGCAGAACCCAAAACCTACGATTCTTCGAATATCAAAGTGTTAAAGGGGTTGGATGCCGTTCGTAAGCGCCCAGGGATGTATATCGGCGATACGGATGACGGTACCGGTCTGCATCACATGGTGTTTGAGGTGGTCGATAATGCCATCGATGAGGCTTTGGCGGGTTATTGCAGCGAGATCCAGGTCATAGTTCACGCCGACGATGCCGTCACCGTCAGCGACAATGGCCGCGGCATTCCGGTCGACATACACCCGGAGGAAGGCCGTTCCGCCGCCGAAGTGATCATGACCGTGCTCCATGCCGGCGGTAAGTTCGACAGTAACTCCTACAAGGTGTCTGGTGGTTTGCATGGCGTAGGGGTTTCGGTGGTCAACGCCCTTTCCGAAGAGCTGAATCTCACCATTCACCGCGACGGCAAAATCTTTCAGCAGACTTATCATTTCGGCAATCCCGACGCCCCCTTGGCCGAAACCGGACCCAGTACCGCCACGGGCAGCACCGTTCGTTTCAAGCCCAGCAAGCTTATTTTCAGTAATATCGAGTTTCATTACGACATTCTGGCCAAGCGCTTGCGGGAGCTGTCATTTTTGAATCAAGGCGTTCGCATCAAGCTGCTGGACGAACGGAATGAGCGGTCCGATGTTTTTGAATATGAAGGCGGCATCCGCGCCTTTGTCGAACATCTCAACCGCAACAAGACGCCACTGCATCCTTCGGTATTTTATTTTTATGCGGAGCGGGATCTCACGGTCGTCGAACTGGCGATGCAGTGGAATGATTCCTACCAGGAAAATATTTTCTGCTTCACCAATAACATCCCGCAGCGCGACGGCGGTACTCATCTGGCCGGTTTTCGCAGCGCGCTGACACGTACCCTTAATCAATATATTGAGAATGAAGCGAAAAAGGCCAAGATCGTCACCACCGGTGACGATGCGCGCGAAGGCCTCACCGCGGTCTTGTCGGTGAAGGTGCCCGATCCGAAATTCTCGTCGCAGACCAAGGAAAAACTGGTGTCTTCTGAGGTGAAGGGCGTGGTGGAATCCGCCGTGGCCGAGAAGCTCCAGGATTATCTCCTCGAGAATCCTGCGGAGGCGCGCGCCATTGCCGCCAAGATCATCGATGCGGCCCGCGCCCGCGAGGCCGCCCGCAAGGCCCGGGAGATGACCCGCCGCAAGGGGGTGCTGGACATCGCCGGCTTGCCCGGCAAACTGGCCGATTGCCAGGAAAAAGACCCGGCCGCGTCCGAGCTGTTCATCGTCGAGGGTGATTCCGCCGGCGGATCGGCCAAGCAAGGCCGCGACCGGCGTTATCAGGCCATCCTGCCGCTCAAGGGCAAAATTCTCAACGTGGAAAAAGCCAGGTTCGACAAAATGATCTCGTCCCAGGAGATCGGCACGCTGATTACCGCGCTTGGCTGCGGGATCGGCCGCGAAGAATACAATCCGGACAAGCTGCGTTACCACCGCGTCATCATCATGACCGATGCCGATGTCGACGGCTCGCATATCCGCACCTTGCTGCTGACCTTTTTCTACCGGCAAATGCCCGAGCTCTTCGAGCGCGGCCACTTGTATATCGCCCAGCCGCCGCTCTACAAGGTCAAGAAAGGCAAGCAGGAGCGCTACGTAAAAGACGATATCGAACTCAACGCCTACTTGCTGGAAACCGCGTTGCAAGAGGCGCGCTTGTTCGTCGCCCACGACGCGCCGCCCATCAGTGGCGAAGCCTTCGAACAAATGGCCAGACGTTATCTGGCGGTGAAAGCCACCACCAAACGTCTTGCGCGGCGGATACCCGAAGCGGTGCTGGAACAAATGATCCACATGCCGGTGTTTACGGCGGCGGACATGCGCGATCGCGCCAAGGCCCAAGTTTGGTTCGCCGACCTGCGGAAAGCGTTGATCGGCGGCGGCCTCTCCCACTACGAAATCAGCGTGGAGCAAGACGAAGGCGCCGACACACATCACGCCGTCATCCATGAGACCGCGCACAGCGTCACCAGCACCAAAATCCTCCGCGTGGAATTTTTCAATTCCGGTGAATACCGCGCGATAGTCGAGTTGGGACAACAATTACAAGGCTTGCTCGGTGAAGGCGCTTATGTGCAACGCGGTGAACGCAAGCTGGCCGTGAGTTCATTTAAAACCGCCTTGGACTGGATCATGGAAGAGGCCAAGCGCGGCCAGCATATCCAACGTTACAAAGGCCTCGGTGAAATGAATCCCGAGCAGTTGTGGGATACCACCATGAATGTCGAGACGCGCCGTTTATTGCGGGTGAAGATCGAAGACGCGGTGGCCGCCGATGAAATTTTCACGACCTTGATGGGTGACCAGGTTGAACCGCGCCGCGAATTCATCGAACAAAACGCCTTGTCGGTTTCGAATCTGGACGTCTAAATTTTAGAAGAGACCGGTTAAATGCAAAGGGGACTTTCATGTCCCCTTTTGCGTGGCGGGTCTTCAACGCCGATCGGAGCGCGCCTTAAAATTAATCGCGGAAGTTCGCGTGAATCACGCCGCCGGCCCACTCAATGCATCTCGTTCAAATCCGCCGCGAGCAAGGTGGCGCCCAATAGGCCGACCCGCGCATTGAGTATGACCGATACCGGCATGTGATCCACCAAAACACGCATGCGGCCTTTCTCACGATAAGCCGCCATGAAATCATCCAGCGTAAAAGCCCGCAGCAGTTTGGGCGCGATACCGCCGGCCAGATAAATTCCGCCATAGGCCAAGCTCACCAGCGCGAGATCGCCGGTGATCGCACCGTAGATCGAAATAAAAAGTTGTACGGCCCGCCGTGCCAGCGGATCGCCGGCCTCGGCCTGCGCCGCGATCACCGCCGCCGGATCCGGATGGTCCGCGTTAGTGAGTAACGGTGCGGTCGCTGTGGGCTGTTGCACGGCAAGAAAGCGAAAAATAGCCACCAAGCCCGGCCCCGACGCCACGCGCTCGCAGGAAACGCGGTCATGCACTTGCTGCAGATATTTCAACAATTCGATCTGCACGGCATCGGTGGGAGCGAAGTGGGTGTGGCCGCCTTCGGAAGGGAAAATGCGATAACGGCCGTCCGCCCACATCAGCTGCGCCACACCCAGACCGGTGCCCGCGCCGACTACTAATCGAGGCGCCCGCGCTTGCGCCGGCACGGCATTGAGCGGGGCGAGATCGTCCGGGCCGAGCGCGTCGATGCCGGCGGCGATCGCGTGAAAGTCGTTAATCAAGCGCACCTGCGCCAAGTGGTGGGTGGACTGCAAGTGGAAGCTGTCGATCCGCCACGGTAGCTGAGTAATCTTGGCGTGACGATGGCCGTGCTCCGGTCCGCTCACCGGCCCGGCGACGCCGAAACACGCGCGCTGGAGGTCGTTGCGCGCGGCACGGGGCGCATGTTCGAGAAAGTCGGTTAACAGCTCATCAAAATCGCGGTAGTCTTGGCTGCGATAACCGTGCTGATGCAACACGTCGCAGCGGGTGCCTTGTACTTCGGCGATGTGCAGTAGCGTTTTAGTGCCGCCGATGTCGCCGGCCAGCACTTTCATGAACGTAAGGTTTCCGGGAGCAGACTGGCCGCCTCCTTATCGACATACCATTCCAAAACACCTTGTGGCGTGATGAGCTGCACGGGATAAGGCGGCGGCGCGGTGCGGGCGCTGAAGACATCGCGTAGAATCGGCGCTTTCTTGAGGCCGTCGACCAAGATCAACACATGACGAGCGTGATCGATGACCGGCAAGGTGAGCGTGATGCGCCAGGTTTGCAATTTTTCGACGAAGACCGCCTCGACCAGCCGCGCCCGCTCATGCAACACCGGCGTGCCGGGAAACAGCGAAGCGACATGGCCGTCCGGGCCGAGGCCGAGCAGCAGCAGATCGAATTGCACGACACCTTGCGCCGACATCGGCAAGCGTGAACTGAGCAGCTGTGCGTAGCTGGTCGCGGCCTCGTGGATATTTTCGCGCTCTCCTTCCATACGGTAAATCTGCGCGGGTGGAATGGGCACATGATTGAGCAAAGCGTCTTTGGCCATGAAGTAATTGCTGTCGGCATGATCCGGCGGCACATTGCGCTCATCGCCGAAATAGACGTACACCCGGTCCCAGGCGATGCGATTGGCGAAATCGGGATTGGCGAGCCGGCGGTACAAGGCGCGCGGCGTGGAGCCGCCGGAGAGCGCAATATGGAATTTACCCCGCGCCGAGATGGCCGCTTCCGCCAACTGCGCCCAGCGTTGGGCGGCGGCGTAATTAAGCGCATCGCTATCGGCGAACAGGCGTAAATCACCCATGATCATGCTCGGCACTCCCTGGCTGTGGTGACGCAAGCGGTATGTTCATTATAACCACCCTGCGCCCAAGTGCGCGAGGGCGGATGTTTTAACTTAAAAAGTTCTGAAAATGGCAACGCGGTTTCCCATTACGGCGCCAAGAACCACTCGTCTGCCCAACGCAAGTATCACGCGGCGGGTTACGAGCATGAGGACGTACCGGTTATTTTAACTGCACAGGCGCAAGGCCAAACGAGCTTGGGTGACGAAGTTCACCACATTACGTAAATCACCGGCGTCGATCGTCCGTCCTGAAACCGGCCGGTCCGCGTAGAAAAAGCCGACCGGTTTACCGTCATAGCTCACGGCGGCGACGATGAAACTTTTAACCGCCGCGACGTGGAGAAAATCCTTGGGCAGCAGCGCCGCGTAGGCGGGATGGGCGACGTCTTCCACCAAGACTTCCCCTCCTTCTAAAAGCACCTTCGAAAAAAAATCACGCTGCGGTTCGATCGGCAGTGCAAAAAATTCCTTCATTTGTTCACGGCCTTGTCCTACCGCGAGACGGGCGACATAATTGCGCCGGTCCGGCGTGACCAGACATAGAATCACGCGATCGAATCCCACGCCGTGCTGTATGCCTTCGAGCACTTTGACGAATACTTGGTTCAAACGCGCGCCCTGCGCGATCAAATTGCTGATTTCTTGAATCAAGGTCAATTGTACCTGCGCCTCATGAACGGTTGCGGCCGCCGGTGCCGACGTCGCCGCGCGCTCGGAAGCAGCCGAAAACGGCGCCGACGCAACCGGCTGAACGGCGGCGCCGTTCAGCGATGCCGTATCCGACCTGGAACTTGGCGGCGCAGCCGCCGTCGCGGGTTTGACGGCGGCCGCGAGCGGCATGGTTGCCTTAGTATTTTTCGGCGGCGCACCGCCAGTCTGAAGAAGAGGTTTTGCAACATCGACCGCCGCGATTTGCGACGCGGTTTGTTCATTGCCGGCGGTGGCGAAATAAGAAAATTGCCGGGCCCATTTGTCGCGGGCATTGTCGTCGCCTTCGCCTAACAACGGTTTGAGCAGGTTTTTATCCAAGCCGTAATCGTGGGCCAGCGCGCAAGACATGCGGAAAGATTCACCCAGGCTGTGTTCGATAAGGCCGGATTCCAAACCGGTGACCGCCGCGAGGTTGCGCATGGAGCTTGAAAAGCGTTCCGCGGAATCGTTGGTCTCGACATAGAGGGCGCCCACCAAATCGTTGGCGAAAAAAGACAGCGCACGATTGATCTGCAAACGGTCGTGCACGACACCGCTGATCTTGACCGGCGCGCGCGACATCGAGCTCACCACCAGCGGCGGAAATTCCCAGGTTCCCGCCAAATCCTGGCCGATGGCGTCAAAGCTGGTGCCGAGCACGCCGTGCTGGGCCTGGCTATGGGTGACCTTCGCCAGTTTTTGTTGTTCTTGTATCTTTATGAATTCGTGCGGCAGCACATAAGCCACGATGATCTCGCCCAGGTTGTGCAATAGCGCGCACACATAACTCTCTTCGATATCCTTGACGCCGCACTTGGTCGCCATATTCCGCACCAGTCCGGCCGCGAGATAAGAGCGCACCAGCATGCGGCTCATGTCGACGGCGGTGTTGGATTTTTGAAAACTCTCGATCAGTTTCAAAGTGAGAGTGAGATTACGCACGGTCTCGAACCCCATCATGATCACCGCGCGCGAGACTACCGAGATCTTGCCGAGGCCGCGGTTGTAATAGGCCGAGTTGGCGAGGCGCAGTAGTTTGGTGCTCAAGCTGGCGTCCTTCAACACTTCCTGGGCGACGGCCATGGCGTCGGCTTGCGGATCGGAGCTGACCCGCCGCACTTTATTGATGCTGGTGCTGAAGATGGGCAAATCGCCCAGCCGATCCATGCCGGCCTTGATCCGGGCCATGGTGGCATCGTGACTTTGCTGGTCGTGAGGAACGGTACCCATGGGCAATGAAGAATCCTTTTTCATTTCAACTCTCTAACCTTGAACTGCTCAATCACGGCACGCCAGTGAATTTACGGAAGCTCTGTTCCACGCTTCAGCCAATAGAACTCGTTTTCGAATGACTGGCCGCGCAGGGAGATGCCTTTCTTGATCATCTCCAGGGCTGGGTCCCGCGGTAGACCGCGGGGATTTGTAGAGTTAACGGCCGTGGTAGCCCGCGAGCAAAGGTCTGGAGTGAACTCTCATCAGAAATACGCCGCGAAAATTAGCGTCGCCGCTGCTTAGGGGAAGGCTATGGCGCGCGATAAAGCCCGTCGGTTCAAGAGGCCTGGCGTTCCAGGGTCACGAAACTATAGGCGTAAGGATTTTTTTCGTCCGGCCCATGATTTTCACGGGCCGCTTCGCGCCACGCCTCGGGATTCACCGCCGGGAAAAAGGCGTCGCCGGCGAAGCGGTGATGAATTTCGGTGAGATACAAACGCCGCGCGCGCGGCAACAGCTGTTCATAAAACGACGCGCCGCCGATGACCATGATTTCATCGGCGTCGCCCGCGGCGGCGAGCGCCTCTTCGATCGAATGGGCCACTGTCACGCCGACGGGATGATAGTGGCGATCCTGGGTGACGACGATGTTGTCGCGGCCGGCCAGCGGCTTGCCGATCGAGTCGAAGGTCTTGCGCCCCATCAGCACCGGCTTGCCCAGGGTGACGCGGCGGAAGTGTTGCAGGTCGGCGGGCAGGCGCCACGGCAGACGGTTGTCGATGCCGATCACCCGTCCTTCGTCCATGGCGACGACGAAAGAAATGATCATTGCGCTACACCGCCACCGGCGCCTTGATGGCAGGATGAGATTGATAATCCAGCAACTCGAAATCCTCATAGCGAAAATCGAAGATCGACCGCACCGCCGGGTTGAGTTGCAGGCGCGGCAAGGCATACGGCGCGCGCGACAATTGCAGTTCCGTCTGTTCGAGATGATTGAGATAGAGATGGGCGTCGCCGAGGGTATGCACGAATTCGCCGGGTTTCAGGCCGGTGACGTGCGCGATCATCAAAGTCAGCAGCGCGTAGGAGGCGATATTGAACGGCACGCCGAGAAAGATATCGCCGCTGCGTTGATAGAGCTGGCAGGACAGCCGTCCCTCCGCCACGTAGAACTGAAAAAAGGCATGGCAGGGCGGCAGCGCCATGCGTTCGATGTCGGCGACGTTCCAGGCGCTGACGATCAGCCGCCGCGAGTCGGGATTCTTTTTTATCTGCTCGATCACTTGACTGATCTGGTCAATGTGCTGGCCGTCCGGCGTTGGCCAGGAGCGCCACTGATAACCGTAGACCGGACCGAGTTCGCCGTCGGCGTCGGCCCATTCGTCCCAAATGCTCACGCCGTTATCGCGCAGATATTGGATATTGGTGTCGCCTTTGAGAAACCACAGTAGTTCGTGAATGATGGAGCGCAGGTGCAGTTTTTTAGTCGTCACCATGGGAAAGCCGGCGGCGAGATCGAAACGCATTTGATGACCGAACACGCTCAGTGTGCCGGTGCCGGTGCGGTCTTCCTTGCGCACGCCGTGTTGTTTGACGTGGCGCATCAATTCCAAATATTGCTTCATGGCCGCGACCTTTCGTCATGGGGGTTTTTTCCGCCGGCCGTTCGATGCGCCCACCACATCAGCGCCGCGCCGCCGACGATCAGCGGCGCCGACAACAGCTGGCCCATGGTCAGCCAATCGAAGGCCAGATAACCCAATTGAATATCCGGTTCGCGCACGAACTCGACGCAGAAGCGGAACGTACCATAACCCAGCAGGAACAGCCCCGACACCGCCATCGCCGGCCGCGGTTTGCTGGAATACAGCCAGAGGATGACGAATAGCAGCACGCCTTCGAGCAGCGCTTCGTAGAGTTGCGACGGGTGGCGCGGCAGCGGCCCGCCCGTGGGGAAAATCATCGCCCACGGCACATCGCTGACCCGTCCCCACAACTCACCGTTGATGAAATTGCCGATGCGCCCGGCGCACAGGCCGATCGGCACCAGCGGCGCAGTGAAGTCGGCGACCTGGAAAAAACTTTTATGGTAACGGCGGCCCAGCAGCCACATGGCGACGATCACGCCGATCAGCCCGCCGTGAAACGACATGCCGCCTTCCCACACTTTGAAGATGCGCAAAGGTTCGGCGGCGAAGGCCGGGAAATCGTAAAACAAAATATAGCCCAGACGGCCGCCCAGCACCGCACCCATCGCGCCGTAAAAAATCAGATCCGCCACCTCTTGATCCGACCAGCCCGACGCGGGGCGACGCGCCCGCCAGCGGCCCAGCCACCAGGCGGCGCCGAAGCCGATCAGGTACATCAATCCATACCAATGGATTTTGAGCGGGCCGAGCTGGAGTGCGACGGGATCGATATGCGGGTAAGTCAACATGCGGGCGCCTGCGGCTGAATAGCCGGTATTGGTCGGTATTGTAACGATTTGTGGCGGGTGGGGTAAAACGTTTGCAGGCTGGTGAAAGATTAGCCGCGATTGCGGTAGAGGGTATGCAGCTGCATCACTTTATTGACGTAATTGGTGGTTTCCGGATACGGCGGAATGCCGCCGTAGCGCAGCACGGCGTTTTCGCCGGCGTTATAGGCGGCCAGTGCCAAACGGATGTCGAATTGAAATTGTTCGAGCAAAACGCGCATGTACTTCACACCGCCGGTGACGTTCTGGGTAGGATCGAAGACATTGCGCACGCCGAAGCGTTGCGCGGTGGCCGGCATCAGTTGCATCAGGCCCGAGGCGCCTTTGGCGGAAATCGCGCGATCATTGAACGCGGATTCGGCTTGGATAATGGCGTGTACCAGGGCCTTGTCCACTTGGTAATCTTCCGCGGCGCGGGCCACGATGCTATTGAGGTGGGCCGGCGGCTCCATGGCTCGCAGCGGCGAGCTGATCCGGCGGCCCGGGCTATAGGTCACTTTGGTGGCGCGCGGTCCGGCGGCGCGGTATTTCTTCACTTCCACCAAGGTGTCGCGTCGATCATGGCTGCGGATGTTGGTGAAATTGAGTACCCCGTTTTCATCGCGGTAGACGTAGATATCCGATGATTGGGCCGGGGCCGGCCCGCTGGTGACCGTCAAGGCCAGTCCGGCCACAATACAATGCAGGAGTTTGGCTGATCTCATGGCATCGTTGTTCTGTTATTAGTACCCGTCTGTGATTCGGCGGAATCGGCGCAACCCTCGCATCTACCGCTTGTTCACATAATAGTGGTGGCCTGAACCACCCTTATCCCCACCGCTCCCGCGGGGCCTGCAAAGTATAGCGGGTAATTCAGGCCATGGCTTGAGCGGCCGGCTCCAGGTTACCCACTCGAGCGGTCAGTTGGGCAGGACGCGACAGATCAAGGCCTTGAGGTATTCGGTCTCCGCCACCGCCGGCAGCAACGGATGGTCCGGCCCCTGCTGGCCTTGTTCGAGGATCACCAGATTGCGGTCGACGTGGCGGCTGGTCTGCTGCAAAACCTGGCGCAGATTGGTCGCCGACAGATGATAGGAGCAAGAAGCGGAGATCAGTATCCCGTCTTTCGCCAATACCTGCATGGCCTGTTGATTGAGACGCTGATAGGCGGCCAGCCCCGCGTGAAAATCCTTTTTGCGCTTGATGAAGGCCGGCGGATCGAGGATCACCACGTCGAAACGTTCGCGCTCTTCGCGCAATTGTTTGAGCGCCTCGAAGGCCTCGCCGTGGAGGGTGCTCAGCCGTTCTTCCACCCCATTCAATGCAGCGTTGCGGCTCACTCGCGCCAAGGCCTGTTCCGAACTGTCGATGCACACTACCTGCCCTGCGCCCGCCGCCGCGGCCTGCACCCCCCAGCCGCAGATGTAGCTGAACACGTCCAGCACCCGCTTGCCGGCGACATACTGCTGCATGCGGGCGCGGTTCATGCGGTGATCGTAAAACCAGCCGGTCTTCTGGCCGCTGAGGATGGGCGCTACGAAGCGCACGCCGTTTTCTTCCAGCGTCACCTCGTCCGCCGGTTCGCCCCAGGCGGTTTCGACGTAATTCTCCAAGCCTTCCAAGGCGCGGCTGGAGCTGTCGTTGCGGAACACGATGCGGGCCGGCTGCAACACTTCCTGCAAGGCGATCACCACCTCATCTTTGATGCGCTCCATGCCCGCGGTGTTGATCTGCGCCACCAGGGTGTCGCCGTAACGGTCGACCACCAGGCCGGGCAGGCCGTCGCCTTCGCCGAACACCAGCCGGTAATACGGCTGGGCAAACAGCCGTTCGCGCAGTGACAAGGCGATATTGAGGCGGTGCACCAGCAGCGATTTGTTGAGGATATATTTCGCGTCGCGGCTCACCAGGCGGCCGCAGATCAGCGAATGAGGATTCACATAACCGCTGCCCAGGCTTTTGCCGGCGTGGTCTTGAAATTCCACCGGCTGGCCCGCCGCGAAGGCGGTAAGCGGCGTCGCGGCGATGTCCACCTCGTTGCTGAATACCCAGACATGGCCGGCGCGCAGGCGTTTGTCTTCATGCTGTTTTAAACGGAGGGGGGCAAGGTCCACGGGGTGTCCTTCATGCGGCGGGTGGGCGGCAAGCTTAGTGAATTCCCGGCCGGCGGGCAACGCCGACGGACGGTTTGTTCAGTACCGAACAAGTTTTTCCCTGATAAAAATCATAAAGCGCGTACCATTGAGCACTCTGCACGTGATGGCGCTATCGCTACGGAGTGAAGCATTTCGCTTTCGCCCCGATGGCCCGATGTCACGCCAGACCGAGTTCGACCCCGAGGCGGGTCCACCATGCCGGATTACCGAGTCAAATTCGCGACCCACGCCATCGGCCGGGTGGATATTCAAATCCGCTCCTTGCTGGATAAGCAACAATACGCCGACCCCGCCGGGGTGGCGGAACGCCTGGGTATTTCCTCGGCGACCTGGCCCTTGTTCGGCGTGGTGTGGCCGGCGGGTTTGATCCTCGCCGAGATCATGAGCCGTTTTCCCATCGCGGGGAAACGCATTCTGGAAGTGGGTTGCGGCATCGCGGTGGCCAGCATCGTGATCCATCAGCAAGGCGGCGACATCACCGCCAGCGACATCCATCCCCTGGCCGGTCCGTTTTTAGTGAAGAACATCGCGCTCAATCATTTTCCGCCCATCAAGTTTCAAAGCGGCAACTGGCTGACGGAAAATCCGCTGCTCGGCAAGTTCGATCTGATCATCGGTAGCGACGTATTGTACGAATCCGCTCATCCCGATTTGTTGTCGCGCTTCATCGCCCGCCATTCGAGCGCCGAAGTGGAAGTGATCATCGTCGATGCCGGCCGCGGTCATCAAAGTAGATTCACCCGGGAAATGATCGCGCTGGGTTACTTACATTCTTCCGCGAAACCTAGCCCGCAAGAAACCAAAGGCGCGTATTTCAAAGGACGGGTTTTGAATTATCAGCGTAAGCTGAGCGGCTGAATTTTTATTGCATCGCAACATGCAGGCGGTCACGCGAGCGCGGCTCTATTTACTCTCAGCCCTATTATTAAATCTGCAATTGAATAATTGAGCGCGGAGTGCAGTCAATTCCTTCCTCCTGCAAGGGGGAAGAAGCTGTTCGTCTCATTTTATTAGTTGTCGGATTAATACCGACATCAATAACTCCCCGGCCTCGGCCAGACGATCACCCGGTACTCGCGGCAATGGCGCGCATACAAAGTACGCAGAGTCGCGCCGTCGGCGGCCAGCGCCGGCATGCTTGTTAATGGCGTGCACTGCGCGAAGGCCCGCACCAATTCCGGCGGCGCCTCCGGCGAAGTACTGACCCACAGGCCGTCGCGGCCGGCTTCGCGAGCGATGCTCGGCCACAAGTCGTGCTGGTTGTAGCGGCGCGCGCTGTTGCCGGCCACATACACCGGTAAGTTCTCAGGCCAGTAAAACGCAATTTCGGCGGCGAGTTTGTAATTGGGAGTGAGGATGAACTGCGCCGGCGGCGTTTGCGCGCTCAATGCCATGACGGGCGCGCGCCAAGCCTTGGTGTCTTTAAAGGGATCTTGGTGCAAACCCAGCGCGTAGGGGAAGTAGGCGGCGAACATCAGCGCCGCGGCCAACGCGAAACCGCCGAACAAGGCGCGTCGTTGCCAGCGCGCCAACGCCGGGATGTGGCCGGCGAATAAAATCAGCAAGCCGATGTAACTGGCGGCCGGCCAATTCACCTGCACCTTGTCGCTGAAGGCTTTGAAAATAAAAAATCCGATCCATGCCAGCGACAAGCCCCACAGCAGACGCGGACCGGTTTGATGAGGCGGCCGCCACAATACGCCGAGCGCGATCAGCACCACCAGCGGCGACAGTGCGATCGTTTGTTCCAGCAGAAAAATCAAGACGCGAGCCGCCGACCAGTCTGCATCGCCGACGTGACCGCCTTCGTGGCGAAACATTACCCAATCATGGGCGGCGTTCCAAGCCAGAAGCGGACTCATGATGACGAGCATCAGCAGCAGCCCGCCCCACAATTGCGGCAATTTCAGCTGCGCCCGCCAGCGCGGATGCAACAATACGGCGATGCCTACCGCCGCCGGCAACAGACCGATGCTGAGTTTGGTAAGCGCGCCGAGGCCCACCGCCGCGCCGACTTCGAACCAGGCGCGCGGCCGTTCGAAAATCAGCGCGCGGTAACTCGCCCACAAGCCCCAGGTCCAGCACAGGAACAGCCAGATATCGGTGGTCATCACCAGGCCGAGCGTGAAATACAGCGGCGTGAACAAGGTGAGCCACACCGCCCACCAGGCGGCGGCGCGGCTTTGCCACACGTCGCCGGCGAAGTGGAACACCACCGCCAGTAGCGCGCCGTGCGCCAGCCAGGCCGGCAGACGCACTTGCCACTCGCCGTGACCGAAGACGGCTTCGGACAGTGCGATCAGCCACGCCACCAGCGGGCCCTTGGAGTAGTAACTCCAATCGAGCTGTTGCGACCATTCCCAATATTGGGCCTCGTCGTAATGCAGCTCGACCCCGGCGGCGTGAGTGAGAGCGGCCTTCGCGGCGACTAAACCCAACGCCAGCGCCGCCAGCCATAGACCGTCGCGGTGTGTTGAGCGCGGCGTTATTCCGGGAGTTTCCAATCCACGTCCTTGGGTCCGCCGTTGCCGTCGTCGCGCACCACGTAAGATCGAGTCTGACTGGATTCGTAATAAGTGCGGGTCATGATCTCGCTCAGCACGCCGGTGGTGAGGAATTGCACCGCCATGAACATCAGCAGGACGCTGATCAGCAGCAGCGGCCGATTGCCGATGTCATGGCCGAGTAGGAGTTTGACGAAGGCGAGATAACTGAGCCCCAACGCGCCGAAGCCGCCGAAGATCAGGCCGATGCGGCCGAAGAAATGGCCGGGCCGGCTGCGGAAGCGCATGAAGAAATACACCACCAGCAAATCGAGCACCACCCGGAAAGTGCGGCCGATACCGTATTTCGACTCGCCGTGTCGGCGGGGATGGTGGCGCACCACTTCTTCCTTGATGCGGCGCGGCGAGGTACTGGCCGCCATCCAGGCCGGGATGAAGCGGTGCATCTCGCCGTAGAGGCGCACGTTCTTGATGATGTTGGCGCGGAACACCTTGAGGCTGCAGCCGTAGTCGTGCAGTTCGACCTGGGTGATGCGGCCGATCAGCCGGTTGGCGAGCCGCGAGGGAATTTTACGCAGCAAGGTGTCCTGACGGTTTTGACGCCAGCCCGCCACCAAATCCAAATCTTCTTCCAGCAGCCGCTTCACCAGGCGCGGAATGTCGAGGGGGTCGTTTTGCAGGTCGCCGTCCAGGGTGACGATCACCTCGCCGCGCGCGGCATCGATGCCCGCCTGCATGGCGGCGGTCTGGCCGAAGTTGCGCTGCAAATCGACCAGCCGCACGTGATTGCCCCATTGCTGGATGGCCAGCCGCATTTGCTGCTCGGTGGCATCGCCGCTGCCGTCGTTGACCAGCACCAGTTCCCACGGGTTGCGGTATTCGGCCAAGGCTTCGTGGACCTGGCTGACCAGCGGCGCCACATTGTCTTCTTCGTTGTACATCGGCACCACCAGCGAGAGGCGGTGCGGCCGGTCGGTTTGTTCAATTTGCATGTCGAGAAGATCCTGCCGCGACGAGGTCGCGGATGCGTTTTACAAAAGGGAGATAGTTTAACCCGAGCCACGCGCTCGCGAGTCCCCAAAACAGACCAATGAAGGCGCCCGCGCCGATTTGACTGGGATAATGTTTGCCCAAATAGACCCGCGACAGCGCCACCAGCGCGGCGATGACGAACAGCCAAACGGCGCGCCCGCCCAACATCAGGCTGAGAAAGGTCGCGGTGGCGAAGGCATTGAGCGCGTGATTGGACGGCATGCCGGTCAGGTTGGCGCCGCACGAAACCCCGGGTGGGCGATCCAGCTGCCGCACCTGTTCGGCCAGCGTATAACAGGGCCGGACTTCGGCCAGTATCCCTTTCAGCAGATTACCCAGGAAATCCCCGGTGCCCACCACCAGGATCAACAGCAGCCACAATTGCAGGCCGGCCGTGCGCCAGCGCCAGGTGAACAGCGCCAGCAGCACCAGCGCGAAGGGCAAAGCGAAACCGGCGCGCGACGACAGCCAGCCGAACAGGCCGTCCAACACCGGATGGGCCCAGCCTTGATTGATCCACAACAACAGCGCTTCATCCACCGCGTTCACCTTCTTATCAGCAGGCTGGCCGCGCCGCCCGCCAGCGTCGTGCCCAGTAAAAACAAATGCAGATTCACCGCGGCCGCCAAAGCCGCCGCCGGCGTCACGCCGTAGGGTAACAAACCCGCCACCACGCCCGCTTCATAGGTACCGGCGCCGGCGATGCCGTGCACCGGCAACACGCTGGTGAGGTCGCCGGCGATGGCGCCCATCCAGGCCGCGGGCACGGAGATGTCGATGAAAAACCGCAGCACCCAGGCGAAGGCCGCCAGTTTCACCGCCCAGTTGAGCCAGGTCCAGGTCCAGGCCCGCCAGAAGGCGGCCCGTTCCGCCGGCAAGCCGGTGAGCAATTGACCGAGCGCGCGCCGCCAGCCGCCGCTGTCGGTTTTGTTCAGCGTGACGCGCAGGCGCTGCGCGTAAATGAAAACCAGCAAGGGCAACGGCAGCCATACCAGCAGGCCGGCTATGATGTAGGGCAGCGCGCCGCTCACTGGCTGAAGCGCCAGCAGCGCGAAGATGGCGAGGGTATGCAGATCGAGAATGCGGAACCACAGCAGTGCCGGCACCGAGCGCCGCGCCGGTACGCTGAAGTAGCGTGACATCAGCACCGGAAAACTCAGCTCGCCGCTGCGCATGGGCAATAGATTATTGAGCAAGTTGTGCTGGAGGGTGAGTTTGAGGCAGACGGTGAAACCGCCCCGCATCTCGGCGCGGAAATAGTCGAACAGCCGCAGCGTCCTCACCCAATAGCTGAAGACCGCCAGCCCCGCCGCCAGCAGGATTTCCCACCACGGCAATTGCCGCCAGGGCGCCAGCAAGGCGGCCCAGCCGAGATAGCGTTCGACGAAGATCGCGAAGCCGACCAGAATCACGGCGCCGAGCAAGGGTCGCCAGAGTTGTTTCAAAGTTATTCCTGTCCGCATTGCATGCCCGGGATGGTGGCGAAGGAAACGCCGGAGCAAGACTGATTTTGCGCGCCTCGCCACCGGCGTCATGGTAGGGCTTACGGCGGCCGGGGTAAACCGCCGGTGGCGGCGCCCAGCTTGTATTTTGCCGAGCCAAACCGGGATAATACCGACCACACTAGACGCTGAGGCGCGGCGCGGGAAATTTGCCCGGCGCCACGCCGGTATTGTTTTCAGCGCGCCCGCCGTCGCGGCCGACGGTCTTTGCCGCGGGCGGTAACGGTTCATCTCAACTTTTTAAGGAATCCGCAGTTATGATAACGGGCACGACCATTACCCAATTCATTATCGAAGAGCAGCGCCGCGTTCCCGGCGCCACCGGCGAGTTCACCCTCCTGCTCAACGACATCGTGACCGCCACCAAAATCATCGCCAACGACGTCAACAAAGGCGCGCTGGCCGGCGTGCTGGGCGGGGCCGGCACCGAGAACGTGCAGGGCGAGGATCAAAAGAAGCTGGACGTGATCTCCAACGACGTGATGATCAGCACCAGCGAGCGCTCCGGCCACCTGGCGGCGATGGCCTCCGAGGAAATGGAGGAAATCCTGCCCATCCCTCCCCAGTTCCCCAAGGGCAAATATCTGTTGCTGTTCGATCCCCTCGACGGCTCGTCCAACATCGACATCAACATTTCCGTGGGCACCATCTTCTCGATCCTAAAGGCGCCCGAAGGCAAAAAAGACGTCACCGCCGAGGATTTCCTGCAACCCGGCACCCGCCAGGTGTGCGCCGGTTACGCCCTCTACGGACCGTCCACCATGCTGGTGCTCACCACCGGCCACGGCGTCAACGGCTTCACCCTCGACCGCAACGTGGGCGAGTATTACCTCACCCATCCCAATATGCAGGTCCCGGCCGACACCAAGGAATTCGCCATCAACGCCTCCAACAGCCGCTTCTGGGAAGCGCCGGTGCAGCGTTACATCAATGAATGCCTGGCCGGTAAGACGGGTGTGCGCGGCAAGGATTTCAATATGCGCTGGGTGGCGTCGATGGTGGCGGAAGTGCACCGCATCCTGGTGCGCGGCGGCATTTTCATGTACCCCCGCGATACCAAGGACCCTTCCAAGGCCGGCAAGCTGCGCCTGATGTACGAAGCCAATCCGATGTCCTTGATCATCGAACAGGCCGGCGGCGCTTCTTCCACCGGTCGCGAACGCATGCTCGACCTCAAGCCCGGCGGCCTGCACCAGCGCGTGCCGGTCATCCTCGGTTCCAAAAACGAGGTGGAGCGCGTGGTGTCCTATCACAAGGAAGCCGAGTGATCGCGCCAGCGTAGCAATAGCAACAACGTTTGGCCCCATCCACCCCGGTCTCGAATAGAGGCCGGGGTTTTTTATTTTGCAGCCGCCACGAGCGTTTCAATGGCACTAAGCTTCCTGGGTAAAGCCTATCCTTAATTGATCCGATACTTACTAGAGGTTTAGTACGGACCAGCCGCCGCGGGTATCTATCTCGCCGGCGGCAGCCCAAGGGATAGAGGATGCAATCAAGGCATAACCCCCGGCTTTTTTTCACGGCGGCCTACCTGCTGTGGTTTTTCGCGTGTCCCGCGGCCGGTCTCGCCGCCACCGCCAGCGAGGCCGCCAACGATGTGCGGGTGCTGATCGATATCTCCGGCAGCATGAAGCGCAACGACCCGAATAATCTGCGGGCACCCGCCCTGCGTCTGCTGACCGGTCTGCTGCCTAACGGTGCGCATGCCGGGGTGTGGGCCTACGGCCAGCAAGTCAATATGCTGGTGCCGCATGGGACGGTGGACGCGCAATGGAAAGACCGCGCGCAACAGGCGGCCGCCAAAATCAGCTCCAACGGTTTGTTCACCAACATCGAAGACGCTTTGACCCAGGCCAGCCAGGATTGGCAAAGCGCCGACCCCGCTACTCAGCGCAGCCTGATCATACTCACCGACGGTTTGGTGGATATCTCGAAAGACCCGGCGCTCAACACCGCCTCGCGCAATCGGATCGTCAACGATATTCTGCCGCGGCTGCGCGACGCCAAGGTTAAAATTCATACCGTGGCCCTTTCCAAGGAAGCGGACCACGCGTTGTTGCGGCAACTCGCCGCCGCCAGCGACGGCTGGTACGAACAAGTCGATAATACCGACAATTTGCAGCGGGTCTTTCTGCGGATGTTCGAAAAGGCCACCAAGCCGGATACTTTGCCGCTCAAGGACAACACGGTGCAGGTGGACGCCAGTATCGATGAAATGACCTTGCTGGTGTTTCGCGAGACGGGAAAACAAATCGAATTGATCACGCCCGGCGATAAAATCTATACCGCCGCCGCGCCGCCCGCCTCCGTGCATTGGCATGGCGACACCGGTTACGACCTCATCACCCTCGACAAACCCGAGCCGGGTGTATGGCGGATACGCGGCACCCAGGACAGCGACAACCGGGTGATGGTGGTCACCAATTTGAAAGTGCGCGCCACCGGCTTGCCTAACAATTTGAGCATCGACGATACGCCTTATTATTTCGTGCAACTGACTCAGGACGGCACGGTGATCAACCAGAAAAGTTTTCTCGATCTGGTAAAAATCAATTTGCGGCAGCAAGACCAGCAGGGTAAACAAACCGAATCGCCGCTCTTGGACAATGGCCAAGCGCCGGATATCGCCGCGGCTGACGGTACGTTCAGTTATCGTTTCGGCACAGCCCCGCCGGGCCGGTATGAGCTGGTCCTGCTGGTGGATGGCACCACCTTCAAACGCGAGCAGCGCCAAGTACTCAACATCTATTCGCAGCCGGCCGCCGCCAGCGTCAGTCCGCACCCGGCGGGCGGCGGGCGTTATGTATTGACGGTCATCCCGTACGCCGGCTTGATCGATACGCAAACCATGCAAGTTAGCGCGACCCTCACCGCTCCCGACGGCACCGTGACCGAAACCGCCTTGGCTCAGAACGGCCCCGCCGAATGGCGGCGCGAGGTCACCGTCGATGACCATGCCGGCCGTTCGCGCGCCGAATTCACCGTGCAGGGCATGCGCCCCGACGGTAAACCCATCACCAAAAAACTCGAGGTGATTTCCTTCGGCGCCGACGGCGTGGACGTCGTGCCGGAACCGCCCGTCGCGTCCGCCGCCGAGGTGCCGCCGGCCGTCGAACCGATCGTGAAAAGCAGTCCCGTTCCAGCCGAAGCGGCGCGCTCAGTCGAACACATCGATTGGTTCGCGGTAGCTTGGCAGACCCTGTTGATCAACGCGGTGCTGATCGCCGCCGGGTTCTTCGCCTACCAACGCTGGCGTCGGGCGCAGCGGCCGCCGGTGGTGGTGACTTTAAAGGACGCGCAAGCATGATGATGACCTGGTTGATCGTACTTGGCGAAGTCGTCCTGGTTTTGCTGACCGTGCTGGGCGTGATGGCATGGAAGGTGTTGCGTAAACGGGCGCGGGAACGTGAGGCGGTGAGCGCGTTGGTCAAGAGCATCAACGACAATCAGATCGCCCGCGTCGAAAAATTGGCCGGTCATTTGAAGGACAGCGCCCATCTCGACGATGCCGATGCCTTGGTCAAAGCCAGTGAGCTCATCAAAAAACAAAATCGCTTTTATCAGGATGCCATCGATCTTTATTTCAACCGCAATAATCAAGTGCTGAGCCAGCTCGATCACCGTCTCGAAGACCTCATTGGGCAATACCCTATTTTCGTCGATCCGAGTACGCCTGAGGTCAACCAGGGTTTGCCCGAAGTCGACAAGACGGCACTGGAGCACTTGTCCAAGGAGATCGGCCATCTCACCAAAAATATCGAAGGTCTGCGCGGCGAAAATGCCGACTTACAACACCAGCTCAAAGCCGCGGAACAGGAATTGGATCATCTTGGCCGCGAATATGTGTCGGCCTTCAACAAAAGCTCGAAAGCGGAGCAGGAAGAGATCGCCGCCGGCACGTCCGCCGCTGGGTTTATGATGAACGAAAATTTGGACGAATTATTTAATTCGCCGTCCGCTGTAGCCGATAGTTCCAGCGGAGACGTCGTCGCTAAAAAAGGCCGGCCTAATATCGCGGAGAGTGCACCTGACGATATCGAGACGCAGGCGAGCCGGGGCAATCATGAGCGCGGCTTGCTCGCGGATTTGGATTTGAGCGAGCTGATCACGGAAGACGATCAACCGAAACGCGGCGACGATAAAGCCGGCTGATCAGTACGCCGCGTGTCGGCGGCAGGAGACATTAAACCGCTGGACCCACGGTGTCCGTGCCGCTGAATCTGTATATACTCGGCCACTGGGTAGAATTGAGGGAGCTCTGAAAATTCAGCCATGATTTTTCAGAGACGAAAAATGAAAATGCGATTTTCGTTTTTTCTTCCTATTCCAATTACGTGATTGAAAATGGCGGCGCGATCCCGCGCCTCTTGATAGAGATCATGAGTAGGTCTTGAAACAATCTTTAATGAATAATAAATAAGGAGAGGCGGCATGCCCGATTCAGTGGAACGACCGATGGCCTCGGAGGAAACGGAAGGACGCGTGAGAGAAACGTTTCCTCTCGAGCAAGCGCCGGAAGAATTCGCCGCGCGGGACGGCTATGGCTGGCTGGATTTTCCGTTTGCCCGCTTTCGTTACCGTGATTCGCAACTCGATGCCTGGATACAACAAGTCGGCGACATCCTGCGCTCGCCGGACAAACTGCGCGAGTGCCAAGCCAAGTACCTCAATGCCGCCGAGATGCAGCTGATCCGCAAATACATGCAAGACGACGATGAGCGTTTGGACGGCGATTGATTAGCCGGTTTCGCCGCCGTCGCGGCGCAAACGGCGCAGATGATCGAGGGCGATGGGGTCGCCCTGTTGCGCCGCGAGCCGGTAGAGACGCGCCGCCTCCGCGTCGTCGGGTGCGACGCCCTCGCCCCGTTCCAGCAACTCACCCAAATCCCGCTGTGCCTGCGGATGGCCTTGCTCCGCCGCGCGGCGCAGCCA
>CAKKSB010000033.1 GCA_919903055.1 Gammaproteobacteria bacterium | reverse complement strand
CCTGAGGAGTTCCTGGATGCCACGCCGCCCCTGCTCATCCCGTCTGGAACGCCTCGGATGGCGTCTGGCCCTCTGCGCCGCCATCGCCGGCGCTGCCGCCGCCGCCGCCGATCCGGCCGCAGTCGAAGCCGCCGCCAACGCCAAAACCTAAGTCCACGGCGCCTCCGTCCGCGGAGCGCGCCGTTGCAGGGTGAACCATGGATCATCCCAGCGACACCATCGCCGCCGTGGCCACGCCTCCCGGTAGAGGAGGCGTGGGCATGGTGCGCATCTCCGGCGCTTTGGTGAACACCATCGCCACTGAATTGCTGGGCCGCGTCCCCCAACCGCGTTACGCCGATTACCGTAGCTTCCGCGCCGCCGACGGCGACGCCATCGATCACGGCCTTGCCCTGTATTTTCCCGCGCCCCACTCTTATACCGGTGAACACGTGCTGGAGTTGCACGGTCACGGCGGTCCGGTGGTGATGGATATTTTGATGCAACGGGTGCTGAGTCTCGGCGCGCGTCCGGCGCGGCCCGGTGAATTTACCGAGCGCGCTTTCTTAAACGGCAAATTGGATTTGGCCCAGGCCGAGGCGGTGGCCGATCTCATCGACAGCGCCTCTCACGCCGCAGCGCGTTCCGCGCTGCGTTCCCTGGCGGGCGAATTTTCCGCGCGGGTGCGCGGCCTGGTGGAACGGCTGATCCGTTTGCGCATGTACGTGGAGTCCGCCATCGACTTTCCCGAAGAGGAAATCGATTTCCTTTCCGACGGCCGCGTCGCCGGCGCCTTGCAAGGCCTCAGCGCCGACGTCAACGTCTTGTTAAAAACCGGCGAACAAGGCCGTTTGCTGCGCGACGGCATGACCGTGGTGATCGCCGGCCGGCCCAATGCCGGCAAGTCGAGTTTGCTCAATCAACTCGCGCAACGCGACACCGCCATCGTCACCGACATCCCCGGCACCACCCGCGACGTGTTGCGCGAACACATTCACATTGATGGCCTGCCGCTGCACATCGTCGATACCGCCGGTCTGCGCGAAAGCGCCGACCCGGTGGAGATGCAAGGCATCCAGCGCGCGTGGGCCGAAATCGCCCGCGCCGACCGGGTGTTGCTGGTGGTGGACGACCAAACCGGCGTCGATGACGCGGCGCGCGCGATATTACAACGCCTGCCGTCAAGCTTGCCGGTGACCGTGGTGCACAACAAAATTGATTTGAGCGGCCACGACGCGGCGTTATGGGAAGACCAACGCGGCGCTCACATTGCGCTTTCCGCCAAACACGGCGCGGGCATGGAATTGCTCAAGCGCCACCTCGCCGCGCAAATGGGCTATCACGGCGGCGAAGGGGTTTTCATGGCGCGTCGCCGTCACCTCGACGCTTTACGCCGCGCCGATGATTTTTTATCACAAGGCCGAGATTCATTGCACGAGCGGCGCGCCGGTGAGTTACTCGCCGAGGATTTACGGCTGGCGCAACAGGCCTTGAACGACATCACCGGTGAATTTACCAATGAGGATTTACTGGGACGGATTTTCGCGGAGTTTTGCATCGGGAAATAACGGCGCTTGCAATGCGGCGACTCGCGGTATTCACTCAAGGCCGCGCCGCGGTGGTCACGGCGGGCGTCACCCGCCAAATCGTATTGCCCACATCATCGGCGACCAGCAGCGCGCCGGCCTTATCGATAGCGACGCCGACCGGACGGCCCAGCGCATCGCCGTCGGCGTTGACGAAACCGCTCAACACCTCCACCGGCATGCCGGCCGGGCGGCCGTCGGCGAAGGGCACGAACACCACTTTATAACCGCTGCGCGGTTTGCGGTTCCATGAGCCGTGTTCGCCGATGAAGGCGCCATTGATAAAATTATCCGGTAATAAATTGCCTTCGTAAAAAACCAACCCCAGCGGCGCGACATGAGCGCCCAGCGCGTAATCGGGCGCAATCGCTTTAGCGACCAGATCGGGACGCGGCGGCTTGACGCGCGTATCGACGTGCCGGCCGTAGTAGCTGTAAGGCCAGCCGTAAAAGCCGCCGTCCTTCACCGAGGTGAGATAGTCGGGCACCAGATCGCTGCCCAGCTCGTCGCGTTCGTTGACTACCGTCCACAGTTCGCCGGTCTGCGGCTGCCAGGCCAAGCCGTTGGGATTGCGCAGGCCGGAAGCGAAAAGCCGCGTCTGGCCGCTGGCAAGGTCGACTTCGAGTATCGCGGCACGATTGGTCTCTTGCTCGATGCCGTTCTCCGCCACGTTGCTATTGGAACCGACCGTCGCGTACAGCCGCGTACCATCGCGGTTGGCGATGATGTTTTTAGTCCAATGATGATTGAGCGGACCGCCGGGCAGCTCGGCGACTTTGACGCCGGCCGCGCTGATCACCGTCTCGCCGTCCTGATAAGGGAAACGCAGAATGGCATCGGTGTTGGCGACGTAAAGCTCATTGCCGACCAAGGCCATGCCGAACGGCGAATTCAAGCCGTTTAAAAAAACCGTGCGGGTTTCCACCGCGCCGTCGCCATCAGCGTCGCGCAATAAGGTAATGCGGTTGGCACTGGGCACGCCCGCGCCCGCCCGTTTCATCACACGTTTCATCACCCAGCCCTTGATGCCTTTACCGTCTTCGGGACGCGGCGGCGCGTTGGTTTCCGCAACCAGAACATCGCCGTTGGGCAGCACGTAAAGCCAGCGCGGATGGTCCAGTTCATTGGCGTACATTTTCACCGCAAGGCCGTTGGCGGCAGTCGGCGCCGCGCCCGCCGGCCAGGCTTTGGCCGGCGCGATATGCACGGTAGGCAGCAGCGTGGCGCTGGGAGACGGCAAGGTCGGCCGCGGACCGATGCCCGCTTCTTCCGGCAACGTGGCTTTTTCACCGCAGGCGCTGAGCGTCAGGCTCGCCAAAACGGTGATCAACGGCATGGAAATAATGGCGCGCATGGCGACCTCCAGATGGTTTGAAATTGACGAATGTTCGCGAAACAAAGGGGAGTGATCGCGCGGCCGCTTCACCAAACCACCAGCAGCGGCACCAGCACGAACCACAAAACGTAAGTGAGGGATAACACCATGAGATCGTCGATGGATCGGCAGGGCGCGCCTTCCTGATAAAACCGCCGCAAGCGGCGCAGCAGCCACCAGGCGTGGGGCAAGACCAGATAAATCAGCCAGCCGCTGAGACCGGGCAAGTATCCCCTCCAATGTAAAAACACAGCGGCCATCGCCGCGCCGGCGGTGCACGCCATCGCCGCCGCGACCGCGCCCCGCGCGCCGAGGGTCACCACCGCGGTGCGTTTGCCGGTGGCGAGATCGGCCTGGTAATCGGGAATCGCCGATAAAATAATCGACGGCAATATCGCGAAGAACAGCGGCAAACTCACCAGCCACGGATACGGGTCGGTCCAACTTCCCGACTGCAATGCATAACCGCACAACACCACCAGCGCGCTGTGCGTAGCGGCCACCGTGAGTTCTCCCCAGCCGCGATAAACCAGTTTCAGCGGCGGCACGGTATAACTGATCGCCAACAGCCCGATGGCGCCGATGAGCAAACCGTCGGATGAAGTCAGCGCAGCATTGCTTTTAAATAAAAGATAGCCGAGCGGCAACAGGCCGAGCGCCAGCATGACTATCGCGGCGCGCACCGCGCCGAAACTCAACTCGCCTTTGACCAGCACCCGCGAGCCGCCGTTGAACGGCCCGGCGTTTTGATTGAGCTTGTCGCTGGGATAGTCGAAATATTCATTGCTGAATACGGTGATGACCTCGACCACGAAAATAAATAAATAACCCAGCCAGAAGACACCGGCGTCCCAACGTCCGGTAACTTGCGCGGCGGCCAGCGCGCCGATCGCGTAAGCGAGAAACGTCATCGGATAAAATTGCAGGCGCATCAATTTTACCCAGGCGGCCCGCCGCGTTTTGCGGCGGGCTTTTTCCAGACCGATGTAAATAGCTACACCCGCTGCGCGCGCCTCTTGCACCCATTGCTTCCGTTGCGCGGCGGAGGCCGGTGTTACCGGGCCGAAATGGCGGGCGCGCAAAGTGCGTATCCCGCAAAACCCCAAGGTGGCGTGGCGCATCGCGTTGTCGCCGGGGGCGTGAAATAAATGGCGGAATACCCACGGCGGCGTATCCATGCTCACCAGAAGTTCCGCGCTGCGGCCGTCGAGATGCGGGACGTAACGTCCCGGCTGCCGTTCATCTTCATGGAAGGCGAAGCCGGGCGCCAGAACTCGATCGAGAAAAGCTTTCAGCAAAGCCGGCATGGTCCCCCACCAATTGGGATAGACGAAAACCAGATGGGTGGCCGCGAGTATCCGCTGGCGCGCGTCGAAAATATCCGGTTCGGTGATTTGCTGATTGGGTGATACGAAATGCACGTTGGGATCGAACGCGAGATCCGTCACATACAGTAATTCCAAGTCCGCACCGGCGCGCCGCGCGCCGGCCGCGTAAGCTTCAGCCAACGCGCCGCAGAAACTGTCCTTGCGGGGATGACCGCAGATAACCAGCACTTTCGACATCGTCCAGTCTCCTTGTGGCATCGCACTGTCATCTTTCATCGGTTGAACACGGCGATCGTTTTTCCATGAGCGATCGCAGCACCCGCATTAAAGTTCGTTGGTTCACCAACGTGGTTGTCAGCTCGGCCGTGGCGGAGTGATTAACGCCGGCGATTAATCCAGACTTCATTCGGTCCGTCGTTCACCACCAGCAGATCCGGATCACCGTCCGCGTCGAGATCGGCGACGGCGACGTCCTTGCCGTCGCGCTTGCCCAGATCAAGTTTGCCGTCGCGAAAGCGGCCGTGGCCGTCGTTAAGCCACAAGCGGTGGCCGTGCGGTGCGGCATTGGCGACGAAGACGTCGATATCGCCGTCACCGTCGAAGTCCGCGGCGGCGGCCGCTTCGCTGTCTTCCTTGCCCAAGCGCTGGCCGCTGTCGGTGTAGCGGCCGTGGCCGTCGTTGAACCAGACTTGGTTCGGCTCCTCGGAAAAATTGGCGTCATAAACGTCGAGGTCGCCGTCGCCATCGAGATCCGCCAGCGCGACACCCCAGGTGTGGGCGTCGCCGAGCCGTTGTCCGCTGTCGCTGAATTTACCTTTACCGTCGTTGAACCACACCCGATTGGGCTGGCCGTGATTGCCCTCGTAAATGTCCAAGTCGCTGTCGCCGTCGAGATCGGCGAGGGCGATGTCCCAGGTGTCACTGTCGCCCAGTGCGACCGGCGCGCGCGTGTAGCGGCCGTGGCCGTCGTTCAGCCAGAGATGATTGCCGCCGCCATGATTGGCGACCAGGCCGTCGAGATCGCCGTCGCCGTCCACGTCGCCGACCGCGACATCCCAGCTGATCGCGCCTTCGTCGAGACGCTGTTCGCTATCGGTGTAGTGGCCTTGGCCATCATTGAACCAGATTCCGCTGGGCTGGCCGTAATTGGCGACGAAGGCATCGAGGTCGCCGTCGCCGTCGAAGTCGCCGAGCGCGACGCCGCGGGTAAAGGTATCGCCCAAGCGCTGGCCGGAGTTTTCGAAACGCCCGTTGCCCTGGTTGAACCACACTTCGTTGGGTCCGTTGAATTTGCCGATGTAGGCGTCGACATCACCGTCGCCATCGAGATCCGCAACGGCGACGCCTTCGCTGTGTCCCCCGCCGAGCACACCGCCCAGTGTCAACAGCGCACCCTGCGCGACGGAAAAATAAAATAAGCTGCTCAGCGCTACTACTAATAGCGTATGCCGCGCGATTAACGAATCGAGTATCCGCATCCGTCGGATGTTTGTAAAAACTTCCATGACCGTACCCCAAAGATTCAAAAATTCGACTTGGCCTTTATGCGGCCACTTTGGCCGGCGAGCCGCCGGCTTCATAAAAAACCAAGCGCATTCAACGCGGCAATTCTCAATGATCATGCGAAATTTTATTTTTTATCCGTCATCGGACCGGCGGCCGGCAGCCTTATCCAGGCGCCGCGATCGACGATGCATTTCTCTTGCCGTTAAGCCGTGCGTGATGAATTCATTTTTAGACGCCAAGACAAACCTTTTGATGAAAGAGAAAACCTTGGCGGCTAAAAGATTTTTCGAGCGTGACTTCGGAAAACGTGGCGGCGTGGAAATAAGCGGGAAACGGCTGCGAATTGAGCGGGTCGTGGCGGTGTGTAGAGTTTAAAGCTATGACGCGGCGCCCAGCCGCCGCGGCCGAAACTTACCCAGCAAATCGCTAGACGTCGTCGGCTGTCAACGTGATGTATTACGGCTCAATCAACTTTGATCGTTCTGAAACTCGCCAGCGTGGCGTCGGGCCCTTGCAGATTGCAGCTTTTCGACGCGCCTTCCACCGCGTCAGTGCCGAAGACATTCGCGGCGATGGTATAGCCGGCCGGTAAGAGACCTTCGTCCAGCAGCGCGGCGGTGGTTTCACAAGCGACGATGGGTTTGGCGCCGCCCGTGGCCTTCTTTTTGGCGAAGTTCATCACCGCCGCCGAACCCAACGTGCCGGCCAGGGATTCCGTGGCGGCCATTTGCGTCTCGCTGGACAAGCCGGCGAAACGCGGCACGGCGACGGTGACCGCGATGCCGAGGATCACGACCACCAGTACCAATTCAATCAGGGTGAAGCCGGAATGAGCGCGCATGTATCAACTTCCTCTCAAGAGTCTGTGACTTCCTTAAGCTTGCCGGGTCTCGCCGCCGCGCGCCCCAACCCGTTATTCACTCGATGCGGCGTAATGGCCGTTCCCTGCGATACCGAACGTACAGCGGACGTCGAAGCTGTCGGCACGCCAAAAACCATCCTTTAGAATTAAAAAATCGCGCTGCCCGCTCAGTGTTTTGCGCACGACGCGGTTTGGTGCGGGCGAAGCGGCGCACGCTGGCGGGGTATCGGGAGTGAGGTGTCCGGCGCCGGTCCGGATTTTTTGGCCGGCGCCGCGTTGTCGGCGGCGGAGTCCGCGTCAGCGCAATGAAAACACCGAGTCGAGCAGGGCGTGCAAATCCGCCCCGGAGATCGGCTGGCTGAACAGGAAACCTTGGCCGATATCGCAGCCGTGCCGTTGCAGGAAATGCAATTGTTCCGCGGTCTCGATGCCTTCCGCCACCACGTTCAGTTCCAAGGCCCGCGCCATGGCGATCACCGCGGAGATGATGGCTTCGTCGTCTTTATCCTTGGTGACGTCGCGGATGAAGGAGCGGTCGATTTTCAAGGTGTCGACCGGAAAGCGTTTGAGATAACCGAGCGACGAATAGCCGGTGCCGAAATCGTCGATGGCGAGGCGGATGCCCATTTCCTGCAATTCCTGCAGGCTGCGTTCGGTGACGGGATCGTTTTGCATCAGCACGCTTTCGGTCACTTCCAATTCCAGGGCGTGACCGGCCAGATTTTTTTCCGCCAAGATCGTCTGCAGGCTGGCGGCCAGGTTGGGTTGTTGGAATTGCCGGCCGGAGACGTTGACCGACAGCCGCAGCGGCGTGCCGTTACGGTCGCGCCACCCCGCGGCTTGTTGGCAGGCTTGGCGCAACACCCATTCCCCCACCGTGACGATCAGGCCGGTGTCTTCGAGGGTGGCGATGAACTCCATGGGATTGACCGGGCCGCGTTCGGGATGCTGCCAGCGCAGCAAGGCCTCGGCGCCGATCACCCGTCCGCTACGCAAATCGACCTGCGGCTGGTAGCGCAGATAAAACTCTTCGCGTTCCACCGCGCGGCGCAGCTTGGTTTCGAGATCCAGCCGTTTGAAAGCGGTGGCGCTCAAGTCCGCCGAATAAAATTGAAAACAGTGGCGGCCCTGTTCCTTGGCGCGGTACATGGCGGTGTCGGCGTGACGCAACAAGGTGTGCGCATCGCCGCCGTCGGCCGGCGCCAAGGCGATGCCGATGCAGGTGGTGGTATAGAGTTCGCGGTCATCGATGCGCAAGGCGTGGGACAAGGCGCCGAGAATGGCGCTCACCTTGTGCGGCACCTCGGTGTCATTGGTGATGTTTTCCAGCAATACCGCGTATTCGTCGCCGCTCAAACGCGCCACCGTATCGCCCGGTCCGGTTTGCGCGGACAGCAGTTCCGCAAGCGCTTTCAACACCCGGTCGCCGAATTCGTGGCCGAGCGTGTCGTTGATGATCTTGAAACAATCCACATCCAGGCATAACACCGCGAGCTGCCGGCCGCTGGTGCGCGATAAAGCCAGAGCGTGTTCGAGACGTTCCATGAACAGCTGGCGGTTGGGCAAGCCGGTCAAGACGTCGTGATACGCCAGGTAGTGCAAGCGCTCCTGAGTCTGCATGCGTTCGGTGATGTCCTTGCCGGTGGAGATGTAGTGAGTGATCTCGCCATCGGCGCCTTTCAGCGGCGTGATGGTTTTTTCTTCGTAATACAGTTCGCCGTTTTTTTTGCGGTTGATGAGGATGTCGCGGAACGGCTGGTCGGCCAGCAGCACCGCCCACATATTGCGATAGAACGCCACGTCGTGTTTACCGGATTTGACGATACTCGGCGTATTGCCTAAGGCGGTGTTGGCGGCGATGCCGGTCATCGCCGTGAAGGCGGGATTGGTGTATTCGATCACGCCGTCGCGGTCGGTGATCATCACCGCGTCGGCGGTTTGTTCGAGAGCCAGCGACAGTTTGCGGTTTTTTTGATTGTCGCGCTGGTGAATCAATTCGGCGGCGATGCGCGCCGCGAAAATTTGCAGTATCGCCTCGGCGGGTTGCGGTTCGCTCAGCGCTTTGCGGCGCGCGATCGCCACCAGTCCCAGCGGCTGGCCGCCGGTGTCGAAGAAAGGCACCGCCAAAAAACTTTCCAATCCGAATTGCGCCGCCAAGGGACAGTCGGGAAAGTGGCGGCGCAATTCGCTGGGAAAATAATTCGGACGGCCTTCCAGCACGTCTTGGCAGGGTGTGCCGACCAGCGGGTAATGATAATTGCTGACGATGGCGCCGCGGTCGCACAAGGTGACGATCTCGGCCTGCGTCCGTTCGCCGGTCATCACGCTGATAAAAGCCATGTCCACCCGCAACACCCGGGTGAGCGCCTCCACCAGCGAACGATGGAATTGATCGCCGGTGCTGGCGGAAACCGCCGTCGCCACGTCGCGCAACGCCGCTTCCAATCGCTGACGTTCCTTGACCTCCTTGCGCAATTTTTTATTGCCGCCGCGCAACTCGCGGGTTTGCGCGGCGAGTTGTTCCTGCAGGGACGCCTGGGTTTCCAGCAAACCGTTTGCCGCAGCGCCCCGTTTGACTTGACCGTGGTAAGCCTGGATCAAGGTGGCGGTGGTTTCCAACAGCGGAGTGAGATAATCGATCAAGGCTTGATGGTAGCCGCCCTCGCGGTTGGCCAGGCCCACCATACCGATCAGCCGGCCGTCGCACCACAAAGGCAGTCCCAGAAAATTTTCCATGGCCGGATGGCCTTTGGGCGTACCGCCGCGGCGCGGATCGTGTCGCGGATCGTTGGCGATCACCGCGCTGCCGCTGGTGATCACCGCGCCGAACAAGGAATCGAGCTTGCGGAATTCCATGCCTTGCGGAGCGTGGCGCTCATACAGCGTGCGCGTGACTTTATTCCAGGCGATATTGCTGAGGGCGCGGGTCTTGAGGAAAGGCGCGGCGTTTTCATCGTGAAGGATGTCGCCGACGAAGCCGAAACCGCTCTCGGTCAGTTGCAGAAAATTGTTGAGCAATTGATTGAACAGGGCCGGCGCATCGAGAGCGTCGATATATTGTTGCTGCGCGCGCCGGATGCACTCTAACAAAAGGTGCTCGGCGGCTGAAGGTGTGCTGTGATCTGGCTGTGGCGAGCGTTTACCACGGTCTATCATTATTATGTGTTCCGAACTATCAGCAATCTCGGTTACCAAGCCGGCCCGCTCAGCGCGGCATTACATCCTCAATCTTAAGCGGGCGGATTGATTTTTATTTTTCGCACGGCGCCCATTAAACACGACACGGCGAGCAAACTGCAATAGCTAATTTA
>CAKKSB010000032.1 GCA_919903055.1 Gammaproteobacteria bacterium | reverse complement strand
TTGGGCGATATGTCTTTGCAGACATCCACCGCCGACAACCGCGCCCGTGCCGAGTTGGCCCGGGTATTGTCTTCGTATATGAACGTGGCGTCGAACGATTATCTCGCCTCCAGCGGCAAGGGCGACGATCAGGCGGTGGAACAGGCGGTATCGCAGCAAATCGATAATCTCACTCGCGTCAACCTCAGCGGCGCCAAGATCATCGGCCGCTGGCGCGATGTAAAGAGCAACATGATTTACTCTCTCGCCGAGCTGGATCTCCAGCAAGTTAAAGATACCGTGCGCGGCGTCGAGGAAATGAACAACGGTTTCAATCGCTATGTGGGCAGCCACGGCGAAACGATTTTCGACAAGTTGGCGGAGGAACGAAAAAAATGATCACGGTATTGAAACGGCTGGGTCTGTTGCTGATGATGGGCGTGGTGTTGACAGCCTGTGCGACCAAAGTAGAACGCATGTCGCCCGACGAAGTGAAAGACATCAGCGGACGCTGGAACGACACCGATTCACGGCTGGTGTCGGAAGAGATGATCGACGACGTGCTGGCGCGGACCTGGCTGGGCGAGTTCACCGGCCAGCGCAAGCGCGATCCGGCGGTGATCGTCGGCGAGATCCGCAATCTCAGCCACGAGCACATCAACATGCAGACTTTCGTCAGCGACATGGAACGGGTTTTGATCAATTCCGGCAAGGTGGTATTCGTCGCGTCGAGCGAGGAGCGTAAAGACGTCCGTCAGGAACGCGGCGATCAAGACCTCAACGCCAGTGACGACACCCGCAATGCCATGGGCCAGGAACGCGGCGCCGACTTCATGCTCAAGGGCACCATCAGCACCATCCTCGACACCGAAGGCAAGAAGCAGGTGCGCTTCTATCAAATAGACCTCAACTTGATCAGCTTGGCCGACAATCGCAAGGTGTGGGTCGGTCAGAAGAAGATCAAGAAATACGTCACCGGCCCCAGCGTAAGGCCGTAACGAACGCCCGCCCGGTAGCCGTCGTGTCGCGCGCGTGTTCATGGGCGTTGCGGATGGGTGTGGTTGCGGCGCTGGCCGCGCTGCAAGGCTGCGCGACTTACAGCGACGGCATCGGACGCATGGACGCGCTGATCGCCGCCGGCCAGCCGGCGGACGCGCTTAAATCTCTCGGCGAACAATCGTCCTCCCGCCAGGACGAGGTGTTGTACCTGCTCAACAAAGCGGTCCTCCTGCATCAGGCCGGCGACTATCCGGGCAGTAACGCCGCCTTGGAACAGGCCAAGCCGCTCATGGAAAAATACGCGGTGCTGAGCGTCAGCGAGCAGGCCGGCGCGTTGGCGGTGAATGATATTTTGCGTGCCTATGGCGGTGCCCATTACGAGCGCATTTACGCGCATATTTTCGCCGCCCTCAATTATCTCGCTCTCGGTAAATTGGACGACACCCGGGTTGAGGTATTGCAGATGGACGACGCGCTCACCCAAATTCCCAAGGACACGCCGGCACCCAGCGGCTTCGCGCGTTATTTATCGGGCTTGATTTTCGAGTCCCTGGGCGAATGGGACGACGCGATGATCGCCTACCGCGGTGCCTACGAAGCCTATCGTGCCTATCCCGCCGGGTATTCCGTGCCGCCGCCCGAGAGTCTGCAGCGGGATTTGCTGCGGGTGGCCGCGCATCAGGATTTAAACGATGAATTAATCCGCTATCGCCAAGTTTTCGCCGTGAAGGAGAACGACAGCGGCGATGATTTGCGCGGCAAGGGCGAAGTGGTATTGATATTGGAAAGCGGCCTCGCCCCGTTGAAACGGGAAATTATCACCGGCGTGTACGCGGCGGATGGGCGGCTGGTGACGGTGGCCTTGCCTTATTATCAGTCGCGCGTACCGACGGTGACGCGCGCCACTCTCTCCGCGACCGGCGGACCGGCGGCCGACGGCGAACTGGTGGAGGATGTGGAGCGGATGGCGTTGGCGGAATTGGAGCGCGAGATGCCGGCGATCGTCGCCCGCGCCGTCGGCCGCGCGGTGGTGAAGAATAAAACCATCAAACAATCGGAGCGGCAAGGTAATGACGCCCTGGGTTTATTGGTGAACGTGGCGGGCCTGCTCACCGAACGCGCCGATACCCGCAGTTGGTCGACCTTGCCCAGCCGCATGTATATCGCGCGTCTGCCGCTTGCGCCCGGCCGCTACCGACTCACTCTCGAAGCGCGCGATGCCGCCGGTGTGATGGTGGGTGTCAGGGAGTACAATGACATCATCGTGAATTCGGGGACCAAGCGGTTTATCGTCGAACATTGGGTGGTGCCGGCCGATGTGGTGCCGCGTCCGCTCGCTCATCAGCCCGCGGTCATCGATCAGCGGCGCCGCAATTAGGGAGACGTCATCATGCGTCATTGCCGTATTGCTTTCTGGTGTTTACTCGCTGTGGGTTTGCTGGCGTGCGGCGCGGCGGTGAAGGACGCCGGCCGTTCGGCGCCGGATTGGCTCAACGGTGAAAGCGCGCGTTTTTCCTCCAAACAATATTTGCTGGGACGCGGTGCCGACTTGCGTTTGGATAACGCCAAGGATCGCGCCCGCGCCGATATCGCCAAGGTATTTCAAGTGGCGGTGGCGGAAGAGAGTAGCGATGTACAGCGCTTTCAACGTAAAACCGCGGATGGTCGCAGCGAGGAAGCGCAATCCTTGGACACGTCGCGGGCGGTGCGCACCCGCAGCGAGGCGCTGATCAGCGGCATCGACATCGCCGATATCTGGCGCGATCCGCTCAGCCGGGAATATTACGCCTTGGCGGTTTTGCCGCGCGCCCAGTCGGCGCGTGGCTTGCGCCAGGATATTCAAGCTTTGGACGAAGCGACTCGCGGCCATATCGCGCGGGCCCGCGAACAGCGCGATGGATTGGATCAGGTGCGCGCGTCGGCTCAGGCGGTGACCGCGCAACGGGAGCGCGCCGAATATCAACGTATGTTGCGAGTGGTCGACAGCAGCGGGCAGGGGCTGCCCGCGCCGTGGAATATCGCGGAATTGGAAGCCGATCTCGCCACCTTGCTGAAACGGATGACCATCGCGCCGCGCGCCGGCGGCGAGAATAATGAAAATCTACAGCGCGCTTTGCGCGCCGGCTTGGCGGACAGCGGTTTCCACGCGGCCGACGACGGCGCGGCGGATTATTTTCTCGAAGCCTCATTAAGTTTGAATGACCTCGGCAAGCGCGAAGGCTGGTATTGGTATGCCGGCAGCTTGGAGTTGACGTTGCGTGACCAAACGGGACGCGTGCGCGGCTCGCAGCGCTGGAACATAAAAGAATCCGCCACACTGGACGCCATGGCGCGGCAGCGTGCCGCGGATAAGGCGGCGGAAATTTTAAAGCGGGAATTGCCCGCAATCTTATTGGGTTTTACTCAAGGTTGACCGGTGCTGGCATTGCAAATGTTGTATACGGTGATCTTGGAAACGGCGGCAAGCCGGTCTCGAACCCCCATTCGTAGCGTCCCGCTTTGATCGAACACTTCGGCAAACACTCACTGGCAGAGAAAAAGCAATGATGAAAAATAGCCGGGAACGGTATGGGTCGATAAGCAAAATTTTGCACTGGCTGATCGCGTTTTTACTATTTTTTCTGATTCCATTGGGCTGGTATATGTCCGGCTTGGATAACGAAGACCCATGGTATTACCGTGCGCTGGATTTACACCTCACCTTGGGATTAATCGTGCTGGGCTTGTTTTTAATAAAAATCGTTTGGCTGCTGATGAGTCCGTCTCCTCAACTCTCGGCGAGACTGGCCAAATGGGAACATCGTACCGCGCGCTGGGTACACGGCGCGCTCATCATTGCATTGGGTGTGGTGCCGCTGACGGGCTATCTGTCGTATACCTCGCAAGGTGATCCGGTTTCGATTTATGAATTATTTGAAATTCCCAGTGTGATGGAGTTCTCGAAAGACGGAGCCGAGAGATTGGTCGCGTTGCACATGTATCTCGCTTACGCCACGGCGATCATCGCGTTGTTCCACCTATCGGCCGCGCTTAAACACCACTTCCTGGATGGAGACGATATATTGAAACGCATGGGTTTCAGCCGAAGCTCCCGGCCCGGCCAGAGCTAACTCTTCCGCGTCCGCGTTGCGCTAACTGAACGTGTCAGCTTGGTTACGGCTCGTGGAGCGGTCAATCCTGGGTAATGCTGCTCCGTTAAACCAGTATTCACCGATCAAACGCACCACATGAAGAAATTTATCGAAATCGACCGGTTTGATGAAGTACGAATTGCAACGATGTCTATACATGGTCAGGATTTCCTGATCTTCCGCGGACGTGGTTAAAATCACCACGGGTAAATGCGCTAAGTGCGGGTCGGCGACGAGTTCGATGAGTACTTCGCGGCCATCCATCCGTGGCATATTCAAATCGAGCAAAATCAAGTCGGGGACCGGTGAGTTGGCGTAGATGCCTTGTTTGCGTAAGAAGGCCATGCATTCCACGCCGTCTTTCGCATGATGTAAGTTGACTTCCAGCTTGGTTCGTTTAAAACCCAGACGAGTGAGTTCCACGTCGTTCTCGTTATCTTCGACCAAGAGGATTTCCGCGGGGCTGCCGCGCACGAGTTCTTCCGTCATGTGTCGTATTCCGTCCTTTCCGGGAGGGTGAAATAGAATTGACTTCCTTGGCAGCGCACCGACTCCACCCAAATTTTGCCGCCATGGCGATGGACGACGCGGCGGCAAACCGCCAGTCCGATGCCGGTGCCGGGGTATTCCTGTTGATTGTGCAGGCGCTGGAATATTTCGAAAATTTTTTCATAATATTGCGGCTCTATCCCGACGCCGTTGTCGCTCACCGAAAATACCCAATCGTTGCCCCGGTGTTCCGCGCTGACATGCACGCGCGGCGCATCCGCGCCGTGATACTTGAGAGCATTGCCGATGAGGTTGTGCAGCAGTTGCACCAATTGCGAACGGTCACCGATCACCACCGGTAATTCATCGCAGGTGACTTGGGCGCCCGCTTCGGTGATGGCCGCGTCGAGCAGCGAGACCGCGTCGTTGAAAATGTCGCGAAACCGCAGCCGTTTTAAAGGACGGGCGAGCGATTCGATGCGTGAATACGCCAGTAAATCCTGTATCAAGGTATGCATGAGTTGGATGGATTGTACGGTGCGCGCGATCCAATCATCGGCTTGGGCATCCAGGCGGCCGGTGTATTCCGCGCGCAGCAATTGCACGAAACCGCTGATGCTGCGCAGCGGCGATTGCAAATCGTGGGACGCGATGTAGGCGAATTGCTGCAACTCGATATTGCTGCGTTCCAACGCCTCGTTGGAACGCCGGAGCTTTTCCGCCTGCGCGGTAAGCTCCACCGTGCGTTGCTGAACGCGTTGTTCCAGCAGTTCGTTGGTTTGCCGCAGCGCGGTCTCCAACCGTTTGCGCTCGGTGATATCGACGATGGCGCTGAGGACGAACAGGCCTTCCTCGGTTTCGATGGGATTGAGGCCGATTTCCACGGGAAATTCGCTGCCGTCCTTGCGCAAGCCGAACAAGTCGCGGCCTATTCCCATGCGGCGGGCTTCGGGGGCGGCGAAAAAACGCGTACGCATTTGCGGGTGGGCCATGCGAAAGCGTTCGGGAATCAGTTCCTCGACATGACGGCCCAGTAACTCGCTGCGGGAATAACCGAACAGCTTTTCGGTTTCGGCGTTGACGATGACGATCGATCCCCCCTTGTCGATCATCACCATGGCGGTGGGGGCGGATTCCACGGTGGCGCGAAAAAGATTTTCCAGCCGTTTGCGTTCTGTGATATCGACGATGGCGCTGAGTACGAACAGGCTATCTTCGGTCTCGATGGGATTGAGGCCGATTTCCACCGGAAATTTACTGCCGTCCTTGCGCAGGCCGAACAAGTCGCGGCCCGCGCCCATTCGCCGCGGGCGGGGGTTGGTGAAAAAATTTCGACGCAATGCCGGGTGGCCGGCTTGGAATTCCAGTGGTATCAATAATTCCACCGGGCGCCCCAATAATTCATCGCGCCGATAACCGAAGAGGACTTCGGCCTCTTTGTTCATCAGCAAGATACGGCCTTGGTTATCGATCATCACGATCGCCATGGGCGCTAATTCGATGATGGCCGTCAGCCGAGCGATGGTACTGGCGGGGTACGATAAATCACCATCGAACGGAGTGTTTGTCATAATTGCATGATGTCGCCAAACTAAACGACCAACTAAATTGGTATTTGCTTGAGCGCAGATACCTTCCCTTGTTTGGTGGCGGCGTTTTCCTTATCGCCGTTGCTGAACTGGGCTGCCGAACGCGAAACAATCCTAGGCATGAACCCTCACCTCTTAAAATAGCTTATATTTCGGTAGTGTACAGATGCAGCGGTTTAACTGTATTTATATATTTTTAGTGTGTAAAAGTTTTTGGGATGAATTTACGCGAGTGGCGTATGGATTGTTAAGCGCCGAGTTATCAAACTGATGAGGTATTGCGACTGGCCATCTTGATTTTTTTGCCGTTCGCGCAAGGCGAATGGCGTAGGGTTAGTTACTCGCTACCCAAGGATAATAAGGCGGTGTTGCCGCCCACGGCGGCGGTGTTGACGGTGAGGGTGCGCTCCACGGCGAAGCGCAAGAGATAATCCGGCCCGCCGGCCTTGGGGCCGGTGCCGGACAAGCCTTCACCGCCGAAGGGCTGCACACCGACCACCGCGCCGATCATGTCGCGATTGATGTAGCAATTGCCCACCCGCAGGCGCGATTGAAGGTAATGCGCGGTGGCTTCGATGCGGCTGTGCACGCCGACGGTGAGGCCGTAGCCGGTGGCGTTGATGTCGTCGATGACCCGCTCCAGATCGCGCGCCGCGTAACGGATGATATGCAGTACGGGACCGAATATCTCCTGTTGCAGTTGAGCGAGACGGTCGATTTCAAAAACCCGCGGCGCGAAGTAGCAGCCGTGTTCAGTGCCGGCCGGTAAAGGTGTTTGATAAATTAAACGACCTGCCGAACTCATGCGCACGGCATGTTCGGCGAGTGTGAGGCGGGCGCTTTCGTCGATGACCGGACCGATGTCGCTGGTGAGCAGGGCGGGATCGCCGATCCGCAATTCCGCCATGGCGCCGGCCAGCATCTCGATCACCTTGGGTGCGATCTCTTCTTGCAGAAACAAGACCCGCAGCGCCGAACAGCGTTGGCCCGCGCTGTTGAAGGCGGAACGGATGACGTCTTTCACCACTTGTTCGGGCAAGGCCGAGCTGTCGGCGATCATGCAGTTTTGGCCGCCGGTCTCGGCGATGAGGGGCACGATGGCGCCTTCGCGCGCGGCGAGGGCGCGTTGCAGATGTTTGGCGGTGGCGGTGGAGCCGGTGAAGGCGATGCCGGTGATGCGTTCATCGCCGCTGAGCGCCGCGCCGATCACGCTGCCCGCGCCGGGTACGAAGTGCAATACCTCGAGCGGCACGCCCGCGTCGTGCAGGAGTTGCACGGCGCGGTAAGCGATCAAGGGCGTTTGCCCGGCCGGTTTGGCGATCACCGCATTGCCGGCGGCGAGGGCCGCGCTCACTTGGCCGGTGAAAATTGCCAGTGGAAAATTCCAGGGGCTGATGCAGGCGAACACGCCGCGGCCGTGGCGCTGTACTTCATTGTGTTCGCCGGTGGGGCCGGCCAAGATCAGCGGCGCGCCGAAATCGCGGCGGGCCCGCGCCGCGTAATAGCGGCAAAAATCCGCGGCCTCGCGTACTTCGGCAAGCGCGTCGGCGACGGTCTTGCCGGCCTCCCGGATACAGAGGGCCATCAGTTCGGCGCGATGGTGTTCGATCTTGTCGGCGGCGTTTTCCAAAATGGCGGCGCGTTGTTCCGCGGCCGTGCGTGCCCAGGCCGGCGCGGCCGCCGCGGCGACGGCGATGGCGCGGGTGACGGTAGCGGCATCGGCATGAATGACGCCGCCGATGCGGCGACGCCGATCGCCAGGATCGAACACGGCCTGTTCTTCACCGTCGCCATGTTTTCCTTCCACCAAGGGAGCCGCGCGCCAGGTTTGTGTAAACGCGGCGTTGAGTTCATCGGCTACGTGTCGCAGCGCGAGGGAATCGGCGAAATTGAGGCCAGCGGAATTGCGGCGGTCGGGGTAGAGATGCGCCGGACGCGGAATCAGCGGATGGGATTTCAGCGTAAGGGCGGCGACCTGCGTCAGCGGGTCGGCGATAAGTTGCTCGACAGGCGCGCGCTGGTCTTCCAGCCGGTTGACGAAGGAACTGTTGGCGCCATTCTCCAACAAGCGGCGCACCAGATAAGGCAATAAATCTTCATGACTGCCTACCGGCGCATAAACCCGGCAAGACAGTTGGCTGTCGGCGCGTTGCAGCACTTCTTCGTACAACGCGCTACCCATGCCGTGCAGGCGTTGAAATTCAAAGTCGCGGCGGCGGCCGGCGATTTCCAGAATACCGGCAACGGTGTGGGCGTTGTGGGTGGCGAATTGGGGAAACAACGCGTCGCGGGCTTCGAACAGGCGTTTGACGCAAGCGAGGTACGAGACATCGGTGTTGGCCTTGCGGGTGAACACCGGATAGTCCGCTAGCCCCGCTTGTTGCGCGCGTTTGATTTCGGTATCCCAATAAGCGCCTTTCACCAGGCGCACCGGGATGCGTTTGCCGTACGAGCGGGCGATGTCGATCAGCCAATTCAATACCGGCCGCGCGCGTTTTTGGTAAGCCTGCACCGCCAGGCCCAAGCCTTCCCAGGTGTTCAGTTCGTGGGCGCTGAACACCGCGGCGAAGAGATCCAGGGATAAATCCAAGCGGTCCGCCTCTTCGGCGTCGAGGGTCAGACTGATGTCGGCCTGTTTGGCGGCGCGTGCCAACTGGTGCAGGCGCGGCAGCAGCTCGGTCATCACCCGTTCATGCTGAGCGAATTCATAACGGGGATGCAGCGCCGAGAGTTTCACCGAGATGCCGGGTCGCGCGAACACGCTGCCGCCGGTTTTGCCGGCCTGGGCGGCGATGGCGTGAATGGCGTTGAGATAGGCCTCGGTATAACGGTCGGCATCGTGGCGGGTGAGGGCGGCTTCGCCGAGCATGTCGTAGGAGTGACGATAAGCGCGATGCTCGGGCTGTTCGCCGCGCCGCAGCGCCTCGCCGATGTCGCGGCCCATCACGAATTGTTCGCCGAGGATGCGCATGGCGCGTTTGATGGCGGCGCGGATCACCGGTTCACCGACGCGCACCGCCAGCCGGCCGAGGAAATGGCCGGTGTCGTCGAATTGGTCGGGCGCCAGCTTGACGATCCGCCCAGTCAGCAGCAAGCCCCAGGTGGAAGCATTGACCAGCAGCGAAGGACTATGGCCGAGATGCTGGTCCCACTGGCCTTTGGCGAGCTTGTCGCGGATCAGGCCGTCGATGGTCGCGGTGTCGGGTATGCGCAGCAGCGCCTCGGCGAGACACATCAGCACCACGCCTTCTTGCGAGGAGAGATCGTATTCGTGGAGGAAAGCGTCCAGCAAACTTTCCTTGTGCGGCCGGGCGCGAACCGCCGTTACCAATTCCCGGGCGCGGTTTTGAATGCGGGCGCGTGTGTCATCGTCCAGAGACACGTTTTGCAACAAGGTTTCGACGCAAGCGGTTTCATCGGCGAGGAAGGCCTCGCCGATGGCGAGCCGCAAATCATCGCGAGGCGTCGAATCGAAGCTCATGCGTACCTCTCAGTCTCCGGCAATGTCGTTATAACATGGACACCGTCATGAATATGTATCGGTCAGCGCCGCCGACGGCGCCAGTAGTGTGTTGCTCAGGGCGAGTTTGATTTCTTGCCTATGCCGAGCAGGCGACGCGGAGCCGCCGTGCCGGTGTGGCCATATTTTTATGGGGCCGGTGCCGATCTTCATTTGGACCCGCCCCCGTTCACGACGGCGATCAATTGAGATAAGCGCAAGCTGAACGGGGCTGGATAGTAATTCGCGGGCCACGCGCCAGCACCGCTTCACTTGGCTAACCACCCGGTCTTCGGTCCGTTGGCGGAGACGCGGCCGGTCCACCGTCCGCGGCGTTTTGAACGGTGCGCGCTCGACCGGTTTTCCAGCGATAATTCCCGGCGCCGCCGTTGCGCCAAAGGCCATTCTAGTTTAACCTTGGCCGCCTTTGCAGGCCCTCGCGGGCCTGTTTCCCGGAGAGGTGTCCGAGCGGTCGAAGGAGCACGCCTGGAAAGTGTGTGTACGCCAAAAGCGTACCGAGGGTTCGAATCCCTCCCTCTCCGCCAATTTTATTGATGTGGCATGCGACAAGTTGCAATGGAAAGAATCCATGGCGCCCACCGGGATTCGAATCCTCGGTGATCGATCAGCCGGGTTCGACGACCGAGCGCAGCGAGGGAGAACATCGGCGCGCAGCGGCGATGGCCCCGGAGGGGTGAGGCCCGGCAGGGCCGAATAGGACCTCCCTCTCCGCCAATTTCATCCTTAGCCCCGCGCGCGATGCGCGGCGGCCACAAAATTATGGCGGCCCGGGCCGGTCCTCCCGCAACGATACGCTGTGAACCCCGTCAGGCCCGGAAGGGAGCAGCGGCAGCAGCGGATGCGTGTGCCGGGGTCGGGCGGGTTCGGGCTGCCACCCTTTTCTCCCCTCGCACCGCGCCGAATTCGGTTACAATGCCGGCATCCTTAGGCGTCGAATGTCACCGCGATAGAGCATGAGTTACCAAGTCCTTGCCCGTAAATGGCGGCCCCGCAACTTCCAGGAGATGATGGGGCAAGAACATGTGCTGCGGGCGCTCATCAATGCCCTGGACAGCCAGCGCCTGCATCATGCCTATTTGTTCACCGGCACCCGCGGGGTGGGTAAAACCACCGTGGCGCGCATCTTCGCCAAATCCCTCAATTGCGAGCAGGGCATCACCTCCCGGCCCTGTGGTATTTGCGGCGCTTGCCGGGAGATCGATGAAGGCCGCTTCGTCGATTTGATCGAAGTCGATGCCGCGTCGCGCACTAAGGTGGAAGATACCCGCGAGCTGCTGGAGAACGTCCAGTATTCGCCGACCAGCGGCCGTTATAAGGTCTATCTCATCGACGAAGTGCACATGCTCTCCACCCACAGTTTCAACGCGTTGTTGAAGACGCTGGAAGAGCCGCCGCCGCACGTGAAATTCCTGCTGGCCACCACCGATCCGCAGCGCCTGCCGGTGACGATCCTGTCGCGCTGTCTGCAATTCAATCTCAAGCGCATGGCGCCCGAGACCATCCGCGCCCACCTCGCCCATGTCCTGGGACAAGAAAGTATTACCGCCGAGCCGGCGGCCTTGAGTCAACTGGCGCGGGCGGCGGACGGCAGCATGCGCGACGCGCTGAGTTTATTGGATCAGGCCATCGCCTTCGGCGGCGGCCAGGTCACTGAGGCGGATGTGCGCATCATGCTGGGCAGTATCGAGCACGCCCAGGTCGTTGCCCTGGCCGAAGCCCTCGCGGCGCGCGACGGCGCGGCGCTGTTGCGGCACAGCGCCGAGCTGGCCGAGTTCGCGCCGGATTACGGCGACGTGCTGGCGGAATTGATTTCCCTGCTGTATCACGTGGCGGTGGTGCAAGCGGTGCCGGCTGCCGCCGCTGATGAGACTTACGCGGAGGCGGCGGCGCGTTTGGCGGGTGCGATCAGTCCCGAGGACGTGCAGCTGTTTTATCAAATCGCTTTGATCGGCCGACGCGATCTGTCTTTGGCGCCCGCGCCGCGTTCCGGTTTCGAAATGGTGTTGTTGCGGATGCTGGCTTTCGTGCCGGCCGCTGCCGGAGAAGCGGCGGCGAGCGCGCCGCCGGCTGCCGCCGCGCCGCGCCACTCCGCGCCCGTGACGGCGGTGCCGGTAATGCCCGCCCCCGTAAAGGCGGCAGCGGTACAGGTAGCCGCACCTTCCGCGCCGCGTGCGCCAGCCATGCCCGCCAGTTCCCAATCCGTTGCCGGTGGCGCGCCCGCCGCCGCGCATGCCGATGATTGGAACACCCTCATCGACGCCTTGCGCCTGCACGGCATCGCCCGCGAGCTGGCGGTAAACTGTTCGCTGAAGGCCCGCGACGGTGATGTGTTCCATTTGGTGATCGCTCCCGTGCATGCTTCGCTGCGCAATGCCCGGCTCGAGCAGCGCTTGCAGGAATCTCTGAGCACGCATCTGGGCAGGCCGGTGAAGCTAGTGTTCAGCATCGCCGCGCCGGAGGCGGAAACTCCGGCCTTGATGAAGGAGCGGGTGAGTCAGGATCGTCTGCGCGCGGCGCAGGAATCCATTGCGCAGGACGGTAATGTCAAAACTTTGCAGGAGATGTTCGAGGCCCGGGTCGTGCCGGAATCGGTGCAGCCGGTCGACTGATGGAAAGCGTGCAGACAACATGTGGTTGAGGAGGACGAGATGAAAGGCGGATTGGGTAATATGATGAAGCAGGCGCAGCGCATGCAGGAAAACGTGCAGCGCGCGCAGCAGGAATTGGCGGAGATGGAAGTCACCGGCCAAGCCGGCGGCGGTATGGTCAGCGTGGTGATGACCGGTCGGCATGACGTGAAGCGGGTCAACATCGACGCCGGCCTGATGCAGGAAGACAAAGAAATGTTGGAAGACTTGCTGGCCGCCGCGGTGAACGACGCGGTGCGGCAGATCGAAACCCGCACTCAGGAAAAAATGGCCACCGTCACCTCGGGCATGGGTTTGCCCGGCGGATTCAAGATGCCGTTCTGATGAATCTGACGCGGGAAACTTCGCTGATCTCGGAATTGATGGAGGCGTTGCGCTGCCTGCCGGGCGTCGGACCGAAGTCGGCGCAGCGCATGACCTATCATCTGCTGCAACGCAATCGCGAGGGTGCGCGCCGTTTGGCGCAAGCGTTGGCGAACGCGGCGGAACGGGTCGGCCATTGCGCGCGTTGCCGCACCTTTACCGAACTGGAAGTGTGCGCGATGTGCGGCAATGCGCAGCGCGACCATGGTCAATTGTGCGTGGTGGAATCGCCGGCTGACGTTTTGGCGGTGGAACATGCCACCGGCTACCGCGGTTTGTATTTCGTGTTGATGGGCCATCTCTCGCCGTTGGACGGTATCGGTCCCGAGGAACTGGGCGTGGCGGATTTGCTGGACCGGCTCGCCGAGGGTGAGATCAAGGAAGTGATACTCGCCACCAATCCCACGGTGGAAGGTGAAGCCACCGCGCATTACATCAGTGAATTGGTGCGCGCACGCGGTATTAAAGCCAGCCGCATCGCCCACGGCGTTCCTCTCGGCGGTGAGTTGGAATATATCGACGGTGGAACACTGTCGCACGCTTTCGCGGGACGTAAATCGCTGTAATCCGCGCGGCGCAATGCCGTGCGAGCCTTAACCTGAGCGTAATACCATGGTAATCTCCGGTTCATGTCCTTGAGAGGTTATGGTACATGACGGTAGAAACGGTGTGGGTGGCGGCGGGAACCTACCTGGTCATGCTCGCCGCATTCTATTTGTCCCGTTATCGCTGGCTGCACATCCCTATCATGGTCAGCGTGATGCTGTTCGATTTGGCCATGCCGTTTTATCTTTATCTCACCGGCGACTGGTATCGTCGTTTGATCGAACATGAGGAAATATTCTCGTTTCTAATCTGGATGCACGTCGGTTTGGTGTTCACGCTTTATGCGTTGTACTTTCTCCAAATCCAGTCGGCGCGTAAGATATTTCGCGGTGACGGCGAAGGCCGCGCGGATCATTACAGTCAAGCCAAGGCGATACTTTTGGTGAGAGGATTGGTGCTGCTCACGGCGGCTTTATTGGTGGAGCCGGAATCCACTCCCTAGGTTTGATGCTCCGGCGCATGGGTAAAGACGCCCTGGCCGAGGAGAATGTTATGCAGTTGACTCTTTATACGGATTACTCATTGCGGGTGTTGTTGTATCTGGGGCTGGTACCGGAGCGCACGGCCACCATCACCGAAATCGCCCGCGCTTACGGCATTTCACGCAATCACCTGGTGAAGGTGGTGCATAATCTGTCCATCCACGACTTCATTCAAACCACCCGGGGCCGCGGTGGCGGTATCGGTCTGGCGCGGCCGCCCGAAGAAATCGTTATCGGTGACGTGGTGCGTCACACCGAAGTGAATTTCAATTTGGTGGAATGTTTTAACCGCGAGCTGAACACCTGTCCTATTGCAATGGCCTGTGTTCTCAAAGGCACGTTACACGAAGCGCAACGCGCCTTCATGGCGGTGCTTGATAAGAATACCCTGGCCGATGTTCTTACCAACAGCGATTGGCTACGCTTGGCGTTACGGACGAAAACCGCGTTGGCGAGTTGAAGATGTTGAATTCAGGGTTAGGGTACGCTGCAGGAGCGCGCCGCTAATTCATTCAGGTAAGCTCGGCGTCGCCGCAGTTTACTTCAGCGCTTGATCTGTAGAGCTTGTCCTGTAGCGGTCGCTTTTCATCATTCCGCTGCTTGTTCTAAGCAAGAGCGTGATGAAGCAGCTTGATCTTTCATCGCAAGCGCCTGTCCCATCCATCGCTAAGAGTTACCTTAGGTTTGCATCGCGGCGGCGATGCGCCGGTAGCTTGCTAGCCGCCGCGGACTGATTTCCCCATTGCCGGCCGCCATGTCCACCGCGCATCCCGGTTCACTGCGGTGAGTGCAGTTGTTGAAGCGGCATAAACCGGCGTAGCGGCCGAACTCCAGGAAACCTTCCGCGAGTTCCGCGGTATCGACATGCCACAAGCCGAAGTCGCGCACGCCGGGCGAATCGATCAAATCGCCGCCGCCGGGCAGATGGTAAAGCGCCGCCGTGGTGGTGGTGTGGCGGCCTTCGCCGCTATTGGCCGACACGGCGCCGACGCGGATTTCCTGGCCGGGATGAAGCGCGAGCGCGAGCGAGGATTTGCCCACTCCGGATTGACCGATGATGACGCTGGTTTTATTTCGCAGCGCTTGGGTCAGGGACTCCAAACCCTGTTGTTTCTTCGCCGCGGTAAACCGCACCGGATAGCCGATGCCGCGATAAAGCGCCGCGACCTGTTCGGCCGCCGCGTGCCCGTCGTCATTAAATAAATCCGCTTTGTTGATCAGAATCAGCGCGTCGATATGGCACAACGCGGCGGCGGCGAGATAACGATCGATCAATTGTTCATCGAGCACTTGATCATTTTCGCTGCTGGCGGTGTCGCCGTGGGCGGGACGGTGGCGCGGCGCGGTGACCACGAGGAGCTGATCGACGTTGGCGGCCATGGGTTTGAGTTGGCCGCGCGGATCGGGCCGCACCAGCAGGGAGGTGCGCGGTTGCAACGCGAGGATGACGCCTTCGTTCGAGTTGGTGGCCTGCCAGCGCACGCGGTCGCCGCACACCAGCGCCCCGGCTTTTTTACGCGCCGTGCAACGATGAACATGGCCCGTGGCGTCTTCTATTTCCAAGGCGGCGCCGAAGTTGCTGATGACCAGGCCGGGCAGACCTTCAGTGTCGTCGCTAGCTACCGCAGTCGGTGAAACAGGGCGCGAACGCTTGGAGGAAGGGCGGGACGTGAATCTGGTCATGCCATGCAGGGAGTCGTTCATCCGCGCGTAGCATGCGCCGCGAGCTGGGCGATACGTACCGGCGCCGGCGGATGACTGTCGTGATAGGCCGAATACCAGCGGTCGGGTGTGAGGGTCGCGGCGTTTTCCTCGTAGAGTTTGACCAGCGCGTCGATGAGCGGTTGGGCGCGGGTGTGCCGCGCGGCGAAGGCGTCGGCCTCGAACTCGTGTTTGCGCATCCAGTAGGCGGACAGGGGATGAAGTAGACTCGTGAAATAAGGCGCGGTGAACAGAAACAGCAGAAGCAGAGCCGGGGCGGAGGCCTGGCTGATGCCCAGCCCATTGTAGAACCAGGCTTGGCCGCTCAGCCAGCCCAGCGCCGCGAAACCGATGAAGGTGGTGATCGCCATCACCAGCAGGCGTTGGGTGATATGGCCGTGCTTGAAATGGCCCAGCTCGTGGGCGAGCACCGCCTCGATTTCATCGGAGGTGAGGGTCTTCAATAAGGTATCGAAGAAGACGATGCGTTTATTGGCGCCGAAGCCGGTGAAATAGGCGTTGCCGTGTTGCGAGCGTGTGGAGCCGTCCATCACGAAGATGCCGTTGCTGGCGAAGCCGCAACGCGTCAGCAGCCCGACGATGCGTTGTTGCAGAGCCGGATCTTGCAGGGGTGAAAATTTATTGAAGAGCGGCGCGATCCAAGCCGGATAAGCCCACATCATGAACAAGCTCAGTCCCATCCAGGCCGCCCAGCCCAGCAGCCACCACCATGCGCCGCTATGGGTGAGCAGCCAAAGCAAGAGGGCGATGATGGGAATGCCGATCAATATGAGTAAGAATCCTTGTTTGAGCAGATCGGAGATGAACAAGGCCGGTGTGGTGCGATTGAAGCCGAAGCGGGCCTCCAGACCAAAAGTGCGATACGCGTCGAGCGGCAGGCTTAATAAACTGGAGATCAACAATACGCTGATCATGAAACCGATGCCGGGCAGCAGCGGAGACCGTGCGTCAATGTCCCACCAATCGGCGAACAGTTCCAGTCCGCCGCCGAGGGTCCAGGCCATCACCAGCAGCGCGCCGCTGATGATGCTGATATATTCCAGGCGCATTTTAGCTTGCGTGTAATCCGCGGCCTTTTGGTGGGTGGCGAGTGAAATGCGGCCGTCAAAGGCCGCCGGGATGCGGTCGCGGTGGCGAATGACATTGCGGGATTGCCGCCGCGCCAGCCACAGTTCGACCGCGCTGGCGAGCAGGACGACGACGATAAAGATAAAACTGAATTCATTCATGATGGCGTCCACGCAACCGGTTGGGAATGCGTTTTGTTACAATGCGGGGCGAGAATCCGTTTAATTAATGCTGGAAGGAAGAGCAATGACGCAGGATCCGTTGAATCTCATCTGGATCGATCTGGAAATGACCGGGCTCGATACCAACCGCGATTATATCATCGAGATCGCCACCGTCATCACCGACGGTGCGCTGAATATCCTGGCGGAGGGTCCGGTGTTGGCGATTCATCAGTCCGACGAGACCTTGAACGCCATGGATAAGTGGAACCAGAACCAGCACGGCAAATCGGGATTGATCGACCGGGTACGCGCCAGCCAGGTGAGCGTGGCGGACGCCGAGCGGCAGACTCTGGAATTCGTCCGGCAGTACCTGCCGTCGCGCGGCTCGCCGATGTGCGGCAACAGCATTTGCCAGGACCGGCGTTTTCTCGCCCGCTGCATGCCGGTTTTGGAAGCTTATTTTCATTACCGCAATCTCGATGTGAGCACCGTGAAGGAGTTGGCGCGGCGCTGGGCGCCGGCGGTCCACGGCGGCTTTACCAAGGAGAGCAGTCATCTGGCCCTCGAAGACATCCGCGATTCGATCAACGAGCTGCGATATTACCGCGAACGGTTCTTTATTCTGCCGGGCGGCTTGTCAGAATAAACGATAAGAGATCGGCAGGCGGACGGAGACTTGGATATCCGGCGCGTCTTCGGTGATTCCCGCGCCCAGCGAGACGGAAAAATTGCTGGTTTTACCGACCCGGTGCGAGGCGCCTAATAGCAGGCTGCCGACTTGCAGCGTCTGCGAGCCCGGTATGGTGACGCCGTTCTGGGTGGTTTTGCCGACGCTGCTATGGCTGTAGCCCAGGCTGAAGGACGAGTTTTGATTGATGGCGAAGCCCATGCCGAAACTCAAGCCGAAGGAATCACCGGGATTAATGTTGCCGGTGTTTTGGTTGACGTCGCGCTCCAGATTCCACAGATAGCTGACATTGCCGAAGAACACCGCCGGGTCGGAAGGCAGGGTGACGGTTAAACTCGGTTGTATGCCCCAGAAACCCGATCCGGTCGGCAGACTGGTTTGCAGGCCGGTGGCGGGATCGGTTTTGATTTCGAACGGATCGCTGCCGGTAGTGGATTTCACGCGGAGATTGGCGAGGTAATAGGCGCGCCCGGGTCCGCCGCGGTTGATTTGATAATGCAAGCCTAATTCCGCGTCGCCCAGCCCGTCGCCTTCCACGTTTACTGTTTCATCTCGATCGGACGGCGAGGCCAGCGGCCGGGTCACGGTGGTATCGCTGCGTGAGACGTAGGGCACGCGGAATTCCATTTCGAAACGGTTGGTCAGCCCGTAACGAAAGCCCAGCGCGGCATTGACGGTGTTTCTGTTGACCGCGCGCACGTCGATCGCGCCGATGGTGATGGAGGGAATGACGGTGAAACCCTCGAGCGCCACCCGCGTCACGCTCGAGTGGGTGTATTGCAGGGACGGTTCCACCACCAAAGTTCCCTGCGGTGTGAGTATGCCGCGTTGCTCGAGAATGTCCGCGACCTGTTTCTGCCGGGTCTTTTCCTCGGGAGGCGCCTGGCCCACCGGTTCGCTGGGCGCTTCCTCGCGGGACACCGCCGGCTTGGGTGGTTGCGGCGGGGCGGGCGGGGGCGCGGCGGGTTGAGGGG
>CAKKSB010000031.1 GCA_919903055.1 Gammaproteobacteria bacterium | reverse complement strand
TTGCAGACATAACAAGTCCGGCTGCCGTGTCGCCAGCCAGTCCAGTACCTGCGGCAGGCGCACCTTCAGCGAATTGACGTTCCAGCTCGCGATTTTCACCGGTGAAGCTCAACGCGAAGACGCAAGAGTGCAAAGACAACAATTAAACTTTGCGGCATTTGGCGTCTTGCCGCTTCGGCGTTGAAGTAGGTCATGCCGCGATCCCGCTATGCCGCAACAGCGCGTCGATGGTCGGTTCGCGGCCGCGGAATTCCACGAACAATTCCATGGGTTCGCGCGAGCCGCCTTGTTCGAGCACGGTGCTCAAAAAACGCAGGCCGGTGGCGCGGTCGAAGATGCCCGCTTCTTCGAAGGCGCCGAAGGCGTCGGAGGACAACACCTCGGCCCATTTGTAGCTGTAATAACCCGCCGCGTAGCCGCCGGCGAAGATGTGCGAAAAGCTGTGCGGGAAGCGGTTGAAGGAGGGCGGCTTCATCACCGCCACTTGTTGGCGTACTTCATCAAGTATTTCGTAGACTCGGGCGCCCTTGGCCGGATCGTATTCGAGGTGCAGGCGAAAATCGAAGATCGAGAATTCCAGTTGCCGCACCATCTGCATGCCGGATTGGAAATTCTTCGCCGCCAGCATTTTTTGATACAACTCGTCGGGCAGCGGCGCGCCGGTTTGATAATGCGCGGCGATCAAATCCAGCGCCTCGCGGTGCCAGCACCAGTTTTCCATGAACTGGCTGGGCAGTTCCACCGCGTCCCACGGCACGCCGGCGATGCCCGCCACGCCGGGATAATCGACCTTGGTGAGCATGTGATGCAGGCCGTGGCCGAATTCGTGGAACAGGGTCAGCACTTCATCGTGGGTGAACAGCGCCGGATCGGTGCCGACCGGCGGCGAGAAATTGCAGGTGAGATAGGCCACCGGAGTTTGCACGCCGGATTCGCTGCGCTTGCGCGTCATGCAGTCGTCCATCCACGCGCCGCCGCGTTTGTGCTGGCGGGCATATAAGTCCAGATAAAACTGGCCGCGCAGTTCGCCCTGCGCGTCGTGGATTTCATAAAAACGCACGCTGGGGTGCCACACGTCCACGCCTTGCCGTTCGCGTATCTCCAAACCATATAAGCGCTGCACCACTTGAAACATGCCGGTGACCGCGCGCGCCTCGGGAAAATAAGGCTTGAGGTCTTCCTTGGAAATCGCGTAGCGGTGAGTGCGGAGTTTTTCCGCGTAATAAGTGATGTCCCAGGCCTCGAGCTCGCCGGCGCCGTGTTGCTCGCGGGCGTAGGCGCGCACCTCGTCGAGTTCACTGCGCGCCATGGCGAGGGAGCGGCCGGCGAGGTCGTTGAGAAAACCCAGCACTTGGTCGGTGGAGCGCGCCATCTTGGGTTCGACGGAATATTCCGCGTAATTGTTGAAACCCAACAGCTGCGCGACTTCGTGGCGCGCGGCGAGGATTTTTTCCATCACCGGCGTGTTGTCCCATCGGCCGGCGTGAGGGCCGGCGTCGGAGGCGCGGGTGACATAAGCCTCATAGACCTCGCGGCGCAGCGCGCGGTTGTCGGCGTAGGTAATCACCGGGATGTAAGCAGGAAATTCCAAGGTAATCACCCAGCCTTCGAGTTCGCGCTGCCGGGCCATTTGCGCCAGCAGAGCCAGCGCGCTGGGCGGCAGGCCGGTCAGTTCGTTCACGTCGCTGATCTGTTTGTGCCAGGCGTTGGTGGCGTCCAGCAGATTCTCCTCGAACTTGGCGTTGAGGTTGGACAACTCTTGCATCAGCTCTTTGAAACGGGCCTTTTTATCCGCGGGCAGCGCCACGCCCGACAAGCGGAAATCGCGCAGCGCGTTGTCGATGATTTTTTTCTGCGCGGTGTCGAGCTTGGCGAACTCCGGGCTGTCGGCGATGGCTTGATAGGCCTGGTACAGCCGCTCGTTCTGCCCCAGCTCGGTGGCGTAGTCGCTGAGTTTGGGCAAGCAAGCGTTATAGGCGGCGCGCAATTCCGGACTATTGACCACGGCGTTCATGTGACCCACCGGCGACCAGGCGCGGCGCAGGCGGTCGCCCAGTTCTTCGAGCGGCGCGATGAGATTGGTCCAGGTGTAAGTCCGGTTGGCGTCCAAAATGCGCGTGAGTTCGGCGCGGCCGTCCGCGATGATTTGGTCGATGGCGGGTTCGACATGTTCGGGACGGATGGCGGAAAACGGCGGCAGGCCGCTCAGGGTCAGCAGGGGATTGGTCATGGCCTCAAACCTCACGATGGCAACGGCGGGGAAAGTCCGGCTGTATCACTCTTGCTGGACGGTTCAGGCGATAGGATAACAAAAGCGCGGCGGGCGCGGTTCATCCGCTACGGACGCGGTCAACGCAAGGCTTAGGGCCGGAAAATGAACATGCTAATATCCACGCGTTTTCGTAACGAAAGCAGTTGTCGATTCGAGAGGTTTCCTGACATGGCACACCTGGATCTCATCGCCATCGGTGGCGGCAGCGGCGGTCTCGCCGTGGCGCAGCGCGCGGCGGCTTACGGCGCCCGCTGCCTGGTGGTGGAACCCGCGCCGCTGGGCGGGACTTGCGTCAATACCGGCTGCGTGCCCAAGAAAGTGATGTGGAACGCCGCGCAAATCGCCGAGGTTTTGCATGACGCGCCTGATTACGGCTTTGCCGTGAGCGGCGGCGAGCACGTCGATTGGGCGCGGTTGGTGGCGGGGCGCGCTGCCTACGTGGCGCGGCTTAACGCGTTGTACGGCGCGCGGCTGGCCGACAGCAATATCGTTTGGCAGCGCGGGGCCGCCCGCTTCATCGATGCCCGTACCATCGCCGTGGGCGAAGCGCGGTACAGCGCCGACCATATCGTGATCGCCAGTGGCGGTCGCCCCATCGTCCCCGCGGTGGAGGGCGCTGAACTCGGCGTCAGCTCCGACGGTTTTTTCGCGCTGCGCCAGCAGCCCCGTCGTGTCGCGATCGTCGGCGCGGGGTATATCGCGGTGGAGTTGGCGGGCATGCTGCGGGCGCTGGGCAGCGATGTGACCCTGGTGTTGCGCGGTCAACTGCTCGGCTCGTTCGACGCCATGTTGCGCGACGTGTTGATGGAGGAAATGGTCAATCAGGGCATCAAGCTGCTGGCGGGCGTCGCGGTGGCGCGGCTGGTGCGGGAGGCCGACGGCGGTCTGACCCTGTGGAGCACCGCCGGGCAAGGCATGCTTGGTTTTGATGCGGTGATTTGGGCGGTCGGCCGCCAGCCCAATGTTGAAGACTTGGCTTTGGAGCGGGCGGGAGTGCGTTTGAATCAGCGCGGCGCCGTCGAGACCGATGAGTATCAAAATACCAACATGGCGGGAATTTACGCGCTAGGCGACGTGACCGGCCGCGCGCCGCTCACACCGGTGGCGATCGCCGCCGGCCGCCGGTTGGCGGACCGTTTGTTCGATGGCAAGACCGATAGCCGGTTAAATTACGCGGGGATACCCACCGTGGTGTTTTCGCATCCGCCCATCGGCACGGTAGGCATGACCGAAGATGACGCGCGGACCGAACATGGCGATAGCGTAAAAATTTATCAAACGCGTTTCACGCCGCTCTACCATGCGCTAACTCAACGCAAGCCGCGTACCGCGATGAAGCTGGTGACCGTGGGTCCGCGCGAGCGAGTGGTGGGCTGCCATATAATCGGCCCCGCCGCCGACGAAATGCTGCAAGGCTTCGCCGTCGCGGTCAACATGGGCGCCACTAAAGCCGACTTCGATAATACGGTGGCGATACATCCCACCAGTGCGGAAGAGCTGGTCACACTGCGCTAGGCGCTATCTAATGCGGTTAAGGCTCCATCGCCTCTTGCGAGGCCTTCTCCGCCGCCTTCTTGGGATTGGAGAGGTGCAACGTAACCACCACGCCAACCACACCGCCTAACGCAAATGAAACGACCACCGCTTCCACCAAGAAATTAAACATGGCCAGACCTCCTCCTCGTTTCCATTGACCCTTCCCGCCAACCAGGCGTGTTGCCGCGCCTTGTTGTGTATAACGACCGTCTAACGAAGTCACTTAAGTGAGACCGGGTTCTCAGTTGTGGACCGGGATTCGTGTTAGCGGAACCGGGGTGCGTAGCTGAATTACTCGGCATCATGATCATGGCGGCAGACTGTCATTGGCGGCGGCGCAAGCCACGTGTCGTGGCTAAATCTGCGACAGCACAACCTCTCTTCAATATGCAAGGCATATTCCAGTTGTTGAGCCAAGCGCGACGCAACATCCGCTTGCATGAGCTTGTTATGCATTGTCCGGTGGCTACGGGGAGTCGCCGCTGTTAAGTAGGCTACTGTTTCGACTGTGGATTACATCAAAAATTACTCAGGAAGGCCGTCAGCCGGCGTAATCAATGGCGGTAATTTCCAATATTTTTTCGCCTTCGGCGGTGTGCAGGGTTGCCGTATCACCAACCTGTTTTCCGAGAATGATGCGCGCAATGGGTGCGGTAAACGCAATGCGCCCCTCGGACGCCATCGCTTCATCGACGCCCACCAGCGTGAAACGGCGTTGTTCGCCGGCGTTTTTTCCACTCAAGGTATGGAGAGTCACCGTCGCGCCGAAGCGCACACCCTGTCGCGGATGAGGGTGGGAGTCGACCACTTGCGCGCTGATGATACGTTCATTGAGTTCGCTGATCCGCGCGGTAAGCGCGACCAATTGCCGCTGACGTTCCGCAGCGTCGCTGATCTCCGCTTGCGCATGCGCGCGCTCCCGCCCCAAGCCGGCGAGTTCGGATTTTAAAAGCGCAAGACCGCGCGGCGTCACATAATTAATGGTGCCCGGCGGTAAAGGTGCGCGAGGCGGTACCAGTATCTCTTCATCCGGCACGTCGTTTTTGACGAAGGCCCTGCTCATGGCCGGGCGTGAAATAAGCTGTTCATAACCATCCTTATAAATATAAATTTGGAACCTGGCCTACCGCTGCGTGATTGCTTGATGGTCTCAGCCGGGTAAGTCATATCGCTGATCGACAACTCCGTCTCGATCGATTAACACGACATGCCGCGTATCGTTCTGGTCGCGGATATTCGGGTAGGCAACGCTCCGCTTGATGATGGCCAGTGTCGTTGTTCGGCGGATATACAGGAAAAGTTGTAAGCCACCAAATTGGTTTGCCACTTCCCTATGTGGTTACTTTAAAAATAGCTGCTATTTGAAATATTAAAAGGACGTTAAATCAGTATTCCATTGTTCGCGGTCTATTATAAAAATCTTTGGTGCGCAGCCAGGTTTACAACCGGGTGTAAGAAGTACATCCACACATCCAATCGCCGCGCGTTTCCGTTACTCGGAAACAAAAATATTTTTGTTAAACATAAAGTTTTCCATACTGAATGTCTCGCCGGTGCGTGGCACGGCAGTTGCTCCTCCGTTATTTCCCAAGTTCATCATTAATGCAACTAGACAGGAGTCTGGACATGACACAGAAACAGCAAAGCCGCGCGAAAACCCGTTCCGCCGATGCCATCGCTCTGCTTACTCAGGACCATAAAAAGGTCCAAAAACTTTTCAAGGAGTTTGAAAAAATCTCTGAAGAGGAGGGCGATGAAAGTAAACAGGAATTGGTCAATCAGATCTGCGCCGAATTAACCATTCACGCTACGATCGAAGAAGAGATTTTCTACCCGGCGGCCCGCCAGGCCATCGAGGAGGAAGATTTGCTGGACGAGGCTGAAGTCGAACACGCCACCGCAAAGGACTTGATCGTGCAATTGGCGGAAATGGCGGCTGGTGATGAGTTGTACGATGCCAAGGTCACCGTGCTGGGTGAATACATCGATCATCACGTCAAGGAAGAACAGAATGAAATGTTTCCTAAAGTAAAAAAATCCAAGCTGGATCTACAGGCGCTGGGCGAACAAATGCTGGAGCGCAAGCAAGAGCTGCAAGAGGAAATGGGTCTCGCCGGCGAGGAAGCCGACAAAGAGGCCGATGAAGATGAAAGTGAAGAGGACGAAACGCCTCAGCGCCGACCGGCGCGTGCCGCCGCGCGTGCGGCCAAACGCTAAAACGGCGTTACACGATCGGTTAACGAACGGAATGTTGACCGTGAAATTACAGGGCGCGCTTATGAGTGCGCCCTGTTTTTTCCATCATCGCATAGACGCGACCAATTGAACGCATAGAGTACAGCGCGGCGCACGATGCGCGTTGCAAGGCTAAGTTTTCATTAATTCGAATGAGCCCAGGGGCTGAACCTGGCCGTTGAGTACCACGTCTACTTGGTGTCGACCGGAATAGTGTTTCCGCGTCGTCATTTCCCTTAGTGAAACGTTTTTGCTTAAGCGCACCGTTGCTCGCGGAGCGAGTTCGACGGTTTTCAGTTTGAATACTTTCGCACTACTTTTTCCATTGGCTTTCACGAAATGGATGCGAAAATCCACCAGCAGAGCTTGCCGCCGCGGGCCAGTATTGGTCAGGTCGAAAGCAATGGCCAGCCTATCGCCGATTCGGGCGCGCCGGGGTGTGATGGCGACGCTGTCTATGGTCGCGCGCGCCGTGCCGCTGAAACCCAGTATGTCGAGCGCGGCGGTTTCGCCGCGCTTCACCGCCGACCGCAGTCCGTGCCGGACCAGCCAGCGGCGTTCCTCACTGGCGTTATTCATCCAGCGCCGGGCCGTCGCCGCCAGTAAGTCCGGATGATCTTTGCCGATGTCGTTGAGGTTGTTGGCCACCGAGCGGCGCACATACAAGGCGGGATCGTCTTTCAGCGATTCGAGCAGGGCGAGCACCGGACGGGGATCTTCCTGAAAGGCGCGCAGCCGCGGCGCCCACGGCAGACGCGACCGGGTCCCCTCGGAGACCAGACGGCGCACATGCGCGCTGGGATCGCCGGTCCATAGTTTGAGGCGCGCCAGGGTCGGCGCCGGATGGTGGGCCAAAAACGGGCGGATGCTGAATTCGGCGGTGAAGCGCTGCGTCAATTCATATTGAGCGCGCATCGACGGTTCGAAATGGCCTAAGCCGTGTTCGGCGATCAACAAGACGTGAGGGAGATAAAGAAAAGGCGCCATGCCCAAGCTGTCGGTTTGTGCGAGTTTGGGACCCAGCGAGGCGATCAGTATCTCGACCGCCTGCGGATAATCGGCGGGCAGATAGCGGCGCAGCGTTCTCGCGATGTGCCAGCCGCGCGGGAGCAGGGCCAGGGTTTGGTAACCTTGCAAGGCTTCCTTGAGAAAGGTGTCGGCCCTGAAACGCGGATGCACCGCGGTGATCATCGCGGCGATATTGCGGGGAATCGCGGGTCCGAAGTGATTCTTTAACGGTTCAGCCATGGGTTATCCATCGTCAGGCGGCAGTCACGTGCGGCTGCCATTATGCGTTCAATGAGAATGCGCTGAAGTATCTTACCGGCACCTAGCATCCTTATAACTCGCGCAGTTGATGAATCAGTCGCTTGATACGACATTTCGTTTTTATTACGAAATATCGTGTCGCCTTGGCCGTCGTGCTCATCGCTTTTTTATCTCTATCACAACAACTAATTGTTTTTAGAGTAACTTACTGATTGGCGCATTGCTTGCCATGCATTTATTAAAAATGTGCGTTGCGCATCTGATTCGACTGAAATAAGGGGAATTCCCATGGCTCCTAGAAATATCTACCTTGCCTTCGCTACTGCCGTGCTGCTCGGATTCAGCGTTCCCGGTCTCGCCGCCTTCGAACCGCTGCCGCTGGTGGCGCCGGCACCGGCCGACAACCCCACCACCGCCGCCAAAGTGACCTTGGGCAAACAACTGTTCTTCGACCCGCGTTTGTCGATAGACGGCACGGTGTCGTGCAATTCCTGCCACGACGTAACCGGCAACGGCACCGACAGCCGTTCGGTGTCGGTCGGCGTCGATGGCCAGGTCGGCGTACGGTCGGCCCCCACGATTTGGAACGCCGCCTTCCTCAGCTCACAATTTTGGGACGGCCGCGCGCCGACCCTCGAAGAGCAGGCGAAAGGTCCCATACTGAATCCGATAGAAATGGGCATGCCGCACCAAGAGGCCACCGCGCAGCGCATACGTGAGATACCCGGCTACCGTCAGCAATTCGCTGCGATTTTCGGCGGCAAGGACCCGGTCACCCTCGACAACATCGCCAAAGCCCTCGCCAGTTACGAACGCACGCTGATCACACCCAACAGTCCTTTCGACCAATATCTGCGGGGTGACAAAACCGCGCTCTCCAGCGAGGCGGTGGCGGGCATGAAGGAGTTCGAGAATCTCGGCTGCGCGCGCTGCCATCGCGGACCGGCCCTGGCCGGTCCGGCCAATATGCCCACCGGCGAAGTGTTCTATCAATGGTTCCCGGCTTTCGCCAGCCGCTACGATCAGGAGTTCAACCTAAAAGAAGACTTGGGTTACAACGAAACCAAGAGTCCCCGGCCGCACACCGGCAAGTGGCGGGTGCCGACGCTGCGCAATATCGCCCTCACCGCGCCCTACTTTCATAATGGTTCGGTGAAGACCCTGGAAAAAGCCGTGCAAGTGATGGCCAAAGCTCAGCTCAATCGAGAGATCAATGACCGGCAAATCGCCATTCTGGTGGCTTTTCTCACCAGCCTGACCGGCGAGTTCACGCTGCAAACCACTCCCCAACTGCCGGCGGCCAGCGATCAACCGGTGAACGTCACCACGAAACATTGATTGCCCCGTTAGCAGCAAAAAAGCGCCGGGTGACGGCGCTTTTTTTATTGAAGGGATAAGCGGGTCAGTTATTCGGCCGGCCTGCGCGCATTCAGCCAGAGCTGCATGGCGTCGATTTCCGCCCGCACCAAGGCGCGTCCCTGGGCCACGACTTTCCGCTGATAAGAAACG
>CAKKSB010000030.1 GCA_919903055.1 Gammaproteobacteria bacterium | reverse complement strand
CGCGGGGTTTGAATGCCGCGGATTTACCCAAGGCCGACGCGGTCTGCATCGCCGGCGACAGCCGTCCGTCCCAGCCGCGCTACGCCATGCGGGTGCGCACCGACGAAAACGATGAAGTGGTGTTGGTATTGCGCGGTGCCATGATCTCGACCCGCTTCGTTTCCCTGGTACGCTCGGGCGGGCGCATCGGCCAGGGCCAGCGCTGCGGCCTGTTGCGTTTCGGCGGTCTGGTGGAGGTCTACGTGCCCGTCGTCAGCCGGGTAAAAGTGGCGGCCGGAGCGACCGTGCGGGCGGGTTCGGATATCATTGCCAGCTTGGTACACAAGGCCGGCGCGGGAAGCGCGGAGCCCAAAGAGGTGTTGGAGTCCTTATGACGGAACAAAATTACGACAAGCCCAAACGCCGCCGGGGGATTTATCTCCTGCCCAATTTATTCACCACCGCCGGTTTGTTCTCGGGATTTTACGCCATCGTCGCCGCCACCAACGACCGCTTCGAAGCGGCGGCGGTAGCGATCTTCGTCGCGATGATCATGGATGGGCTGGACGGGCGCATCGCGCGCATGACCAATACCCAAAGCGATTTCGGCAAGGAATACGACAGCCTGTCCGACATGGTGGCTTTCGGTCTGGCGCCGGCGCTGGTGATGTATGAATGGGTGTTGTCGGGCTACGGCAAAATCGGCTGGCTGGTCGCCTTCGTCTATACCGCCGGCGCCGCGCTGCGCCTGGCCCGTTTCAACGTGCAGCACGGCGTGGTCAACAAGCGTTATTTTCAAGGCCTGGCCAGTCCCGCGGCGGCGGCGGCGGTGGCCGGTTTGATCTGGCTGGGCAATGACTACGAATGGCGCGACTCGTCGGTGGTCGGCGTGTTCGCCGCCCTATTGACCGTGGCGGTGGCGCTGCTGATGGTGAGCAACGTCCGTTACCGCAGCTTCAAGGACGTCGACATCCGCGGCAAAGTGCCTTTCATCGCGGTCGGCTTGCTGGTGATGGTGTTCGTGCTGATCTCCCTCGATCCGCCGCAGGTCTTGTTCCTCATCGCCTTCGGCTACGCCCTGTCCGGCCCGGTGATGACCTTGCTGCAATTGCAGCGCACCCGCGCCCGCCGCAAAAGCGGCGCGACCCGCCACCCGGTGGACGAAGAAAATCGACCGCCGCCCGCGCCGTGATGAACTGAGCCGCGTTGGCGATTGCCAAGATAGGCGCGCGGGTATGCATGCTATTTGATCCGATATCAAAAAATAGATCTGATTTAAGACATGCCTCTCCCGACGGCAGAGAGACATTAGTCCTCGCACGTTTGGCCGCGTCAGATGATTTAGAACATCCCTCTCCTGTCGGGAGAAGGGCAGGGGTGCCTGGCCCATAGACGACCTTGCTGGAGATTCCCTCTCCCCACGGGAGAGGGACAGGGAGAGGGGAAGTCGATTGAATCCTTCATTGAATTTCCCCTCTCCCCAACCCCTCTCCCGCCAGGGGAGAGGGGATAAAATAAAACTTATCTCAAAGTAATTTGAGAATAGACGGCACGATGGAGACAGGCCTCCGGTTTTGCCGGAGGCCATTCAACTTAGAGCGTGATGTCCGCCGCGATGACCTATCTGCTACCCGATGATTGCTCAGGCACGCGCCGCGGCGCGCTTCCCGCGCCATGACCGCGCTGCCCGTCGATGAAGTGTTACCGGAACTGCTGGCGCTGCTCGCCCGCGGCCGCAACGCCGTGCTGCAAGCGCCGCCCGGCGCCGGTAAAACCACCCGCGTGCCTTTGGCCTTGCTCGATCAGTCCTGGCTGGCGGGCCGGCGCATACTCATGTTGGAACCGCGCCGGCTGGCGGCGCGCGCCGCCGCGCACTACATGGCCGCGCAACTGGGCGAGACGGTGGGCGGCACGGTCGGCTATCGGGTGCGCCTCGACAGCCGGATCGGACCGCGCACCCGCATCGAAGTCATCACCGAAGGCGTGCTCACCCGTTTGTTGCAGGATGATCCCGCGTTGACCAACACCGGCGTGGTGATCTTCGATGAATTCCACGAACGCAGCCTCCAAGCGGATTTAGGCTTGGCATTGTGTCTCGAAACCCAAGCCGCCTTGCGCGATGATTTGCGTCTGCTGGTGATGTCCGCCACTTTGGACGGCGCGCCGGTGGCGCGATTGCTGGGCGACGCGCCCATCGTCAGCAGTGTCGGCCGCAGTCATCCGGTGGATACCCGTTATCTGCCGCCCGAACCGCGCCGCGCTCAAGCGGGCATCGCGCTGCAGCATGTCGCCGCCGCCGTGCGGCGCGCGGTGGCGGAGGAAGAGGGCAGTGTACTGGTGTTCCTGCCGGGCGTGGGCGAGATCAAACGCGTCGAGCGTTTGCTGAATGAAAACAGTTGGACGGAACCGGTGATGATCGCGCCGCTCTACGGCGATCTGCCGCAGGCCGCGCAAGAGCAGGCGATCCGTCCCGCGCCGGCGGGCCGCCGCAAAATCGTGCTGGCCACCGGCATCGCCGAAACCAGTCTCACCATCGAAGGCGTGCGGGTGGTCATCGACAGCGGCTGGGCGCGGCTGCCGCGGTTCGATCCCAACAGCGGCATGACCCGCCTCGCCACCGCGCGGGTCTCGCAAGCCTCCGCCGAACAGCGCCGCGGCCGCGCCGGCCGTACCTCGCCCGGCGTGTGTTACCGGTTGTGGAGCGAGAACGAACAAAAAGGCCTCGCCGAATTCACCCGTCCCGAAATGCTCGACGCCGACTTGGCGCCGCTGGCGCTCGACCTCGCCCAGTGGGGCGTGCACGATCCCGCCGCGCTCGCCTGGCTCGACATTCCGCCCGCCGCCGCTTACGCGCAGGCGCAAGACCTGTTGCGGCAACTCGGCGCGGTGGATGCGCAAGGCGGGCTGACCGCGCACGGCCGCGATGTCGCGCGGCTGGCCATGCATCCGCGTCTCGCGCACATGGTGATCAAAGGCAAGACGCTCGGCCTGGGTAATCTGGCTTGCACGGTGGCGGCCTTGCTCGGCGAACGCGATGTGCTGAAAGGCGTGAGCGAGGCCGATTTACGTTTGCGGCTGGACGCTCTGCAAGGCGGCGACATGGCGGCGAACGCGGATCGCCACGCCTGCGCGCAACTGCGAAAAACCGCGCAAATTTGCCTGCGGCAATTGAGTTTGCCGGAAACCGCTACGGCCGTGCCCACCGAACGCGCCGGTTTGTTGCTGGCCTTCGCCTATCCCGATCGCATCGCCCAGCGCCGGCCCGGCGGCGAACCGCGTTACCGTCTCGCCAACGGTCGCGGCGCGTATTTCGCCGAACATGAAACCCTCAGCGGCGAACCCTATTTGGTAGCGGCGCAGCTCGACGGCGCCGCGCGCGAGACGCGTATCTTCCTCGCCGCCGCCGTGTCATTGGCGGATTTGGAAACTCACTGCGGCGAGTTGATCGCGACCCGCGACTTCGTTGAATGGGACGGCCGCGCGCAGGCGGTGCAGGCACGCCGTCAACGCTGCTTGGGTGAATTGATTTTGGACGACGCGCCGCTGCCCGAAGCCGATCCCGCCGCCGTCACCGCCGCGCTGCTGCAAGGCATCCGTCAAATGGGCATCGACTGTCTGCCGTGGAACGGCGCCATGCAAAGCTGGCGGCAACGCGTACTGTTTTTGCGGCGGTTCGATGGCGACACTTGGCCCGATGTTAGCGACGCGGCTTTACTCGCCACGTTGGAAGACTGGCTCGCGCCGTATCTTGCTCGCTGCTCGCGCCGCGCCCATCTGGCCAACGTCGATTTGCACGCGGCGCTTACCGGCCTGTTGACTTGGGAACAGCGACGAACACTCGATGAATGGGCACCGACCCATCTGACCGTACCCAGCGGCTCGCGCATCGCTATTGATTACGACAATGATCCGCCGGTACTGGCGGTGCGTTTGCAAGAAATGTTCGGCGCGCGCGACACGCCGCGTCTCGCCAACGGCAAGGTCGCAGTGTTGTTGCACCTCTTATCGCCGGCGCGCCGTCCGGTGCAAGTGACGCAGGACTTGGCGGGTTTTTGGGCGCGCGGTTATCACGACGTCAAAAAAGATTTGAAAGGCCGCTACCCCAAACACGCCTGGCCCGACGACCCGCTGCAAGCACCACCCACGGCGCGGGCCAAACCAATGAATAAATCGGGGCGGTGACAGTATGGCGGTTGAACCCAAGTAGGGTGCATTCCATGCACCATTGCACGGGTGGACATAATGGTGGTGGTTTGATGTTTATCGCCATGATGGAGGAAACGCCACACGTAGGTGTTATGACCGCTGGTGGTGGTTGTGCTGACGCGGATTGAGTTGCATAAAATGCACCCTATCGGGCTAAAGCTGAGCATATATGGTGAAAAAAGCACTATCATCGCGCTTGTATTTTGGCCGAGCACCTACGAAGCGTTCTGAAAGCACGGTTAATCCGCGCATTTCGTCGACGTGAAATAACTTCCAGCCGACATATTCGCCGGACTCGCTTCCACCTCGCACTTGATAGGCGCGAAGCGCCAGGTGGCCCTTGGTATCAATGCCGTAAGTGTGAGGTTCGACAACACGAGAGTAGCCATCGTAAATAAATGAGAGCAACTGGAGATTCTGAATGGCGGATTCTATGGACATGGATACCCCCGACGACAAAAGCAAACGTAGCCCGGATACAGCGCTGCTCGCTATTCTTTCGGAATCACCAACAACCACACCCATAACGCCGCCAATATCAGCAGCGCGAACAGCATGAGTTTGACGTGGCGGCGCAAGAAGACGATGAAGCCCGCGGCCAGGGCGATCAATGCCGCGGCGATCACTAAGCCGGGCCACTCGGCGCCGGCGACGAAGGGCGAGATCACGATCGTGAAGGCGGCGGCCATGATCATCGCGTAGAGGCCGACCATGGCGCGGCCGCGTTTCAATAAACCGCTGACGATGATGTCGAGGGTAATCAGCGGCAGCCGCATCGCGGCGAAGGCGCCGCGCAATAGTTTCAATCCCGAGTGTTTGCCGGCCAGCGCGGTGCTGGCCACGGCGGTGGCGCGGGCCGCCATCACGGTGAAGCGGTCGCTGCCGAATTCCTGCTGAACTTTTTCCTCGCCGACTTTGGCCTCCCTGAACAATTCCACCAGTTGTTCGGCGGACAGTTGTCCGACGACGGCGGGTAATTTTTGACGTAGGCCGGCCGCGTTCTCCGCCGCGGGTATACATAACGCGCGTTCGAAACGCCGCAGGAATTTAGGACCGTTGCCGTTGGCATCGGCGCCGTCCAAGCCATCGTCGCCGACCGCGTCGGCGAGTTGCGGCATTTCCTGGCGCAGGATGTCGAGATGCAGACGCGCGACCAGCAGGCCGGCGCATTCCGGCAATTGTTCGGGGATGGGCCGCGCCGGATCGGCGAGATAGGCGAGTTCGTCTCGCATGGCGGCGAGTCGCGCGCGCCATTCGCCTTCGAGCAATTCGCGGTCGTCTTCGCGGCGCAAGTCGTCGAAGGCCACGCCGTGGACCAGTTCCAATACGGTGGCGACGGCTTCGTCGGGATTACGCGTGTCGCCGGGTTCCCAGCCGAACAGGCGCACCAGCCGGCTCGGGTCGAGCACGATGCGCATCAAACGTTCGGCGCCGTCGAGACGGCCGAACATCCAATCGTTGACGCGCCAGGAACGTTTATAAAATGCGCCGAAATGGGCGATTTGCACGCCGGCGAGTTTTTCTTCGAGGCGGCTCGGCCCGCCGAAAGCGGTGGGCGTGTTGGCGCTGATCTGCACCAATTCCAAGTGTTGATCCTGCCGGTGTTCGCCGCCGAAGGTGTATTGCACGACTTCCAAGGTGAGCAGGCGTTGCCAGAGCGTGACGATATCCGGCTGGTCGCCGGGCAGCAGGAATTGGCTGAGCGCGGTCAATTCTTCGTGACTGCCGCGATCGCGTTCCAAAGGAGACCGCTCGAGGATGGCGCGCAAGATCGGCACGCTCTCCAAAAATACCTGGCCGATGCGTTCCGCCAAATCGGTGAAAGTGAGCGGCGGGCGCAGCACGTTCGCGGCGAGCGTGGGTTCGACCGCGGGTGTCACGCTCTCGAGCATCGCGATCCAAAGTTGCAGCTCATCCTGGATGATGCCGCGCAGCGGTCCTTCACTCGCTAGATCGAAGCCGGCCAGCAAATCCCTGCAGCGAGCCGTGCCGCGTTTTTCCCAGTGGAGGCGATCGAGTTTGCGCAGGTGGGCAAGCTCCGCGACCCAGTCATAGGTCTTACTGCGGATAATGCGCAAGCTGTCCCAGATTTCGGTACTCAGTTCGCTGCGCCGTACCGGGGCGAGTCGCGCGGCGCGGCGCAGCAGATCCATCAGCACCAGAGTGACGTTTTCCAAAGTGAACAAACCCCAGTCCCAGCCGCGCGAATAATTGAAAAATAATTCGGATGGTATCCACGGCGCGGGATTCAATTGCGCCAGTTGACTGGCCAATTGTTCACGCCGCCGCCAGCCGATGGCGATCGACTGACCCTGGGCATCGACGCAACGCGCCGCGCCGCTGGCAAGAGCGGCGGCAATGTGTTCGGCGGCGCTGAGTGCGCGAAATTTGCGGTAGCCCTCGAAAGATTGCTGAGCGATCACCTCGGCCGATTGCCAACCGAGAATTTGGGCGATGACCACGCGGGTGTCGCGCTTGCCGGTGATCGAGCGATTGTGTTCGACGACGGCGCGCAGTTGGTCGGAAATGGATTCGACGCGCGGGATGCTCACCAGCGCGGCGAGCACGGTCTGCGCCATGGTGGGAAAGGCATCGGCGCGTTGCGGAACGGAATTGGGAGTTTGTCCCGGATCGGGTACCACGTAGGCCAGAACCCGCCGCACATGCCGCTCGGCGCGCTGGCGGAACACCGCGTCGATGGCCGCCTCGAGCGGGTTGTTGTCGAGCACGCCGCCGTCCACCACGAAGCGGTCGAGACGGAAATTGGCGTGGCCGGTTAAATCCGCCACCGGTTCGCCGCCGGCGGTGATGCCTTTGTTTTCCGGACCCGGCAAAAAGAAGGGTTCGAAAGCGCCGGGAAATGACGCGGTGGCGCGGGCGGCGGTGGCGAGTTTACGCACGATGTCGGCGTCGGCGAAAGGATCGCCGCTGATGTCGGGGCCGCGTTTGAATTCCATGCGGCCGCGGTGCGTGACGTCGCGGATTACCGTGCCGAGGTCGTCGGGAAAGTCACGCACTTCGCCTTGCAGCACCGTGGTGGTAAGCGTCAAATCAATAGGCACGCGGTCGGCGCTTTGAAACGATTTTCCGGTTTGGTTGGCGATGATACCGAAACTCTGCACCATCGCCTTGTAGAAATAACCGCCGTCCAGCAGCGACGGCGGGTCTTCGCCGGTGGGCGTGCGCAGCAAGGTGAGCAGATCGCCTTTTTCGAGCCAAATATTGCGCAACGGATCGAGCGAGGTGTCTTGGCTAAGCGCCAGGGCGAGCAGACCGCCGTTGATGCCGCCGGCGCTGGTGCCGGTGATCACGTCCACTCGCGGCTTCAGCGCGAGGGCGTCGCAGAGTTTGAAATAAATCGATTCGCCGCGCACCAGGCGGTTGATCTCATGGGTCACACCGCCGATCCACACCGCCAGACTCACGCCACCGTTCATCACCAGCGCGATGCGCAGCTCCTGGGTGTGGAAGCGGTCGGTGCCGCGGGTGAAGTCGTGTCCGTTGCTCATTGTTGTGCTCCCTTTTTAAACCCTAGTGTAATGCCTCGTAAATTCAGCATGTGTTCACCGCATGTTGAATAGGGTGTGCGCGGTCATCCCCCTCTCCCCAACCCCTCCCGCGAGGGGAGAGGGGCAACAATGGCGGTACGGTCGTTATCAATGTGATATTTCATGTCCACCGTCCCCTCTTCCCTTGGTGGGAGAGGGGACGTGATTTTGAGATAGGTTCCAGTTTATTTCAATAACCGCCTCGCCGCGCGTAAATAAGTCTGGTAAGTCGCTTCCAGGCTCGCGAGTTCGACGCACTCGTCCGGGGCGTGGATGTTACGGTAATTGACGCCCAGGCCGGCGGTGGCGGGGATGCCTTGCGTGGCGAGCAGATTGGCGATGCTCGAGGGACCAACCACGGCGGGCGGTATCTCATGCCCGAATGCCTCGCGCGCCGCGGCCGTCAGCGCGGTAACCATGGGATGATCCGCTGAAAGTCGATAAGCGGGCCAGCCGGGCTGCCAAGTAATGGTGGTGGCGGGCGCCGCGCTGTGCGCATCCAGCGTCGCGGTGAGCCGGCTCAGCCAGCGTTGCGCCGCGGCGGCGTCGAAGGCGGGCGTGAGACGCATGTCGATGTCGAGTGCGCAGTGATCGGGAATCAAGGTGTAACTCCCGCCGCCGCGGATGCCGGTGGCGGTCACTTTGGGTGGCAGCGGAAATGGCGGGTCCGTATCCGGAGGCGGTGAGCCGTTAATCAAGCGCAATAATTCCTGAGCGCGTTCGATGGCGTTAATTCCGCCGACACTGGACGAGCCGGAATGCGCCGCCACGCCGTGCACGTGCACGCAGGCCCGCAGAAAACCGCGCGCGCCTACCACCACTTTGTCGTTGCCGGGATAACCGATCATCACGCCGCTGATGGTTTCATGCGCGTGCGTTTCCAGATAGCGGCGTATGCCGGCGAAGCTGCCCGAGTGTTCTTCGGCGTCGAACACGAAACCGAGTTTGCCGCGCAACGTATCGCGCTGTGGCGGCAGCTCGGCGATCACGTGGCAGAACACCGCGATGCCCGCCTTGCTGTCGGCGGCGCCGCGGCCGTACAACCAGCCGTCGCTGACGGTGGCGCGCTCCGGTGGATGGCGCCATGCGGTCCGTTCACCGAACGGCGCGGTATCGGCGGGGGCGTTCAGCACATACAATGGCCCCGGCCGTGCGCCGCTGATCTCGCCCCACAGGCCGAGTACTTGGCCGTCGCCGTCATGCAGCCAGTGGGTCGCGACGCCGCGTTGCGTCAACCAGGCGGCGATGCAATGCAGCGTGGCATCGCAATTGTCTTCGCCGGTGCGACTGGGGCGCGATACCAGTTCGGCCAGCAGGCCGGTCATGGAGGCGAGTCTATTTTGCGTGTCGGACATGAGGTTCCTTGTAGTCGAACTCATCGGCCGGGCATTATCGCGCAAGCCGTCTTCCGCTTCGAGTGTCGGATAGATTAACCCCAAGTCTGCGGAAATGGGCGCCGAGTTTTATACAAACGTTTTGCGACTCCAGCCACTGAAAAATCGCGGGCATTAAAAGGGCGAATCCAGTCACCGCCGCTTCCAACGCCGCGCACCACATCAGGGCGATCTCAAGAGATAACCAAACCGCGCGCCCAGCAAGCTGCCCAAACCGAGCCCGGTCGAATCGACGGTGCGCAGGGATCAATCCCGGATACAGACGCGTAACGATTCGATGGCGCGGTCCAGTTGTTTTCGCGTGATATGGAAGTGGGGGGAAAAGCGCACTCCGCCGCCGCGCGCGGCGCAGATCACGCCGCGTTCGGCAAGCGCACGCCACAAGGCCGTGCCGTCGATCTGCCGGTGGCGGAAGGTGACGATGCCGGCGTGACGCGCGCGATCGGCGGGGGAGAGCAGTTCCACGTCGGGCAGCGTGCGGAGTTGTTCGATCAGATAGGCCGCGTTGTCCAGCACGCCTTGCGCGACGCGTTGCATGCCCACTTCCAACAGCAAGGAAAGGCTGGCATGCAGCGCGTGGATGCCGAGCATATTGGGACTGCCGCATTCGAAACGCCGTGCCGAGCGGGCGGGTTGCCAGTCGCGGCGGTCGTAATCGCCGAGCTGTTCCACCATATGCCAGCCGTATTGCCGCAGTTGCAGTTGGTCGCGCCGTTCCGCGCGGCAATAAAAAATCGCGAGGCCCTCGGGACCGAGCAGCCATTTGTGGCCGTCGGCCACCACGAAATCGGCGTGAATGGCTAACACGTCCAGCGGCAAAGCGCCGAGGGTTTGGATGGCATCGACGCAAAACAAGATGCCGCGCTCGCGGCAAAATTCGCCGATGCGCGCCAAGTCCATGCGCAGACCGCTGGCGTATTGCACCGAGCTGATGGCGAGCAGGCGCGTGCGCTGATCGACGCGCGCGAACAAGGCCTGTTCCGGATCGGCGCCCAGCACGGCCTCCCGGCATTCCACACCCAGTGCGCTCAAGGATTCCCAGACGATGCGGTTGGACGGAAATTCCTGATCGCTGATCACCACATTGTCGCCGGCCTGCCAGGGCAGGCCGTAGGCGATCACCGAGAGTCCTTCGGAAGTGTTTTTGAGCAAAGCGATGTCGGCGGCACTGGGGGCATTGAGCAAGAGGCGGCATTGTTCTCGCAAGGCGGTTTCGATCTTGGTCCAGCGCGGATAATGGCGTGCGCCATGAACCGCGTTCTCCTCGGCGAAACGCTGCACCGCGTCGGCGCTGCGCCGCGGCCAAGGGCCGACCGCGGCGTGGTTTAAGTAAATTAGATTTTCATCCAGCGGAAATTCGTGGGCGTAGTTTGCGCTGGGGAATGAGTCGACAGCCATGGCGAATAGAAAGCGGCCCGCTAAAAGTCATGGCTGAATATAGGCAGCCACACGGAATAAGGCAATCCAAACCACGGCGGCGATCCGTGCTGAGCTTCGCCGCCGCGGATTTTTATCCCGAATGAATCAATCAGTCTTGGACCCGGGGTTTATTTCTTCCTTCCCTCGGCTCCCGCGCAGTTGCCGCGCCGCCGCCAGCATATGAGTGAGGGCCGTTTCCACCTCCGGCCAGCGGCGGGTTTTAAGTCCGCAGTCGGGGTTGATCCACAGCCGCTCGGCGGGGATGTAGCGGGCGGCCTTCTCCATGAGCGCGACAATTTCATCGACGCTCGGCACGTTGGGCGTGTGGATGTCGTAGACGCCCGGCCCGATTTCGTTGGGATAGGCGAAGCGCTCGAAGGCATCGAGCAGTTCCATGTCCGACCGCGAGGTCTCGATGGTGATGACGTCGGCGTCCATCGCGGCCACCGCTTCGATGATGTCGTTGAATTCCGAATAACACATGTGGGTGTGGATTTGTGTGGCGTCGTCCACGCCCGAGGCGCTGATCCGGAAGGCCCGCACCGCCCAGTCGAGATAAGTCCGCCAGTCTTTTTTGCGCAGCGGCAGGCCTTCGCGTAGGGCGGCCTCGTCGATCTGGATGATCTTGATGCCGGCCGCCTCCAGATCCACCACTTCGGCGCGCAGCGCCAGAGCGATTTGCAGACAGGTCGCCGCGCGCGGTTGATCATCGCGCACGAATGACCAATTTAAAATTGTCACCGGCCCGGTGAGCATGCCCTTCATCGGTTTTTCGGTCAGCGATTGCGCGTAACGGCTCCAGGCCACTGTCATCGGGCGAGGGCGGCTCACGTCGCCGTAGATGATGGGCGGTTTGACGCAGCGCGAACCGTAGGACTGCACCCAGCCGTTGCGGCTGAAAGCGAAGCCGTCCAATTGTTCGCCGAAGTATTCCACCATGTCGTTGCGTTCCGCTTCGCCGTGCACCAGCACGTCGAGGCCGAGTTGTTCCTGTTTCCGCACGGCGTGGGCGATTTCGGCGTGCATGTGTTCACGATACTCGGCTTCGCTGAGACGGCCTTGTTTGAAATCGCGCCGGCATTCTCGGATTGCATCGGTCTGTGGAAACGAACCGATGGTGGTGGTCGGGAACAGCGGGAGTTTCAGCCAGGCCTTTTGCCGCGCGGCGCGTTGGGGATAAGCGTTATTGCGGCTGGTCCAAGTGTCGCTGATGTCGGCGCAAGCCTGGTTGACCGCCGGATTGTGGATGCGGGATGAACCGGCGCGGACCAGCCGGGCCTGCGTCGATTTCGCCAGCGCCGCCGCGATCGACTCGCGGCCTTGGTCCAGGCCGCGCTTGAGCGTGACGACTTCGCCGAGCTTTTGCGCGGCGAAGGCCAGCCAGGATTTGATCTCGTCGTCCAAGGCGGTTTCATGTTCCAGATCCACCGGCACATGCAGCAGCGAACAAGACGGCGCCAGCCACAGACGTTCGCCCAATTTAGCTTTTACGTCGGCAAGGCGATCGAGCAGCGGTGCGAGGTCGGCGCGCCAGATGTTGCGGCCGTCGATGATGCCGAGCGACAGGATTTTGTAGCCGGGCAGCCAGCTGATCACCGTGTCGATCTCTTCCGGCGCGCGCACCGCGTCGATGTGCAGGCCGGCCACGGGCAGACGGCAAGCGAGGGTGAGGTTGTCTTGCAGACCGCCGAAATAGCTGGCGAGCAAAACTTTGATGCCGCTGTTTTGCAGGCGGTTGTAGGTCGCTTCAAAAGCCTGCTGCCAGGCCGGCGGCAAGTCGAGGGCGAGTATCGGTTCGTCGATTTGCAGCCACTCGATTCCCAACGTCCGCAGCCGGTTCAATATCTCGCCGTAAGCGGGAATGAGTGCGTCGAGCAGACTGAGTTTGTCAAAGGCCGCGCCTTTGGTCTTACCCAGCCATAAGTAGGTGAGGGGGCCGGGGATGACCGGTTTCACGAGATATCCCAGCGCCTGCGCCTCCTCGATTTCGTCGAAGAGTTTGTCGCACGACAAGGTGAAACGCTGCTCGCGCTCGAACTCGGGCACGATGTAGTGATAGTTGGTATCGAACCATTTAGTCATTTCACAGGCACTGGCAGGTTGGCCGGTCGGCGCGCGGCCGCGGGCCATGCGGAAATAGGTATCGACATCGACCTCGCCGCCCAGCCAGCCGAAACGCGGCGGCACCACCCCGAGCAGCGCCGAGAGATCGAGGATCTGGTCGTACCAGGAAAAATCACCGACCGGGATGAGGTCCATGCCGGCCTCGGCTTGATTTCGCCAATGCCGCAGACGCAATTCTTTACCGACCGAGGCAAGCTGGGCCGCGTCGATCTCGCCGCTCCAATATGCTTCTTGCGCCTTTTTCAGCTCGCGTTTTACACCGATGCGGGGGAAGCCGAGGTTGTGGGCGATGGTCATGTACTACTCCTGTTTTGATGAACGCTGATTTGCGCAGGAGTATGAGCAGCGATTAGTATTGAGGCAATTTCACGTTTTTACTAATTATCATGAGATTCATTCATTATGTTTTTAGAGATACGCCATTTGCGCAGCCTGCTTGCCATCGAGGAGACGACCAATCTCGCCCGCGCGGCCGAACAAGTCCATCTCACCCAGTCGGCGTTGTCCCATCAGATCAAAGCGCTGGAGGCCTATTACGGCGCGCCGCTGTTTTTGCGCAACACCAAACCGCTGCGCCTGACCTTGGCCGGGCGGAAACTACTCGAACTGGCGCGGCGAGTGTTGCCGGAAATCGCCGGCGTGGAAAAGGAATTGCTGCGGCTGGCCAAAGGCGAGACCGGGCGTTTGCACATCGCCATCGAATGCCACGCCTGTTTCGAGTGGCTGATGCCGGTGCTCGACGCCTTTCGCCGGCGCTGGCCCGAGGTGGAGGTGGATATCCGGGTCGGCGTGAGCTTCGATCCGATTCCGGCCTTGCAGAAAGGCGATATCGATCTGGTGATCAGCTCCGATCCGCTCGAGCTGAACGACGTGATATTCGAACCGTTGTTTGAATACGAGGCGCGTTTAGTCACCGCGCGCGCCCATCCGCTGGCGGAAAAGAGCTACATCGAGCCCGCCGATCTGGCCGGCGAAATCTTAATCACCTACCCGGTGCAGCGGCAACGGCTCGACGTGTTCACCCGTTTTCTGCAACCGGCGGGCGTGGAACCGCTGGCGGTGCGCCAGTCCGAATTGACCGCGGTGATTTTGCTGCTGGTGGCCAGCCAGCGCGGCGTGGCGGTGTTGCCCGACTGGGTGCTGAACGAAACCACCCAGAAGGGCGGTTTGGCGACCCGGCCTCTGACCGCGCAAGGCATGAAAGGCATGCTTTACGCCGCCCTGCGGCGGCCGGAGTATGACGTTCTCTATCTGCGCGAGTTTATCGAACTGGCCCGCGACCGCGACCATGGCCTGCCTGAAATCTAGGTTGTGATTTTAAAATAGTTGATATATCTTGTGTGCACGCTCCGGTTCACCTACTACATGTAGTGGGTGAGTCAACAGGGAACCCGGTGAGATTCCGGGACTGTCGCGCAGCGGTATGGGGGAACGAAGGCCACCGACGTCGAGTCAGGCACTGTCCGCGAGGATGGGAAGCCGTGGTCCCAGGTGAACGAGGTACGTTCTGATAATTCCATCTGGAATGTTCAGGGCGCGGAAGCGAAATATCATTTCGCTTTCCTAATCTTGGTTCGCGCCCCCAAGTCCGAATACCTGCCGGAATGTGTCGTCCAGCAATGGATAAACTCAGGACCTCGCGTCAAGGTCACCGGGTAAGGACAGCGTTGTCCGGCTCACGCCGCCGTCTGTTCTCCCGCCTTCGCGCAGGTTCCCAACCAGCAGCAAGGAAAGAGGGGGAACCATGCAAACACAAACCACCAGTCAAATTCTGCCGGCCTTTCAGACGCCCGCCGAGACGCGCTATCAGGTGATCCGTCGTAACGGCAGCTTGACGTCGTTCGAGGCGAGCAAAATCAGCGTCGCCATGACCAAGGCTTTTCTCGCCGTGGAGGGCGAGGACGCCGCCACTTCGCGCCGCATCCGGGAAATCGTCGAGCAATTGACCGCTCAAGTCGGCGATGCCTTGTTTCGTCGTCTCGCCGCGGGCGGCGCGGTGCACATCGAAACCATCCAGGATCAAGTGGAACTGGCCTTGATGCGGGAAGGCCATTACCGGGTGGCCCGCGCTTATGTGTTGTATCGCGAAGAGCACACTCGGCGTCGGCAGGCGCGAATCGAGCAGGATGCGGCGCCCGCCGCGCCGGTGTTGCACATTCGCTTGAGCGACGGCAAGCGCGTGCCGCTCGACCTGGCGCGTTTGAATGACGTGGTGCGGGAGGCGTGCGAGGGTCTCGCTGAAGTCAGCGCGGAACGCATACTCAAAGAGACGATGGGCAATCTCTACGACGGCATTCCGGAAAAAGATGTCGCGACGGCCTTGATCATGAGCGCGCGGGTGCTCATCGAAAAAGACCCGGATTATTCGCAGGCGACGGCGCGCCTCCTGCTCGACGCCATGCGCCGCGAAGCGCTGAGTTTTATCGCCGGGCATGATGAAACCGCGACCCGCGCCGAAATGCAGGCGCGTTATCCGGGCTATTTCGCCGCGTATATCCAGCGCGCCGCCGAACTGGAACTGCTGGACAAGGAACTCACTCGTTTTGATCTGGCCAGACTGGGCGCGGCGCTCCGGCCGGAGCGCGATCTGCAATTCACTTATCTCGGCCTGCAAACGCTGTACGATCGCTATTTTCTCCATCAACAAGGCGTGCGTTTTGAATTGCCGCAGGCCTTTTTCATGCGGGTCGCCATGGGACTCGCCATCAAGGAGATCGACAGGGAAGGCCGCGCCATCGAATTCTATGAGCTGCTGTCGTCCTTCGATTTCATGAGTTCGACACCGACCTTGTTCAATTCGGGCACGCCGCGGCCGCAGCTGTCGTCCTGTTATCTCACCACTATCCCCGATGCGCTCGACGGCATTTACAGCGCCATAAAAGACAATGCGCTGCTGTCGAAATTCGCCGGCGGACTCGGCAACGACTGGACCCGGGTGCGCGGTCTCGGCGCGTTTATCAAAGGCACTAACGGCAGTTCGCAGGGTGTGGTGCCGTTCCTCAAGGTCGCCAACGACACCGCGGTGGCGGTCAATCAGGGCGGCAAACGCAAGGGCGCGGTGTGCGCCTATCTGGAAACCTGGCATATCGACATCCAGGATTTTCTCGAACTGCGCAAGAACACCGGCGACGATC
>CAKKSB010000029.1 GCA_919903055.1 Gammaproteobacteria bacterium | reverse complement strand
TGACCGTACCCTCTTTCTCACCCCAGGCCAGCGCGGGCAGCAAGACATGGGCGAGCGCGGTGGTGTCGGTGCGGGCGATGCAATCGGACACCACCACCAGTTCGCAGCGCCGCAAGGCGTCGCGCACCCGGTCGGCGTCGGGCATGCTCACCACCGGATTGGTGGCGATGATCCACACCGCCTTGATGCGGCCGTCGCCGATGGCTTGAAACATGTCCACCGCCTTCAGGCCCGCTTGGCTCGCGATGCGCGGCGCCTGCCAGAAACGGCGCACTCGATCGACATCGGCTTCGGCGAAATCCATGTGCGCGGCGAGTTGATTGGCGAGGCCGCCGACTTCGCGTCCGCCCATGGCGTTGGGCTGACCGGTCACCGAAAACGGCCCCATGCCGGGCCGGCCGATGCGGCCGGTCGCGAGGTGGCAGTTGATGATGGCGTTGACCTTGTCGGTGCCGCTGCTGGATTGATTGATGCCTTGCGAATAGACCGTCACGGTCTTTTCGGTGCGGGCGAACAGGCCGTAAAACTCCGCCACGGTTTCTTCATTTAAGCCGCAGGCCGCCGCGACGGCGGGAATGGTCGCGGCGCCGTCGCGCGCCGCTTGCAGCGCCTGTCCGTAGTGTTCGGTATGGGCCTCGAGAAAATTGAAATCGGCACGGCCGTTCTGGAATAAATAGGCGAGCAGGCCATTGAACAACACCGCGTCGCTGCCGGATTTCAGCGACAGGTGCAGATCGGCGATGTCGCAGGTCGCGGTGCGGCGCGGATCGATGACGATGATCTTGTGCTGCGGATGCTGTTCCTTGGCGGCGCGGATACGTTGAAACAATACCGGATGACACCAGGCGGTGTTGGAACCCACCAGCACCAGCAGCTCGGCCTGTTCCAAATCTTCATAATTGCCCGGCACGCTGTCGCTGCCGAAGGCGCGCTTGTGGCCGGCGACGCTGGAAGACATGCATAAACGCGAATTGGTATCGATGTTGGCCGAACCGATGAAACCCTTCATCAGTTTGTTGGCGACGTAGTAGTCCTCGGTGAGCAACTGGCCGGAAACATAGAAGGCCACCGCGTCGGGACCATGTTCATCGATGATGCGGCGGAAACCGGCGGCGACGTGTTCAAGCGCCGCATCCCAACTCACGCGTTCACCGCCGACTTGCGGATACAGCAGCCGGCCGTCGAGATCGACAGTCTCGCCCAACGCGGAACCTTTGGAACACAAGCGGCCGAAGTTGGCGGGATGCGCGGTGTCGCCTTGGATGGCGACGGTATAACCTTCACCTGGTGTCGCCAACACGCCGCAGCCGACACCGCAATACGGACATGTAGTGCGCACTGCTTCCATGTGCAACTCCTCAACGCGCGGCGCGCGCGCCGGCCAGTTGCAGATACACTACGCCGTCTTCCACCTTGACGGGATGCGAACGGGCTTGGCCCTGGTCGGGCGCCACCGCGCAGCCGCTGTTCAATTCGATGCACCAGTTGTGCAGCGGGCAGGCCACGCTGTGTCCATACACGATGCCTTGCGACAACGGCCCGCCTTTGTGCGGACAGCGGTCATCGAGGGCGAATACCTGATCGTCGCCGGCGCGGAACACAGCCACGTCGCCGTGCAGCGTACGCACCACCCGCGCACCGAGACGGGGAATCTCGTCGAGCTTGCCCACTTCCAACCAACTTTCCATCGTCAATACCGTTGCTGCACTGCTCACATCACACCTTTCATTGCTATCAATCCGGCATCAAATACATCTGATTTAAGGCATCCCACTCCGCACGGGACCCTTCTCCCCTCTCCCCAACCCCTCTCCCGCAAGGGGAGAGGGGTTACATTTAAGTGACTGTAGAGTTTTTCCCTCTACACTTGGGAAAGGGACGTTGTTATCAAAATCCAGTCCGACATCGTGTCGGCGCTTGCCTATTGCGCCACCTGCTTGAGCGGTACGAACTCGTGACGATCGACGCCATGCTCCGCCCGTTCGGCCCAGGGATCCACCTGCGCCAGTTGCTGTGATTCGAGGAAGCGTTTATACAATTCCCGGCGGCCCGCCGCGTCTTCCACCACCCGCTGCTTCACATACGACAGACCGACACGTTCGATCCACGGCGCGGTGCGTTCGAGATACTGCGCTTCTTCGCGGTAGACCTGCATGAAGGCGCCGCAGTATTCCATCACTTCTTCTTCGGTCTGCACTTTGCACAGCAGATCGGTGACGCGGACCTTGATGCCGCCGTTGCCGCCGACGTGCAGCTCATAACCGGAATCGACGCACACCACGCCGTAATCCTTGATGGTCGCCTCGGCACAGTTGCGCGGACAACCGGACACCGCGATTTTAAACTTGTGCGGCGTCCACGAACCCCAGGTCATCTTTTCGATCTTGATGCCGAGACCGGTGGAGTCCTGGGTGCCGAAGCGGCACCACTCCGAACCCACGCAGGTCTTCACGGTGCGTAGCGATTTGCCGTAGGCGTGGCCCGAGACGAAACCCGCCCGGTTGAGATCGCCCCACATGCGCGGCAGATCTTCTTTTTTCACGCCCAATAAATCGATGCGCTGGCCGCCGGTGATCTTCACCGTTGGCACTTTATATTTGTCCGCCACTTCGGCGATGGCGCGCAGTTCCGCCGGCGTGGTCACCCCGCCCCAAATCCGTGGCACCACCGAATAGGTACCGTCCTTTTGGATGTTGGCGTGGGCGCGCTCGTTGATGAAACGCGATTGATAGTCGTCCTGCACTTCGTTCGGCCAAGCCGCGATCAAATAATAGTTGAGCGCGGGTCGGCATTTGGCGCAGCCGTCCGCTGAACGCCATTCGCAGAAATCCATCACCGCGCGGATGCTGGTGAGATGCTGTTCGCCGATTACTTTGCGCACTTTCTCGTGGGTGTGATCGGTACAACCGCACATCGGTTTTTCTTTCGGCGAGGCCGAATAATCACCCACCGTGTTGGCGAGCAATTGTTCGACCAGGCCGGTGCAGGAACCGCAGGATGCCGAGGCCTTGGTGTGAGCACGCACGTCGTCGAGAGTGAACAAGCCTTTCTCGGTGATGGCTTTGACGATGGCGCCTTTACACACGCCATTGCAGCCGCAGATCTCGGCGCTGTCCGCCATCATCGCCACGGCGTTTTGGCCGCCGTGGCCGGAGTCGCCGAGATGGGCCTGGCCGAACAGCAGACCGGCGCGGATGTCCGAAACGTCGGTACCGTCGCGCATCAACTGAAAATACCAGGCGCCGTCCACGGTGTCGCCGTAGAGCACCGCGCCTTCGATCTTGTTGTCCTTGAGCACTAACTTTTTATAGACGCCGTGGCCGGGGTCTTTATAGACGATGTCCTCGCAGCCTTCGCCGCCCACGTAATTGCCGGCGGAGAACAAATCGATGCCGGTTACCTTGAGTTTGGTCGAGGTCACCGACCCCCGGTAACGGGAGTAACCGAAGCCGGCGAGGTGATTGGCGCAGACCTTGGCCTGTTCGAACAGCGGCGCTACCAAACCATATGATGTACCGCGATGCTGCACACACTCGCCTACCGCGTAGACACGCGGATCGTAAGTTTGCATGGTGGCGTTGACGAGCACGCCGCGTTCGCAATGCAGGACGATCTTTTTCGCCAGCTCGGCGTTGGGGCGAATCCCCACCGCCATCACCACCAGGTCGGCCTCGACCTCGCTGCCGTCTTTAAACCGCACGCCGCGCACGCGGTCGTCGCCGATGATCGCGGCGGTCTGCGCGCCCATCAAAAATTTAAGGCCGCGTTGTTCCAGCGACGATTTGAGCAGCATGGCCGCGGGTTGGTCCAATTGCCTTTCCATCAAGGTATCGAGCAGATGCACCACGCTGACTTCCATGCCCTGCTTGAGCAGGCCGTTGGCGGCTTCGAGACCCAGCAAACCGCCGCCGATCACCACCGCGCGGCGCTGTTGTCGGCTGGCCGTCAACATGGCGTTCACGTCCTGAATATCACGGAAACTCACCACGCCGGACAACTCGTGCCCCGGCACGGGAATGATGAAAGGATTGGAACCGGTGGCGAGCAGCAGGCGGTCATAAGGCGCCACCGTGCCGTCTTCGGCGATGACCTGGCGCCGCGCACGATTCACCTCCACCACTTTCTTGCCTTTATGTAAGGTGATTTGGTTATCGCGATACCATTGCTCGTCGTTGAGCATGATGTCGTTGATGGTCTTCTCGCCGGCCAGCACCGGCGACAATAAAATGCGGTTGTAATTGCCGTACGGCTCGGCGCCGAACACGCTAATCTCATAACGCTCGGGGGCCAGCTCCAGCAGCTCTTCCAGGGTCCGCACGCCCGCCATGCCGTTACCGATCAATACCAATTTCTCTTTCGACATCTGTTCCCCGCTCACAAAAAATACCGGCATCTGCCCTAAGGGAGCAACATGCATGCCAGCAATTGGGGCAAGGCTCGCAAGGCGGCTAAGATATTGAAGGATATTAGCGAGCATAGCGAAATAGAATTAATGCTTGCTGAGCATGCACCAACTTCGTATCGGTACGCGCACCAAATCACTCCCGCGATTCGTAAGTGAGCCCAACTTTGGTGCGCAAGTTTTACGCGACCGTTGCGCCTGGACGTCGCGTCGCGCCTTGTGGCATGGTGATGCGCGGGCCACGTCATCTCTTTCACAAAGAAAAGAACATGAAACCGATTTACATCTTTCGTCACCTCGCCTGCGAAGGTCCCGGCTATTTCGCCGAATTCCTTGAACGGCAACAAATGCCTTACCGGATGGTCGCCATCGATCAAGCCGAAGCCGTGCCCGCCAATGTCGACTGGATGAGCGGGCTGGTGTTCATGGGCGGCCCCATGAGCGTGAATGATCCGCTGCCGTGGATCGCCGCGGAGATCAATTTGATTCAACAGGCTCGGGAAAAACGTCTGCCGGTATTGGGCCACTGTCTCGGCGGGCAGTTGATCGCCAAAGCCCTTGGCGCGCGGGTTCGTGCCAACCCGGTAGCGGAGATCGGCTGGCATGCCGTGGAAAAAACTGATACGCAATCAACATGGCTTACGAGCCTGCCGCCCCGCTTCGATGTGTTTCATTGGCACGGCGAAACGTTCGATATCCCTGCCGGGGCCACTCGCTTGTTACGCAGCGACTGGTGCGAGAATCAGGCGTTCGTCCTCGATTCATGCCTGGCCTTCCAGTGTCACGTGGAAATGACCGCGCCCATGGTGCGCGAGTGGGCGGATTTCAACCTTGAAGCCTTGGCGGAACCCAGCGCCAGTGTGCAAAGTCATGAAATGATCGTCGCTGCACTGGAACGACGCGTAAAAAATTTGCAGGCCATCGCCGAAGCGTTTTATCTACCTTGGCTAGCGCGGGTGCGCGAGCGCGCGGCGGACCAGGCATGATGACCGGTCGCGCGGTCAATAGCGCATCCAGCTTATCCTGCCGCGGCCAAGTCCCGCGGTGTATTAATGTTGACGAAGGCACGGGGTTCATCGCTGAAATCCACCAGCAGATGGCGGTGGCGCCGCAACCAACCTGTTGCCGATCTATCACTATCCGCAAGATACATACTTAAATCGGCCTCAAGCTCACGGCTCAATAAGACGCAAAGGGCTTGCATTCGTCCCGCCCCGAAAGCCACTGCGGCGTCGGCTGGTTCCGTCTCGAGGGCGGCGGCGAGACGTTCCACCAAGTGCGCGGGTAGAAACGGCGTATCACAAGGCGCCACCATTAAATAAGGTGTTGCCACTTGCGCAAGTCCGCTGGCGATGCCGGCCAGTGGCCCGCGAAAATCCTCGTAGCGGTCGGCTATGACAGGGCGGCCCCAGTTTGCATAACGGGCGAGATGGCGATTGGCGCTGATCAGCAGCGGTCCTACTTGCGGCGCCAGCGTCTCGATGACATGGGCTATCAGCGGCCGGCCTTGGAACGTTAATAAACCTTTATCGTCACCGTTCATGCGCCGGCCGCGGCCACCGGCGAGAATGAGGCCTGTGATGTCACTGCGAGGAATCATGCGATTTCACAAACCCAGGAAGGCTACTAATTCACTCGCGGCGCAGGCGCGGCAACAATTGCACGAAATTGCAGGGTTTGTGGCGGCTGTCCAATTGATCTTTGAGAATGGCGTCCCACGCGACCTGGCATGCATGAGTGGAACCCGGCACGCAAAAAATGAAGGTGGCGTTGGCGATGCCGGCCATCACCCGCGATTGCACGGTGGACGAACCGATTTCTCGATGCGAAACGGCGCGGAATACCTCGCCGAAGCCGTCGATGATTTTATCCAATAAAGGTGTGATGGCTTCCGGAGTGCGATCGCGGTCGGTCAAGCCGGTGCCGCCGGTGACAATCACCGCCTGCACCGCCGCGTCGGCGATCCAGCGCGAAACCAGGGCGCGAATCTGATAAATATTGTCCGGCAGTATCACCTTCTCCACTAGCCGATGGCCGGCGGCGCCGAGCTGTTCGACCAGCAAATGCCCCGAAGTATCGGTATCCGCATTACGGGTGTCCGACACGGTAAGCACCGCAATATTGATAGGAATGAATTCAAGCGTTTCGCCGGCACCCGCCATGTCTGACCACCTCATTGCACTGTGAAATAACTCTCTCGAGACCCGCGTTTCGCGGCGGGACATTGTAGGATGTCCCGTGACGCGCGGCTATATGCACACGGATAACTGCGTCGAACCTGAACTACGCGGGCAAAGTTAACACGCGCGGCATGCACCTTGGACATAAAATCCATTTATCCCCAAGCATAACGATAATGCGTAACGGATGGCTCACCGTCATCGCAAAATAATCGATACCACCTGCGTAATGAATCTGTAAATTTCGCAACAACGGTGTAACAACCATCGTGAATAGCCATTGTCGCGGTATTTTCAACCCGGTCTGCATGATCGACTGATTCACCGCTTTCACGGCGTAGCGATGACCCCCTCTCATTCACCAGGGCCTGGCCCCGTCCCATCGCATGTTTACCATTCAGTTGCCTAAAGAAACCTTCTGTGACACCGATATTGATTTAGTAATACTTAAGTGTTATCTTAATAATTATTGTGTCACTACTTATCCGGAAAGGAGCATCTCATGGCATGTGATACCACCCAAAACCATCGTAACCCGCGAGTTCAAATAGCATTTGAGCGCATGGTCCAAGATTTTCTGAAACGTAAAGAAACCCAGTGTCATGCCCCGACAGAACGGACAGATCCCCAGTTAAACCGGGGAGAGCGTAGACCAGGGAAGGTCATCCCTTTTATGTCCGAGCGCCACCGGAAATCCAAACTAAAACTGCCCACGACGGAGCCTCGGAAAGCTAGGAATTTCATGCATTCCAATCCCCTTCGCCCCAAGCACAGCACCCGATAATAATGCATTGACCATGGCATGCTCGCCTAACCTAGGGGGGTTAATAAAATAGGGCAGTCGAGACCTTCCAATCAGAGCAATATCTGATCTCTAGTTTTGCACAAACTGAATAGCACGATAACTTATCAAATAGCACCGAGAGTGGTAGAGTGAACACCCTGGGAGCTTTACTCAGAAAATGCGTACAGTTTCAGGAGGCTATTCATCCGAAAAAAACTACCAAGGGAGGCGCCATGGATCGCAAAAAAACATACCTTATCGTCAAACAACTCATCGGTGGAGTATCGGCGTTGGGCTTAGTCCTGCAACCGGCGCTGGTCGGCGCCCACGAGGACGAGCCGGATCAACCAGTCGGACATTCGGCGAAAGTTCTGCAACTTTCCGGCGAGAGTCCCATCACTTTCGGCGCCGGTTTGACCATGGTAGGCCAGGGCATGAGCGGCGCCACTGACGATTCCGGCCTCACTTACTCGGCCGATCTCGCTTTCACCGGCGACTTCGGCTCTCGCGGCACGGCCTTTATCTATATCAATACCGCGCAGGGTGCCGGTATCGATACCGGCGCGGCCACCGGCCCCAACGCCGACAATGAAAGCGGCGATTTGACCGCGGAAGGCTACAGCGAAACCCGCATCGCCGAAGCCTGGTATGAATTGCCACTCAATGAAATGGCTAGCGTACGCTTCGGCAAAATCGATCCTACCGGCATCTACGACGGCAATCTGGTCGCCAACGATGAAACCACTCAGTTTCTCGCCGATACCTTCGTCAACAATGCCGCGATCGCCTTCCCCGGCTACACCGGCGGTATCAATCTCGCGGTCAATCCCAACGAAACCTGGTCGGTCAATATCGGCGTCTTCGAACCCACCGGCGATTTCAACGGCTCGCTGGGCGATTCGTTTATTATCGGTGAAATCGGCTTCGCGGGTGAACTCGCCGGCCGGCCGGGCCACCTGCGCCTCACCACTTGGTCGGAAGATTCCACTAAAAATAAAGGCTACGCCCTTAGCGTCGATCAAAGCGTCAGCGACGATGTGACGCTGTTCGCCCGTTACGGCAATCAAGACGATGAGCAGGATTTCGACAACGCTTTCAGCCTGGGTGGACAACTGGCCTTGGGTGGCAATACGGTCGGCGCCGGTTATTCGCTGCTCACCACCACCGACATGGCCGGACCGGATGACGAATCGCAGTTTGAAATCTATTACAGCCATGCCGTGAATGAAAATCTGCATGTGACCCTGGACCTGCAATCGATCAGCAATCCCGGCTTTAACAGCGCGAACGACGATGTCTTCGTTTACGGTGTGCGTGGCCAAGTCGATTTCTAAATTTCAAATAACGACGCAAACTCATTTCAGTAAGGACTATATATTATGAGAAAAACCACCGTGGCGAAGACGCTGTCCGGCCTCATCGGCATAACCATGGCGGGCACCGCCAGCGCGCATTTTCAAATGGTGATTCCCTCCAACGACATGGTAAGCAGCCCCGCCGAACAGAAGCTCAACCTTGACGTGAAATTTTGGCATCCCTTCGAAGGGCACGGCATGGACATGGAATCCCCCGCCAAATTCGGCGTACGGGTAGGCGGTGAAACCGTGGATTTGCGCAATAGCTTGAAGCCCCAGACTTACACCGATGTGGAAGGCAAGAAACACAAAGGTTTCCAAACCAGCTACAGCGTGAAAAAACCCGGCGATCACATTTTCTTCATCGAGCCCAAACCCTACTGGGAACCCTCGGAAGAAACCTTCATCGTTCACTACACCAAAGTCGTGGTCAACGGCATGGGCCTGGAAGAAGGTTGGGATAAAGAAATCGGTCTCAAAACCGAAATCGTACCGTTCACCCGTCCCTATGGCCTGTATGCCGGCAACGTCTTTCAGGGAATAGTGAAGGTCAACGGCAAACCCGTTCCTTACACCGAAGTGGAAGTGGAGTATTACAACGAGGACGGCAAACTCAAAACCCCCGCGGGACCTTTGATCACCCAATTGATCAAAGCCGATGCCAACGGTGTCTTCACCTACGCCATGCCCAGAGCCGGCTGGTGGGGTTTCGCCGCGCTCAATGAAGATGAGAAGAAAATGAAACACGAGGGCAAAGACTATCCGGTGGAAATCGGCGCCCTGCTGTGGGTCAAGACCTACAACATGAAGTAGAGCACAATACGCGTGGTTTTGGCGGGGACGTTTCTGATGGCCCCGCCAGCCACGCGCACTGAGCTAATCGTCCCGTACTTCTCTATACTGGTCTCAAGCCAGATCGGCGATGCACTAAATTTCCAATCTGCTCAACGCCAACTCGAAGGAGCACCACCATGATCAAACGCTATATGCTCGCCACATTCTGGAGCGCGGTCCTGCTCCTCGGCTGGTCAGGTTATGCTGCGGCCCATTCCAGCTTGCATCATTCCGATCCGACCGCCAACAGCACGGTCGCCTCGCCGCCCGTGGTGCAGCTCTGGTTCAGCAAACCGCTGGAAGCCTCGTTCAGCAAAGTCAGCGTCGTCGATGGACAAGGCAAGGCCGTGGATAAAGGCGATGGCGCCGTCAAAGGCGAAGACGCCAAACTACTGGAAATAAGTCTGCCCACTCTCGCGGCGGGCACCTATAAAGTCATTTGGCGCATCGTGGCGATGGACGGTCACAAGGCCAAGGGTGAATACAGTTTCACCGTCAAATAGCCGCTCGCGGTGATCGACGATCCCGTCAGCGTCGCCATCACGGCCAGTGAACTGGTCATCCTCGCCGCGGCCATGGGCGCGATAGCCGGCGGGTTATGGATATTACCCCCCGGCAACAGCGCCGCAGCGCAACAAGATGTGTTACAGCTGCGTCACCGGCTTGGCAAGTTGTTGGGCGCATGCCTGATCGCCCTCACCTTTACCAGCTTCGCCGGCTTATTGCTGCGTACCGCCAGCATGAGCGAGCTGCCGGTGTGGAGCGCGTTCCCGGCATTGGGTACGGTGCTTTTCAAAACCCATTATGGACAATTGTGGTTATGGCGGGCCGCGGCGCTGCTGGCATTATGGATATTCTGGGCGTTGCAAAAGCGTAATCCCCCATCACGCCGCATGGCGGCGGGTGAATACATCGCTCTCGTTATCATCATCTTCACGCTCAGCGGCTCGGGACACCCCGGCGACGACGGCTTGCTTTCCCTTTCCAATCTCGCCAACACCCTGCACATCATCGGGGCCTTTTTATGGGGCGGCGGCATCATCGCGATGATGGTTATCATTCTTCCCGCGTTGCTGCGCAGCCGCACGGCCGCACGCGAACTCATCGCGCTGACCAGCCTGCGTCTGTCCACGCTAGCGGGCATTGCCCTGGCCATGGTACTGGTACCGGGCATCTACAACGCCTGGCTGCTGGTCGGCAGCTGGCAGGGACTGTGGGGAAACCCGTACGGCCAATTATTACTGGTGAAGATCGCGCTGGCGGGCGCCATGGCCGGCTTGGGCGCGCTCAATCGTTACGTGTATGTGCCCGCCATCCAACGCCATGCCGGACTTGCCGAACCGCGCAGCCTGCTGCCTCTGCCACGCTTCATGCACACCCATGATGAAGCCGGCTCTCCAAAACACTTTCTCAAAAGTCTGCGCGTGGAAGCGGCCCTGCTGATCGGCGTACTCATTTTCGCCGCCGCGCTTTCGCAACAAACACCGGCGGCCCACGCCGACCATGAAATGGCCGAACATACCAGTCCGGCCTCGGAATAATAAAACACCGTCGGCGGCGCCTTAACCTAAACATCGCGGATACAAACCACGGAATATCAGGAGAGTGTGGTATAGGGCAAGTTCATCTGAAGCGTGACTTCGACGCGGTTGTTGATTTTCCTCCGTGATCTCCGTGGTCAACCGCTTTTTTAGGCTTAATCAACGGCCGCCGTCGAGCAGTTCCACCCAATGCCGCACCTGCGCCGCGGCGCCGCTTTGCAGATGCAGCTGGCAACCGATGTTGGCGGTGACGATGATGTCGGGCGCGCCGGCTTGCAGCGCGGCGAGTTTATCGGCGAGCAGTTGTTGCGACAACTCGGGCTGCAGAATCGAATAAGTACCGGCCGAGCCGCAGCACAAATGTCCATTCGTCACCGCCGTCAACTGATAACCGCAACGGCGCAATAAAGTTTCGACCACGCCATTGATCTGTTGCCCATGCTGCAAGGTGCACGGCGCATGAAACGCCACCTTGCGGCCGCCGCCGTTCACATTCAACGATTCCAGTTTTTCTCCCGCAAGAATTTCACTGAAATCCTGGGTCAACGCGCTGATACGCGCCGCCTTGGCGGCGTAAACGGGATCGTCGCGCAATAAAACACCGTAATCCTTCACCACCACGCCGCAACCGCTCGCCGTCATCACGATCGCCTCCGCGCCCGCCTCGATGTGCGGCCACCAGGCATCGATATTGCGCCGCATGAAGTGCAACGCTTCATCATGCGCGGAGAGGTGATGGCTGAGCGCGCCGCAACAACCGTCGCCCTGGGCGCGAATCAAACTGACGCCGAGCTTGTCCAACACCCGCGCCGCCGCCGCATTGGTATTGGGCGCGGCGGCCGGCTGTACGCAACCATCGAGCACCAGCATCTTGCGGGCATGGCGCGCGACCGGCCACGGCGCCGCGGCCTGGATCGCGGGCAACTTGCTACGCAACGCCGCCGGCAACAAAGGCCGCAGCCACCGGCCGATACGCAACAGCGCGGCGAAGCGCCGCGGATAGGGAATCAGCGCACGCAACACACCGCGCTGCACGCGTGCGACGAAAGTGCGCGGCACTTTTTCCTCCACCATCGCCCGGCCGATATCGACCAGCCGCCCGTAACGCACGCCCGACGGACAAGTGGTTTCGCAGGAACGGCAAGTAAGGCAGCGATCCAAATGCAATTGAGTCTTCTCCGTGACCGGACCACCCTCCAGTACCTGTTTAATGAGATAGATGCGGCCGCGCGGACTGTCGAGTTCATCGCCGAGCAATTGATAAGTGGGACAAGTGGCGGTGCAAAAACCGCAGTGCACACACGAACGCAGAATGGCGTCCGCCTCCCGGCCGTCGGGCGTGTCTTTTAGCGCATCGCTGAGTGAAGTCTGCATGATATTAACCCGGCAACCAAAAAGATGAATCGAACAACGCCTTCCCACTGGAAGGGGGAAGATTGGGATAGGGGTGACCGGAAATCCGCCGCTTTCGACCCCCACCCTAACCTTCCCCCTTCCAGTGGGAAGGGATCTACTGCAATCAGTGAGCTCATCATTTCAATCGCCGGTTTAATAGTTTCTATAAAACCGTTACTGACTGGTGACTACAACTCGGCATACAGCCGCCCGCGATTGAAAATTCCCTTGGGATCGAAAGCCTGCTTCACCCGCTGCTGCACGGCCAGCAGGGCCGGCGCCAAAGGATGGAAACGTTCATCGCTCGCATCACCGCGCAACAGGGAGGCATGGCCGCCGGCTTGTTGCGCGACCTGGCGTACCGTGGCGACGTCGATTTCGGTCTTTAACCAGCGTAACGCGCCGCCCCATTCCAGCAGGTAGTCACCGGCCAGCGTCAACGAGGGTGTCGCCGGCGGCACCGAAATACGCCACAACGATTTTGCCGCCGCGAAAAACGCATGACGCTGCTCGCGTACCCGCTCCCAAAAATCCGCCGCGTCATCGACGATTTCTCCGCCGATCTGCCGATGCGCGCTCTCCACCGCCGACGCGGCGCCGGACAAACGCACATACAACACGCCGTCGACGAAACAGGTGGCCGACACCGGCAGCGGCCGCCCCGCCCACTGATTCATTCGCGTAATCGCCGCGGCGGCGGTGCAGGCATGGGCGAGCGTCAATTCATAACTGGGCCGCGGCAACACCTTCAGACTCACTTCCAGAATTACACCCAGCGTACCCATCGCTCCGGTCATCAGCCGCGACACATCATAACCCGCGACGTTCTTCATCACTTCGCCGCCGAAGTGCAGTAACTCGCCGCGGCCGTTGATGAGCTTCATGCCCAGCACGAAATCACGCGCCGCGCCCGCGTACGCTCGGCGCGGTCCCGATATACCGCAGGCGAGGGTACCGCCCAAAGTCGCCGCGTCGCCAAAATGCGGCGGCTCGAAGGCGAGAATCTGCTTGTGTTCTTCCAGCGCGGCCTCGATCTCGCGTAAGGTCGTGCCCGCGCGCGCCGTGATTACGAGTTCGGTCGGCTGATAATGGACGATGCCGCGATGCGTCGCCACGTCGAGCAGCTCCCCCTCGACCGCACGACCGAGAAAAGCCTTGCTGCCGCTGCCGGTGATATGCAGCGAAACGTCACGCGCGAGCACATCGAGGACCTGTTCCTGCAGTTGTTGCGTTCGATCAGTTTGCATGCGGAGCAACCGTGCGTGCTTGAGCTTCCCGTAAACGACGCCGAGCAGCGCAGGCAAGCCGAGCGACGTAGCAAGCGTAGTTGAAAATACGTTTACATAGCGCTTGCATCAAAACCTATCCAATTCCGGAAACGCCACCTGCCCAGCATGCACATGCATCGCCCCGAACTCGGCGCAGCGATGCAAAGTCGGCACCGCTTTCCCCGGATTCATCAAACCTTCCGGATCGAACGCCGCTTTGAGCGCATGAAACTGCTGCAACTCCGCGGGCCGGAACTGCACGCACATCTGATCGATTTTCTCCATGCCAACGCCGTGTTCGCCGGTGATGGTGCCACCCACCGCCACGCACAATTCAAGGATCTTGCCGCCGAATTCCTCGGTGCGTTTCAACTCGCCCGGCCGGTTAGCGTCGTACAAAATCAGCGGATGCAGATTACCGTCACCTGCATGAAACACATTGGCGACCGGCAGGCCATATTCACGCGACAACTCGCCGATGCGCTGCAACACCATCGGCAGATGCCGGCGCGGAATCGTGCCGTCCATGCAATAGTAGTCCGGCGCGAGCCGGCCCACGGCCGGAAACGCGGCCTTGCGGCCTTTCCACAACATTGCACGCTCGTGCTCGTCGCGCGCCGTGCGCACTTCCACCGCACCGCACAACGCAAGAATATCGTGGATGTGGAGGATGTGCTCCGACACCTCTTCATTGGTGCCGTCCACTTCGCACAACAAAATCGCCTCGGCATCCAGCGGGTAACCCGCGTGCACGAAATCCTCGGCGGCCTTGATCGCGAGTCTATCCATCATTTCGAGACCGGCGGGAATGATGCCCGCGGCGATGATCTCGCCCACCGTCGCGCCGGCCTTCACCACGTCGTCGAAAGCCGCGAGCACCACTTGCGCGCGTTCGGGCAGCGGCAGCAATTTCACGGTGACTTCGACGATGATCCCGAGCATGCCCTCCGAGCCGTGAAACAATGCCAGCAAGTCATAACCGGGTGCGTCCAGCGCAGCGCCGCCGAGCGTGAGTAGCTCGCCCTCGGCGGTGATGATCTTGAGTTCGAGCACGTTATGCACGGTGAGGCCGTATTTCAGGCAATGCACGCCGCCCGAGTTTTCGGCGACGTTGCCGCCGATGGTGCAGGCGATCTGCGACGAGGGATCGGGGGCGTAATACAAACCGTGCGGCGCCACCGCCTGCGAGATGGCGAGATTGCGCACGCCGGGTTGCACCCGCGCCGTGCGGTTCATGACGTCGATGGCGAGGATGGATTTGAATTTGGCGAGGCTTAGCAACACGCCCTGCTCATGCGGCAATGCGCCGCCGGAGAGGCCGGTGCCGGCACCGCGCGCCACCACCGGGATCCGGCGTTGATGGCAGAGCCGCATCACCGCCTGCACCTGCTCGACGGTGCCGGGCAACACCACTATCCAAGGCAGGCGGCGATAGGCGGAGAGGCCGTCGCATTCGTAGGGGCGCAGGTCTTCCTCTTCCCACAACACGGCGTAGTCCGGCAGGAAGGCGCGCAGCGCCGCCAGCAGCGCGACTTTATCGCCGCCGGCCGGGATCTTCACCG
>CAKKSB010000028.1 GCA_919903055.1 Gammaproteobacteria bacterium | reverse complement strand
TGGCCACCGCCGCCACGATTTTTTCGCGGGTCAGCGCGCCGCCGCCGCCTTTGATGAGTTGCAGATGGCGGTTGGCTTCGTCGGCGCCGTCGACGTAGAGGGCCATGTCGTCGACGTTGTTGAGGCTGAGCACCGGAATGCCGTGTTTCTTCAAACGCTCGGCGGAAGCGACTGAGCTGGCGACGGCGCCTTCGATTTTATGTTTGACGGTCGCCAGGGCGTCGATGAAATGATTGGCGGTGGAACCGGTGCCGATACCGATGATGGTGCCCGCTTGCACGTAGTCCAAGGCCGCTTCCGCCGCCGCTTTTTTGAGTGCGTCCTGAGACATGTCGCTTCCCCTTGCTGATAACCAGATGGCACGATCATACCCGATCTCGTCGCGTAAAGTCATACGCGGGACGCGGCTAGGCAGTCATGGCGAGAAGCTGGTAATGTATTCGAATGCCAAAGAAATATCTGGAAAAAATCCTTAAAGCGCGGGTTTATGATGTGGCGATCGAGACGCCGCTCGATCTCATGCGCGCTCTGTCCGAACGGCTGGATAACCGCGTGTGGCTCAAGCGGGAAGATTTACAGCCGGTGTTTTCGTTCAAGTTGCGCGGTGCTTATAACAAGATCGTCAATCTCAGCGGTGAGCAGCGCGCCAAAGGCGTGATCGCCGCTTCGGCGGGTAATCACGCGCAAGGCGTGGCGCTGGCCGCCGGCCGATTAGGGATACAGGCGTTGATCGTGATGCCGCGCACCACGCCGGACATTAAAGTGCAATCGGTGCGTAAATTGGGCGCGAAGGCGGTGCTGCACGGCGATACCTACGACGAGGCCTATGTCCGCGCGGTGAAGCTGGCTGACGAAAAGGGCATGGTGTTCGTCCATCCTTACGATGACCCCGAAGTGATCGCCGGCCAGGGCACGGTGGCGATGGAGATATTGCGGCAGCACGAGGCGCCGCCTCACGCCATCTTCGTGCCGGTAGGCGGCGGCGGTTTGATCGCCGGGATATCCAGTTACGTGAAGGCGCTTTATCCCGCGGTGAAAGTGATCGGCGTCGAGCCGGAGGATGCGCCTACCTTGCACCGCGCCTTGCAGAAAAAGAAACGCGTGGTGTTGGAACAAGTGGGCATCTTCGCCGACGGCGTGGCGGTGCGGCAGATCGGTGCGGAGCCGTTCCGCATCGCCCGCCAGTGCGTCGACGAAGTGATCCTGGTCAGCACCGATGAGATTTGCGCCGCCATCAAAGATATTTTCGACGACACCCGCTCGATCGCCGAGCCGGCGGGCGCCTTGGCGGTCGCCGGCATGAAGCGCTACGTCGAACGTACCCAGCTCCGCGGCGCCGACTTGGTGGCCATCGACAGCGGCGCCAATATGAATTTCGACCGGCTGCGCCACGTCGCGGAACGCGCCGAGGTCGGCGAGCGCAACGAAGCGATACTCGCGGTGACCATACCCGAGCGTCCCGGCAGTTTCCGGTCTTTTTGCCAAGCCCTCGGCGCGCGCAGCGTCACCGAATTTAATTACCGTTACTCCGATACCGCGGCGGCGCACGTGTTCGCCGGCATTCAATTGCGCGGCGGCGAAGCGGAACGGCTGGAGATCGTGGAGCGGCTGCGCGCCGACGGGTATCCGGTGCTCGATCTGACCGAAAATGAAATGGCCAAGCTGCACATCCGCCATATGGTGGGCGGCCACGCGGCCGCTATCGAGGACGAGGTGTTATACCGTTTCGAGTTCCCGGAACGGCCGGGCGCTCTTTTGCGTTTTCTGACCAATATGGGGCAGCGCTGGAACATCAGCCTGTTCCACTACCGCAATCACGGCGCCGCCTATGGCCGAGTGCTGGTAGGGATTCAAGTGCCGGCCGATGATCGCCAGCGGCTGCAAGATTTCCTCAATGACCTGGGTTACGCCTACCAGGAAGAGACCGCCAATCCGGTCTACGGATTGTTTTTGCGTTGAAGATTGCCGCTCTCGGCGCCGCGACAGCGGCCGGATAGCCACGGTGGTTCATCGGGTGTCGAGCGGGAAGGGAACCTTTAAATACACGAAGGGCCCGCCATCGCGAGCCCTCCGTACAGCACTGCAAAAACCGAAAACTGCTGCTGTTTTCGGTGGCTTGCTTAAGCTGGCATCGTGGAAGTAGCCTTTTTCTTAGAGGCTCTCTTCTTTGAAGCAGCTTTCTTTTTGCCGGCTTTTTTCTTACCGGCTTTTTTAGCGCCGGCTTTCTTTTTGCCAACCTTTTTCTTAGCGACCTTTTTCTTGCCGGCTTTCTTTTTGCCGGCCTTTTTGCGGGTTGCTTTTTTGGCGGTGGCCTTCTTGGCTACCACCTTCTTGGTGGTCGTTTTCTTCGCAGCTGACTTCTTCTTTGAAGTCACTTTCTTCTTCGTGGCTTTCTTTGTTGCCATTGTGGTTCCTCCATTGTGAACGTAGCGTTCGCTACTAAGTATAAACAAGTTCTTTAAAAAACAAAGAGTGTTTATTCCAAAAGACTATCGAACGATTTTGAACATTCCTTTAGGGGTTGGCGGTGTGTGCGCTGAGTTTGCATGAGAAGGCGGCGGCGCGACGATGTTTTTTTACCATCGTCGCTATCTAAAAATGCCAACCAAACGTGCTTGTATGAGGTGATAAATGGTGTGTGGAATGGACGGTGAGCGCCGTGGTGGGCAATGGAAAAATTATGCGTTTTTCTCGAGAAAAAAGCTGTTTTTAAGACGGTGCCTATTCCAGTTTCAGGATGTAGCGCCACGCCGCGGCGCTGATCGGCATGATGGAAAGCCGGTTGCCTTTGCGGAGCAGAATCAGCTCGGCGAGCGCGCGGTGATTTTTGAGTTCGGCAAGGGTAATGGTGCGTTTGAAACGCTCGCGAAAGCGGACATCGACCATGTACCAGCGAGGCGCTTCCGGTGTGCTCTTGGGGTCGAAGTGGGGGTTTTCGGGGTCGAGAGCGGTGGAGTCGGGGTAAGCTTGCCTGACTATTTCGACGATGCCGACGATGCCCGGCTCTTTGCAATTGGAGTGATAGAAGAAGGCGAGGTCGCCCTTTTTCATCTGGTCGCGGAGCATGTTTCGCGCCTGGTAATTGCGCACGCCATCCCAATGTTCGGTCTGCTTGGGACGGGCTCGGAGGTCGTCGATGCCGAAGGTGTCCGGTTCTGATTTCATCAGCCAGTAGTGCATGAATACTCCTAGGAATGCATAGGTGAACGGCGCGGCGAACGTGAACCGGGCCTAGATTAAATGGAGTTGTTGTTCGGTGGCGACACCGTCCAGCGGTACATCCCACCATTGGGGAGCGAGAGTGTCGACGCGTTGCAGGGCGTGAGCGATGCCGAGCAGGCGCGGCTTGCGCCAATGGCGGCGATGGCGCAGAAAAGCGAGGCTGCGATCGTAGAATCCGCCGCCCATGCCGAGCCGGTTGCCTTGAAGGTCGAAGCCGACCAGCGGCAGCAACAGCAGATCCAGCAGCCGCGCGTCGACGCTGCGGAGTCCCGCGCCGGCGGGTTCGGGAATGCCGAAGAGGTTGGGCGCGAGTTTGTCGCCGGGGTGATAAGGCGCGAAACGCAAGCGGCGATCCGGTGTGATGACCGGCAGATAACAGGTTTTGCGCATGGCCCAGGCGTGTTGAAGCAGCGGTGTGAGATTAAGCTCGCCGTCGTTGGCGAGATAAAAGCCGATGTGTCGGCTGCGGCGGAACAGCGCTGAACTCCAGACCAAACGGGCCAGTCGGTGCGCGGCATGCCGCTGTTGCGTCTTGCTCAGTTGCCGGCGCTGCTGCCGTAGCCGGCGGCGTAACCGCGGACGGTCCGCATCGGTGACGGTTGCGTCTTGAATGACGTTGGATGAGAGTGTGGCTATGGGCGGAGGCGGTGGCTTGTCGTTCATTCCGGGGGCGAGTCCGCGGTGATAAAAGCACCCTCCGCGTGAACCGTCGCGGGCCATCGCCCTTGAACCATTCGGTTCAGGTGGGGACACAATCAGCGTTTTTAGGCTTTCCGGCGAAGCGGACATGCACACCAACACTGGCAGGGCCCCCAAGGGTAATGAAATAGGGTCAAGGAGTAACCTGGCCCGCTAACGGGAACCGCAGAGGATGCGTCTCGGATTCTATCGTGAAACCGCAGTAAGAGAAACCACCCCGCCGCAGGGGCCGGTTTATAGATCGATTTGCCGTGAGTCGTGGAGGGCGGCGTCGATTTTGTTTTGCAGACTGCGGATGCGGTGACCGAGGTTGTCGGATTGGGAGTCGACTTCGTTGCGCGCCTTGAGCAGTTCGTGGGTGATGTTGAGGGCGGCCATCACCGCGATGCGGTCGGCGCCCACCACTTTGCCGCTGTCGCGGATTTCCTTCATTTTCTTACCGAGGTAGCCGGCGGCGGACAACAGCGCGTCGCGTTCCTCGTCCGGACAGGCGATCCGGTATTCCTTTTCCAGGATGTGGATGGTGATGGGATTGATCGGGCTGCTCATGCTTCGGTTTCCAGCGATTTAAGGCGCAGTAACAGCATTTCCGTTTGGGTACGCGCCAAGTCTGTTTTGTGCTGCAGCTTGGCGCGCTCGGTGACCAGCATGGTTTGTTGCTGGCGGAGCAGGCGGTTTTCTTCCTTGAGGCGCTGGCAGGTGCGGATGAGTTCGTCGAGACGATGGTCGAGGCCGCGGATGTCGGCGTCAGTGATGCGAGTGGTTTTGTCGGTGTTCATGGGGCATCAATATAGAGCGGCGCCGAAATGGGGTCAATCACCGGCTGTGGTAGTGGCGCTTTGGGCAGGCATGATAGCATAATCTCCAGTCCGCCCACGCCCGGCAGTAACCGGGCTTCCAGTAAACGACTACCCTCAATGAGTGGATTTGCCGCTTGATTTTATCGATCGATGGAGAATGTGTTGAGTTCAGCGCCCCCCTTTGATTACGACGCTTACGTCACCCTGTTCGAGGGCTTGGCGTTGGAGTTGACGCCGGCGGAGTGCCATGGCGGGTTGACGGGTTTGCTGTGCGCCACCGATACCGTCGGCGCCGAACAGTGGATCGCCGAGTTGATGGCCGGTAAGCCGACCATCATGTTGGCCGACGATGGCGTGGCCGGGGCGGATGACGATACCCCGACCCTGCGGCGTTTGTATGAAATCACCACCGATCGGCTGGAAGATCCCGATTACGGCTTCACTTTATTGTTGCCCGCCGATGCCCATCCCCTGGCGGAACGCACCGAGACCTTATCGCAATGGTGCCAAGGCTTTTTGTGGGGCCTGGGCCTGGGCGGCATTCAAGATGAAGCCAAGTTGCCCGGCGACGTGAACGAGGTGATGCGCGATATGTCGGAAATTTCGCGGCTGCGCTTCGCCGATCAAGGCGGCGGTAACGAAGACGAAACGGCCTACGCCGAAATCATCGAATACGTGCGCATGGCGGCTTTGCTGGTTTACGAAGAATTGCGCCCGCTGCGGGTAGCGCGGCCCGACGGCAATGCCGTGCACTAAATTTTAGAGAGGGTCCGTCGGGTGTTGGAGATCAAGGAATTCGCGAAACGCCGCAAACAACTGATGCGCATGATGGGCGAGGGCGCCATGGCCATCCTGCCCGCCGCGCCGCAGCGTCACCGCAATCGCGACAGCGAATACCCGTACCGGCAGGACAGCGACTTTTTCTATCTCACCGGTTTCGGCGAGCCCGAGGCGGTGGCGGTGCTGGTGCCGCAGCGCGAACAGGGCGAATACGTATTATTTTGCCGCGACCGTGACCCGGTGATGGAAGTCTGGAACGGCCGCCGCGCCGGACCGGCCGGGGTCCGCGAGCGCTACGGTGCGGACGACGCTTATCCTATTAGTGACATCGATGACATCCTGCCCGGTTTGTTGGAAAACCGCGAGCGGGTTTATTACAGCATGGGCTACAGCCCCGAATTCGATCAGCGGCTGATGGCCTGGGTCAATCGAGTGCGGGCGCGTTCCCGCGGCGGCAGTCACGCGCCGGTGGAATTCGTCGCCCTCGAACACATCCTGCATGACATGCGGCTTTATAAAAGTCCGGCGGAGATTAAAATCATGCGCCGGTCGGCGAGCATTGCCGCCGCCGCCCATCAACGCGCCATGCGCATGTGCCGCCCCGGCATGATGGAGTATGAAGTCGAGGCGGAGTTTCTCCACGAGTTCCGCCGCGCCGGGGCCTGGGTATCATACAACCCCATCGTCGCCGGCGGCGGCAATGCCTGCATCCTGCATTACACGGAGAACAACGCGCCGCTGCGCGACGGCGATCTGCTGCTGATCGACGCCGGCGCCGAGTTGCACGGCTACGCCTCCGACATCACCCGCACCTTTCCGGTCAACGGCCGCTTCAGCCCCGCCCAGCGCGCGCTGTACGAAGTGGTGCTGGCGGCGCAGCAGGCCGCCTTCGATTGCATCCGGCCGGGCAGTCATTGGAATGAACCGCACGACGCGGCGGTGCGCACGCTCACCGCGGGCCTGGTCGAGCTGGGTTTGCTCAAAGGCAAGGTCGATGATTTGATCGCCGGCGAGGCCTATCGGCGGTTTTACATGCACCGCACCGGCCACTGGCTGGGCATGGATGTCCACGACGTCGGCGATTACAAAGTCGGCGGCCAGTGGCGGGTGCTGGAGCCGGGCATGGTGCTCACCGTGGAACCCGGTTTGTACATCGCCGCCGGCAGCAAAGGTGTGGCGAAAAAATGGTGGGACATCGGCATTCGTATCGAGGACGACGTGCTGGTCACCAAGCAGGGTCATGAGGTGTTGACGAAGGCGGCGCCCAAGACCGTCGCCGAGATCGAAGCCTTGATGGGTGGTGCGCGGGCTGAGTCCACGCCGCGGGCGCGGCATGCTTGAGCCGGTCGATCACGATGTGGTGATCGTCGGCGGCGGCATGGTGGGGGCCAGCCTCGCCATCGCCTTGAGCGCCACGCCGCTCAAAGTGGCGCTGTTGGAAGCGGTGCCCTTCCGTTCGCAGAGCCAGCCCAGTTACGACGACCGCGCCCTTGCCCTCGCTTATGGCACGCGCCGCATCTTCGGCGGCATGGGCCTGTGGCCGGCGCTGGCGCCGCAGGTCACACCCATCGAACGCATCCACATCTCCGACCGCGGCCACTTCGGCGCCACGCGTTTGGATCGCCGCGATGCCGAGGTGGAGGCGCTGGGTTACGTGGCCGAGAGCCGCGTGGTGGGCGCGGTGGTGGCGGAACGTTTAACCCAGCTTTCCAAGCTCACGGTACTGTGTCCGGCTACTGTCACTGATGTGGTGTTGGACAGCAACGGCGCCGAGGTGGTGGTGAAAGAGGGCGAGATGCAGCGGCGTTTGCGCTGCCGCTTGGTGGTGGCCGCCGACGGCGCCACCTCCACGGTGCGCGAGTTGTTGGGCATCGCCATGCAGCGTTGGGAATACGGTCAGACCGCGATCATTACCAATGTCACGCCCGACCGGCCGCACGGCAATCGCGCCTATGAACGTTTCACCGACAGCGGGCCGCTGGCGCTGTTGCCCATGTCGGACAACCGCTATTCCGTGGTGTGGACGGTGCGTGCCGATTACGCCACTCGCGTGCTGGCCATGGATGATGCGGCCTTTCTGGCGGCCTTGCAGACGCGCGCCGGACGGCGGATCGGTCACTTGATCAAAGTGGGGCGGCGCCGCGATTATCCCTTGGCCATGGTGCGGGCGCGCGAACATGTGCGGCCGCGGCTGGCTTTGATCGGCAACGCCGCCCACACCCTGCATCCGGTGGCGGGTCAGGGTTTCAATCTCGGCGTGCGCGACGTGGCGGTACTGGCCGAGGTGTTGAGCGACGCCGCGGCGGCGGGGCAGGACATCGGCGCCTTGGAGGTGTTGCAGCGTTATGCCGCTTGGCGGCAGCGCGATCATCTCAAAATGATCGCCTTCACCGACGGATTGGCGCGGGTGTTCGCCAATCCGCTGTGGCCGGTGCGCGCTGTGCGCAATATGAGTATGGTGATGGTCGATCTGCTGCCGCCGCTGAAACAAGTATTGACCCGCCACACCATGGGTCTGGCCGGCAAGCTGCCGCGCCTGGCGCGGGGATTGTCATTGCAAGGGACGCGTGATGAATCGGTCTGAGCAATACGATGTGTTGATCGTCGGCGCCGGCATGGTCGGCGCCACCCTCGCCTGCGCCCTGGCCGGATCGTCGCTGCGGGTCGCGATCCTGGAAGGCGTCGCGCCGCGGGAGGTGAACGCCGCCGATCCGGTCGATCTGCGCGTCTCCGCCGTCACCCGCGCTTCGCAAAATATTTTCACCGCGCTGGGTGCCTGGGAAGGCATGGCGGCGCGGCGGGTGAGCCCCTACCGCGAAATGCATGTGTGGGACGCCGGCGGCGACGGCGTGATTCATTTCGACAGCTCCGAGGTGGGCGAGGCCGAACTGGGGCACATCGTCGAGAACCGCGTGGTGCAAATCGCTTTGTGGGAACAGCTGCGGCGTGCGGAAAATATCAGCGTATTTTGTCCAGCCGCCTGCGCCGAGTTGCGACGGGAGGCCGAGCACATCAGCGTGCGGCTGGAAGACGGCCGGCTGCTCGGCGCGCGGCTGGTGGTGGGTGCGGACGGCGCGCAGTCGCGGGTGCGGCGTTTCGCCCGCATCGCCGTGCACGGCTGGCAATACGATCAACACGGCGTGGTGGCGACGGTGCGTAGCGAACGCGGTCATCGCGAAACCGCCTGGCAGCGTTTTTTGCCCGACGGCCCGCTGGCGTTTTTACCGCTGCATGACGGCCGCTGCTCCATCGTCTGGTCCACGTCGCCGGCGCATGCCGCGCGTTTGCTGGCCATGGAGGACGCGGCGTTTTGCGAAGAGCTCACCCGCGCCTTCGCCGGCACGCTGGGGCGGATTGAAGCCACCAGCGAACGCGCCGCCTTTCCGTTGCACTTGCAGCATGCGGAACGTTATGTGACGGCGGGTCTGGCCTTGATCGGCGACGCGGCGCACACCGTGCACCCGCTGGCGGGGCAGGGCGTCAATCTGGGCATACTCGACGCGGCGGCCTTGGCGGAGGTCTTGCTCGATGCCCGCGCCGCCCACAAAGATATCGCGAGTCTCGCGGTGCTGCGCCGTTATGAGCGCTGGCGTAAGGGCCACAATCTGTTGATGATGGCCGGCATGGATGGCTTCAAACGCCTGTTCGGCAGCGACTGGTGGCCGCTGCGGATCGCGCGCAATGCGGGGCTCACTCTCACCGACCGGCTGAGTCCGGTCAAACACCACATCATGGCGCAGGCCATGGGTCGCGGCGGCGATCTGCCGCGCTTGGCGCGGACCGTGAATCTTTAACGCGTCGCCGTTGTCAGTAGTTTGAGCAAGTCTCGATAAACTAAGTCGCCCAGGTATGAAGACTTGATTGCTTAAGTGACTCCGAACGCCTTCGGCGACGGGGAGATTCAGCGTGAATGATTCAGCGTGAATTCAGCGGCAGCGCGCTAAGCTTTATTGGGTGACGACCTGGCATGCGGTTTTTATATGCGGCGTTCACGGCCGCTGAACGGAACGATCCCCCGTCCCTCTATTCGTAAAACATTCCCGCGCGGGCATTCCATGAGTTTGTTTCAAATTATCGCGGTGCTGGTGACGCTCGCGGCACTGTTCAGTTATCTCAATTACCGTTACATCGGTTTGCCGTCCACCGTGGGGCTGATGGTGATGGCCTTGAGCTTGTCATTTGTTTTGGAAGGCATGGGCGCGCTGGGGTTCGGCATGGAAGAACGCGCCGCGCATTTTCTGGCGCGCATCGATTTCAATCAAACCGTCTTGCATGGGATGTTGGGCTTTCTGCTGTTCGCCGGGGCCTTGCACGTCAATTTCGAGGAGTTGGCGCAACAGCGGTGGGCGGTGATCTTGCTGGCGACGCTCGGCGTGGTGTTGTCCACCTTGATCATCGGTGTTTTATTGTGGCTGGCGCTGGGCTGGCTGAGCATGCCCCTGCCGTTTATTTACTGTTTGATTTTCGGCGCCTTGATTTCGCCGACCGATCCGATCGCGGTATTGGCCATTCTCAAAGGACTGGATACGCCCAAGGGTTTGGAGATGAAGATCGCCGGCGAGGCCTTGTTCAACGACGGGGTCGGCGTGGTGTTGTTTTTGGTCCTGGTCGGCATCGCGACCGGCAATGGCCATATCACGGCGGCCGACATCGGCTGGCTGTTCGTGAAGGAATGGCTGGGCGGCGTGGTGTTTGGTCTAATCAGCGGCGCGATGGCCTGTTGGTTGTTGACGCGCGTCGATGATTATCAAGTCGAAGTTCTCATTACCTTGGCTTTGGTGATGGGCGGTTATGCTTTGGCCGAGGCCTGGCATTTGTCCGCGCCGCTCGCCATCGTGGTGGCGGGCCTACTGATCGGTAATCATGGCCGCCACTTCGCCATGTCGGCGCAAACCCGCCGACACCTGGCCACGTTCTGGGAATTGATCGACGAAATCTTCAATGCCGTATTGTTCGTGTTGATCGGCTTGGAGGTATTGGTGTTGATCTACACCTGGGATTATCTGCTGGCCAGCCTGGTGGCTATTCCTATCGTGTTGTTGGCGCGCTTCGTCAGCGTCGGCGTGCCGGTGGGCTTGCTGCGCAGCGTGCAGGTCTTTGCGCCCAACACCGTGAAGATTCTCACCTGGGGCGGTTTGCGGGGTGGAGTGTCGGTGGCGCTGGCGCTGACATTGCCGGCGGGTCCCGAGCGGAGCGTCATTTTGCCGGTCACCTACGCGGTGGTGGCTTTTTCCATTATTGCGCAAGGCCTCACTATTAAGCGGCTGCTCAAGCGGGATTAAACGCCGATCCTGGCCGCGGGCAGGCGGCTGACAACGCATGTCGCCTATATATATAGTGCGGACCGAGCAGGCAGCGGCGGTGGCTGTCGTGGCTATTTATTAGAAATACCCGCAGCTTGCCGCAGGGACCTTGGCGATGGGTTGCCAAAGGGGGGAGTGGCGCAGCGTTCCCTTCGCCCGCGAGGATCTATGCCTCGCGGGCGATCTAACTCGACTGAGTTTAATCATCTTGTTTTTCTGAAGGGTTTGCGGTGCGATATCCAACCCACCAGCGCTTGCGATAAATAATGATAATGATTATCATTTTTTATGTTCGAGTCGTCAGTCAAATTTGGCAAGAGGAGCGTGAAATGGTTAAGCGAATAGGGCTGGCTTTGATGGCCGCGCTGATGGGGCTGGCCGGTACCGGAAGTATGGCCGCGGACCAGGAAGAACTGGTGGTGTATTCGGGCCGCAGCGATAGTTTCGTCAAGCCGGTGGCGGAGGCGTTCACCAAGCGCAGCGGCATACAAGTGATCTTGCACAACGCCAGTTCGACCGAGTTGCTGAACAAGCTGCGCGTCGAAGACGAGCGGACCCAGGCCGATCTTTATCTGAGCAACGATGCCGGCAATTTGCAGCTGGGCAGCGAGCTGGGCTTATTTCAGCCTTTGCCGGACGCCTCGGCCAAACTGGTGGATGCCCGCTGGCGCGCGCCGGACAACACGTGGCTGGGCCTGTCGGCGCGGGCGCGAGTGCTGGTAATGAACACCAAGGTCAAGGATCTGAAATTCGTCAAGTCGGTGTTCGATCTCGCCGATCCGCGTTTGAAAGGCCGGCTCGGCATCACCAACAGCGCCAACGAGAGTTTCGTGGCGGGCGCTACGGTGTACATGCTGGCCGCCGGCAAAGAGAAAACCCGCGACTGGTTGCAGGGCTTGAAAAACAACGTCGGCAAGACCGTCTTCGATAAACACGGCAAAATCGTCAGCGCGGTGGCCGAAGGCAAACTCGACGTGGGCCTGGTAAATCACTATTACATCTACCGCCATTTGGACGAACAGCCCAACGCGCCGATCCGCATCCTGCTGCCCGACCAAGGCGAGCAGGGCATGGGCGTGGCGTGGAATGTCGCCGGCGTGGCGGTGAGCAAGCACACCCGCAAAAAAGACGCGGCTGAAAAATTCGTCGCCTTCCTGGTTTCGGAAGAAGGACAGAAAATCTTCGCCGAGGTGAACGAGGAATATCCGACCCGCGCCGGCGTACCCGCCGCCGCGCGTCTGCCGGCGCCGGCCAGCGTCAAAGTGGCCAATGTGCCCTTGTCTAAATTGGGACCGGAGCGGGACGCCACTCTCGACTTGATCGACGCGGTGGGAATGCCTTGAATGGCGTAATCCGCCTGTCGGGAACGGGATGATCAAAAGCAAATTCGGTCCACTGGGAACGGTGGCGGGGATGGTCGTCTTGACGGCGGCTATCCCCTTATTATTTGTGATTTACAGCAGCGGCCAACTCAGCGCGGAAAAATGGGCCGGGCTGTGGAGCAGCCGCTTGCCGATGTTGTTGGGCAACACGCTGTATCTGGCGACGCTGGTCAGCATCGGTTCACTGGTGCTGGGTATCTCATCAGCCTGGCTGATCGCGCGCCGCGAATTTACCGGCCGTGGGCTTGCCCTGTGGCTGATGGTATTGCCGCTGACCATTCCCACTTATGTGTTCGCTCACATCTACACCAGCTTGTTTGAAGAACAGGGCTGGCTGGGACGCGTATGGCGCGCGCTGTTCGGCGAAGCGATCGCCATCCCCGATTTATACAACGTGTTCGGCGCGGCGTGGATATTGTCGCTGGCGAGTTTTTCCTATGTGTTTTTGCTGGCCCACGCGGCGCTGATCCACTCCAACCGCGCATTGGAAGAGGCGGCGCGTATTCAAGGCGCCACGCCGTTGCAAGTGTTTTGGCGCGTGACCCTGCCGCTGCTGCGGCCGGCGCTCGCCGCCGGGCTGGCGGTGGTGGTGCTGCACGTGCTGTCCGACTTCGGCGCGGTGAGCATGCTGCGTTATCAGACCTTCACCTTGAGCATTTATCTGCAAATGAGCGGACGCTTCGATTATCAAGGCGCCGCCGGGTTGAGTCTGGTGCTGGTCATGCTGTCGTTGACCTTTTTGGCGATGGAGCGTTTTTTCCGTACCCGTCAGCGTTATTACGCCGGCGCGCAGGGCGCCATCATCAAACCCAAGCGGGCGCAGCCGTGGGAACAGGTATGGATATGGCTGTGGCTGGGTTCGGTGTTGCTGTTCGCTTTCGCTCTGCCGTTATGGTGGATGTTGGAGTTGAGCTGGACGGCTTGGCAAAACGGTGCGCTGGGCGAGCGCTTCTGGGGCTATGTGTTCAATTCACTGTTGGTGGCGTTTTGCGCGGCCAGCGCGGCGATGCTGGTCGCCTTGCCGATCGGTCTGTTTCACGTGCGCCGTCCCACCTGGCTCAGCGGCGGTTTCATGAATCTGTCCAGCGTCGGTTTCGTATTGCCCGGTCCGGTGATCGCCTTGGGTATCATCACCTTCATGCTGGCGGCGTTGCCGGTGTTGTACGGCGGTCTCGCCGCCTTGGTGGCGGCGCTGGTGGTGCGTTTCCTGCCGTTGGCGGTACAGGCGGAGGAGGCGGCCATGCAGCAGCTCACGCCGTCGGTCGAGCAGGCGGGCCGCGTGCACGGCGCGGGTCCCTTGGAGAATCTGTGGCGGGTGACCCTGCCGATGATCCGCGGCGGCCTGGTGGTGGCGTGGGTGCTGGTGTTCATCGATGTGCTGAAGGAATTGCCCGCCACGCTGATTCTGCGGCCGATCGGTTTCGATACTCTGCCGGTGCGGATCTGGATCGAGGCCAGCGAGGAAATGCTGGAGCTGGCGGCCCCCGCCGCGTTGATGCTGGTGGTGGCTTCCCTGCCCGCCTTGTGGATCCTGATGCGCGGCAAAAAAGGCCGTTAGAAGCCGGCGGGGGGAGCTTGGTTTCCGCCGCCGCCCTCGGTATAGTGGCGCCTCAACATTGTCCCCCGTGGGAGAGGCCCCGTTCAGTCGGGGCGCCGAAGGCGCAACCAGCCCGGAATCGCTCAGGCAAAAGGACCGCAGCGGGACGTTGACTCTGGAGAGCGGTCGCTGATGCGATCCACCGAAGGGGCTAAACGCTCTCAGGTACCCGGACAGAGGGGGCAACGCTGGCGCGGCGCGCGCGGCGTTGCCCTTTTTTGTTTTTAGGACGGGACCGGCAAACGCAACTTAAGTTTGCTTCAGTAACGAGAACGGCGATGGCCCAGCAATCCGACAAAAACCGCCCGGTGTTCGATCACTCCGCCACGCCCAACGTGGGCCGCATGCCGGCGTGGATACGCCAGCGTCTGGGCGGCGACACCCAATACGCCGCCACCGCCGACGCCGTGCATCAACATGCCTTGAACACCGTGTGCGAAGAGGCGCGTTGTCCCAACCGCGCCGAGTGCTGGAGCCGCGGCACCGCCACTTTCATGTTGCTGGGCGACACCTGCACCCGCGCCTGCGGCTTCTGCGCGGTAAAGACCGGCAGGCCGACCTGGTTCGACGATGGCGAACCGGCGCGATTGGCGGACGCGGTGTCGGGTATGGGACTGGATTACGTGGTGCTCACGTCGGTGAACCGCGACGATCTCGCCGACGGCGGCGCCGCTGTTTTTGCCGCGACCTTACGCGAATTGGCACGCCGCAAGCCGGGCATCGGCCTCGAAATTCTCACCCCGGATTTTCACGGCTGCCAGGCGCAAGCGGTGGAGGCGATTGATCAGGCGATTCGCGCGGCGGACACCCGCTTGGTGTGGGGCCACAATGTGGAAACCGTGCCGGCGTTATATAAAACCGTGCGCAAGGGTTCGGATTACCGGCGTTCCCTGGATTTGCTGGCGCGGGCGGCGCGCTTACCGAACGTGGAAGCCAAGTCGGCGCTGATGCTGGGTTTGGGCGAGAGCCGCGACGAGGTGGTGGCGGTGCTGCGCGATCTGCGCGCCGTCGGCGTGCGGCGGGTTTCCTTGGGCCAGTATCTGCGGCCGACCCGTTATCATCTGCCGGTGAAGGACTACGTCACACCCGCGCAATTCGACGCCTATCACGCCGAGGCGCGCGCGCTGGGATTTGCTTGGGTGAAGGCGGGCGCGCTGGTGCGTTCGTCCTATCACGCGGAAGAACAACAGGCCATCGTCTGAGCGGGAGAAATCATGGGTAAACGCACGCCTCTTTATGACACGCACCTCGCCGCCGGCGCCAAGCTGGTGGATTTCGGCGGCTGGGATATGCCGCTGCATTACGGCTCGCAAATCGAGGAACATCATCAGGTGCGCCGCGACGCGGGTATGTTCGACGTGTCGCATATGACCATCGTCGATCTACGCGGCGAACGCGTGCAGGATTTCCTGCGTCATCTGGTCGCCAACAACATCGACAAACTCAAACTCCCCGGCGGCGCGCTCTACACCTGCATGCTCAACGCGCAAGGCGGCGTCATCGACGATTTGATCGTTTATTTCGTCGAGCCGCGCTGGTATCGCCTGGTGGTGAATGCCGCCACCCGCGACAAGGATCTGGCGTGGATCACCCAACAGGCCAAGGCCTTCGCGGTCGAGGTGCGCGAGCGCGCCGAGTTGGCAATGATCGCGATACAAGGTCCGCAAGCGCGCGACAAGACGCAGCGCGCGCTCGGCGATATCGTGCGCGCCGCCACCGCGCTGCAGAAACCGTTCACCTTCGTGGTGGTGGGCGACTTGTTCATCGCCCGCACCGGCTACACCGGCGAAGACGGATACGAGATCATGCTGCCCGCCACCCAAGCCGCGACAGTGTGGCAAAAATTGGCGGCCGTCGGCGTAGCGCCTGCCGGTCTCGGCGCCCGCGACACCTTGCGTCTCGAAGCCGGCATGAATCTCTACGGCAGCGACATGGACGAGATCACCTCGCCTCTCGAATCGGGGCTGGCCTGGACCGTGGCTTTCGAACCGGCGACGCGCGACTTCATCGGCCGCGCCGCGCTGGAGGCGCAGCGTCAGCGCGGCGCCGTCGCCGAGTTCGTCGGGCTGGTGCTGCTCGACAAAGGTGTGTTGCGCAATCATCAAATAGTGTTGCAAAACGGCGAAAAAATAGGCGAGATCACCAGCGGCGGCTTTTCACCGAGCCTGGGCCGGGCGATCGCGCTGGCACGGGTGAACGGTGCGGTGAGCGGAGATTGCCAAGTCGAGATCCGCGGCAAACTGCTGGACGTGCAAGTGGTCAAACCGCCTTTCGTGCGCAACGGCAAGATTTGCGTCACGCTGCCCGCGTGAACGTTTGCGATATTCAAATTCAAATGATGAGGATGGACTCATGAGTAATATTCCCGCTGATCTCAGCTACACCAAATCCCACGAATGGGTGCGCCGCGAGGCGGACGGCACCGTCACCGTGGGCATCACCGACCACGCCCAGGATTTGCTGGGTGATATGGTGTTCGTCGAATTGCCCGAACCGGGCCGCGCGCTGAAGGCGGGCCAAGAATGCGCGGTGGTGGAATCGGTGAAGGCCGCTTCCGACGTGTACAGTCCGCTCGCCGGCGAGGTGGTGGCGATCAACGAAGTGTTGAGCGACAGTCCGGAACTCGTCAACAAAGCGCCTTACGGTGAAGGTTGGATGATGCGCATCAAACCCGCCGACGCTGCGGAGATCGACGACCTGCTGGACGCCGCCGCCTATCAGGCTCAGATCGAGAACGAGGCGGAGTAATTTGAAGTGAACCACGGCGTTGATCGCAACACCGGGAAACCAATGGGTTGAATTGATGCCTTGCCATTGGCGCGCAGCGGCTTTGATTCATACGCGTTTATTTCTCGCTGCTGCATGAGCTTCGCGGTGGCTATTTTTGGAGTGTGTTATGCCGTTTATTCCACATACTGAGCTGGAAGTCCGCGAAATGCTGGACGCCATCGGCGCCCGCAGCATCGACGATCTCTTCGACGAGATTCCCGCCGATTTACGCGCCGAATTGAAAGACGTGCCGCCCGGCCTGCCCGAGATGGCGGTGATGCGGCTGATGGCCGCGCGCGCGCAGCAGGATCACTGCGATTTGTGTTTCATCGGCGCCGGTGCTTACGAACATCATATTCCCGCGGCGGTGTGGGAGATCACCACCCGCGGCGAATATTACACCGCCTACACGCCTTATCAGGCCGAGGCCAGCCAGGGCACCTTGCAGCTGCTCTACGAATACCAGACCATGATGGCGGGGCTGACCGGTCTCGACGTGTCCAATGCGTCTTTGTACGACGGCGCGTCGGCCCTGGCCGAGGCGGTGTTGATGGCGGTGCGCGCCAACCGTCACTCTAAATCCAAACGCATTCTCATGCCGACGACGGTGCATCCGCATTACCGCCAGGTAGTGCACGCCATCGTCCGCAACCAGGGTGTCGAGCTGGTGGAGCTGGCTTATTCCCGTGACGGTGGCCACATCGATCCCGCGAGTTTGCAGCAGTACGCCGGTGAGGATTTTGCCGCGCTGGTGATTCCGCAGCCCAATTTCTTCGGCGTACTGGAAGAGGTGGATGCTCTTACCAATTGGGCTCACGCCCAAGGCGCGCTGGTGATCGGCGTGGTGAATCCCACCGCTCTGGCCTTGCTCACGCCGCCGGGCGCATGGGGTACCAAAGGCGCCGACATCGCCTGCGGCGAAGGCCAACCTTTAGGTGCGCCCTTGTCGTCGGGCGGTCCGTATTTCGGTTTCATGTGTTGCCGCCAGGAATGGGTGCGGCAAATGCCGGGCCGTATCGTCGGCCGCACCGTCGATCGCGACGGCAAACCCGGTTTCACCTTGACCTTGCAGGCCCGCGAGCAACACATCCGCCGCTCCAAGGCCACCTCGAATATCTGCACCAACCAAGGTTTGGTGGTGACCGCCGCGACCATTTATACCTCGTTGCTGGGCGCCGAGGGTTTGGAACGAGTCGCGGCCGCCAGTCACGCCAACACCATGCGCTTGGCGGACAAGCTCTGCGGCGTGGCCGGCGTCGAGCGGGTATTCAATCGGCCGGTATTTCACGAGACCGTGCTGCGCCTGCCGCGGCCGGTGGAGGAGGTGCTGGTGGCCCTGGCCGAGCGCAGCATCGCCGGCGGCTTCAATCTCAGTGAAACCTACCCGGAGTTGGGCGACGCGGTACTGGTGTGCGCCACCGAAACTAAGAGCGAGGCTGATTTGGATGAGTACGCCGCCGTGCTGGGGGCTATACTCGGCCGGTAATGTTTCGATCTCGAGTGCGACAGCAAGGAGTTAGCCATGGCGACGATCACTTTGAAGAGTAACGCGATACACACCAACGGCGAATTGCCGGCGGTAGGCAGCACGGCCCCGGATTTTCATTTGGTCGACAAAGACCTCAACGATGTCCGGCTCGGCGATTTCAAGGGCAAGAAGAAATTGCTGAACATCGTGCCGAGTCTCGACACTTCGGTGTGCGCCACCTCGGCGCGCAAATTCAATGAATACATAAAAGGCCGCAGCGATTTGGTGATGCTGACCATCTCCGCCGACCTGCCCTTCGCCCAAGGCCGTTTTTGTCAGAGCGAAGGCCTCAGCAACGTGGTGACTTTGTCGATGATGCGCTCGCGCAATTTCGCCAAAGATTACGGCGTGCTGATTCAGGACGGCCCGTTGGCCGGCATCACCGCGCGCGCCATCGTGGTGCTCGACGAGCAGGACCGCGTGGTCTACACCGAGCTGGTGCCGGAAATTGCTCAGGAGCCCAATTACGATAAGGCGCTGGCGGCGCTGTAGGACAAAAACTGAAGCGAGCCGTCACGATGCCAAGCGCGCAAAGGCCTTAAAAGCCTGACGCACATTAACGGTTGGTGTCGTGGCGGCGAGAATTTTAATTAAAGGTTGAACCGTATGTTGATCTTCGAACATTCCCGTCCCGGACGCCGGGCTTACGCACAAGCGCCGGCGACCGCCGAGGCCGTGCCGACCATTCCCGCGCATCTGCGGCGCAAGCAGAGGCCGCTGCTGCCTGAGGTTTCCGAACTGCAAGTGGTGCGGCATTACACGCGTTTGTCGCAAAAGAATTTTTCCATCGACACCCATTTTTATCCGCTGGGTTCGTGCACCATGAAATACAACCCGCGGGCCTGTAACGGGGCGGCCTTGCTGCCGGGTTTCCGCAACCGGCATCCGCTGGCGCCGGAATCCATGGGCCAGGGTTATCTCGCCTGTTTATATGAATTGCAGGAGATGTTGAAAGATGTCACCGGCATGCGCGGCGTGTCGCTGACGCCGATGGCTGGTTCGCAGGGCGAGTTCGCCGGCGTGGCGATGATTCGCGCCTACCACGACGCGCGCGGCGACACCGCTCGCAGCGAAATCCTGGTGCCCGACGCGGCGCACGGCACCAATCCCGCCACCGCGGTGATGTGCGGCTACACGGTGCGCGAGATTCCCACCGACCGTAACGGCGACGTCGATCTCGCCGCGCTCAAGGCGGCGGTGGGTCCGCAAACCGCGGGCATCATGCTCACCAATCCCTCTACCCTCGGCGTGTTCGAACGGCGCATCACCGAGATCGCGAAAATCGTTCATCAGGCCGGCGGCCTGCTGTATTACGACGGCGCCAATCTTAACGCCATCCTCGGCAAGGTTAAGCCGGGCGATATGGGTTTCGACGTGGTGCATTTAAATCTGCACAAAACGTTTTCCACGCCGCACGGCGGCGGCGGGCCCGGCGCGGGACCGGTGGGGGTGAGCGAGCGCCTCATTCCGTTCCTGCCTTTGCCGCGGGTGGGTTATGACGGCAAGACATACCGTTGGCTGACCGAGAAAGACAGTCCGCAAAGTATTGGCCGCCTGTCGGCTTTTATGGGCAACGCCGGGGTATTGATCCGCGCCTACGTCTACGCGCGTCTGCTGGGCCGCGAGGGCATGCAGCGCGTGGCGGAATACGCCACTCTCAATGCCAATTATCTGTTGGCCGAATTCGCCAAGCGCGGTTTTACGCCGGCTTTTCCGGCACGGCGCGCCACCCACGAATTTATTCTCACCATGAAGACGCAGGCCAAAGAGCTGGATGTGAACGCGATGGATTTCGCCAAGCGTCTGCTCGACTACGGTTACCATGCGCCCACCACGTATTTTCCGTTGCTGGTGCCCGAGTGCCTGCTCATCGAACCGACCGAGACCGAAGCCAAGGAAACGTTGGACGGCTTCGTCGAGGCGATGACCCGCATACTCCGCGAAGCGGAAGCCGAGCCTGAGAAAGTAAAAGGTGCGCCTTATACCTTGCCGGTGCGGCGCCTGGACGATGTGCGCGCCGCGCGCGAGTTGGACCTCACTTGGCGGCCGGCCGCCGAATAAATCGACATGAACAAACCGGGGAATACGGGGTTCAAGCGCATCGTTTGTGCCGCGGGGTATTCCTTCGCCGGGTTGGCCTGGGTTTGGCGCCAGGAAGCCGCATTCCGTCAGGAAGTGTGGCTGGTGCTGGCACTGGCGCCGCTCGGCTGGTATCTCGGCGACAACGGCGTCGAACGTGCGCTGTTGCTAGGCGTGTTGCTGCTGGTGTTGACGGTGGAACTGATTAACTCGGCGCTGGAAGCAGTGGTGGATCGTTTCGGCGGCGAGCAGCACGTGCTTTCCAAAGCCGCGAAAGACGTCGGTTCGGCGGCAGTGTTGATCGCCTTGGCCAACGTGGTACTGGTGTGGACGTTGGTATTGGCGGGATGAAAGTCCGGCATATGGACGGGCAGGCGCGTTGCCGTAGAAATAATCCAAGCGTAAAACCGCGTCAGCGGTGTAGCTGGCGAGCCGGTACGCAACGGCTTGTCGATCACCTCAAGTAAAAGCGCTCGTGCGCACGTTGGCGAGTTACGCTGATTAACTACTTACAATGATAATGATTGATTTGAAACGAGCGTTAAATCGGTACAGCTAAACTTACCGCGTTGCGACACCATGTGTTTATCGACTGGTGATAACGCCGCGACGAATTTTCAACACTTTGGAGATTTCCATGTCCGCACTCATTTGTGGTTCCTTCGCCTTCGACACCATCATGGTGTTTCACGATCAGTTCAAAAATCACATCCTGCCCGACAAGGTACACATCCTCAATGTGTCGTTCATGGTGCCCGAGCTGCGCCGCGAGTTCGGCGGCTGCGCCGGCAATATCGCTTATGGTCTGAAGATGCTGGGCGGCGACCCGCTGCCGATGGGCACGGTCGGCAAAGACTTCGACGCTTATGCGCAGTGGCTGAGCGACGGCGGCATTCGCCTCGACCACATCAAGATCATCGACTCGGCTTATACCGCGCAGGCTTTCATCACCACCGATATGGATGCCAATCAGATCACCGCATTTCATCCCGGTGCCATGAGCCACGCCCACGAGAATCGCGTGACGGATGCGGCGGGCGTGAAGCTCGGCATCATTTCGCCGGACGGACGGCAGGGCATGGTGGAGCACGCCGCGCAATTCGCCGAGGCCGGCATTCCATTCATCTTCGACCCCGGCCAGGGCATGCCGATGTTCGACGGCGAGGATTTGCTGCGCTTCATCGAGCAGGCCAGCTGGGTGACGGTGAATGATTACGAGGCTCAGCTGCTGCAGGAGCGCACCCGATTGTCGCTGCCTGAAATCGCCGAGCGCGTGCAAGCGTTGATAGTGACGCTGGGTGCGAGCGGTTCACACATCTACACCCAGGGCCGCCGCAGTGAAATTTCCGCCGCCAAACCGGACCAAGTGGTGGACCCAACCGGCTGCGGCGACGCGTATCGCGCCGGGCTGCTTTACGGTTTGCTCAACGAACTGGATTTGGAAACCGCCGGGCACATCGCTTCGCTGATGGGCGCGATGAAGATCGAACGCCACGGCACCCAAAATTATCAATTCAGCCGCGATGAATTCAAAATGCGATTCAAAGACAGTTACGGTTATATTTTCTAATGGCGCGCCGCGGCGGCGAGACGCTGCCGTCGCGGTGGTTTAATTTTCGCAGTAATCTTGTTAAGAGATATTGCCGGCGCCCATTGAAGCCGACGTACGGGCCGATCATCAATTGATGGTCAAGCCAGCGGAGTGCCGTTGGCCCCATTGCGAAGCGCCGTAAAACCAAGGCGCGAAGTCTTCACCGCGCAGCGGATAATTGATGTGATATCCCTGCATGGCATCGCAGCCGCGCTGTTTCAGGAGATCGAGGGTTTGCTGATTTTCCACGCCTTCGGCGATCACCTCCAGACCGAGATTATGGCCGAGGTCGATGGTGGCTTTGACAATGATCGCGTCATTCTCGTTTTCCAGCATGTCGAGCACGAAGCTCTTGTCGATCTTCAAATGGCTTACCGGCAGTTTCTTCAAGTAGGAAAGTGAGGAATAGCCGGTGCCGAAGTCGTCGATGGCGATTCGCACGCCCATGTCAGCGAAACGGCCGAGGATGTGCAGCGCCAGTTCCTGGTCGAACATAATGCTGGATTCGGTGATTTCGAGTGTGAGGCGGTGCGGCGAGACGTCGTAAGCGGCGATCAGGCCGGTGACTTGATCGGGGAATTCGGGATCGAGCAGCGTCTGCGCCGAGATATTCACGGCGATGCCCATGTCCAACCCCATGGTGCGCCAGGCGACATGCTGAATCAGCGCGTGTTTGATGACCCACTGAGTGATGGGATAAATGAGTCCGGTGCGTTCCGCCATGGGAATGAATTCATCCGGGGTCATGATGCCGTGGATTTTGTGATCCCAGCGCACCAGCACTTCCACTTCATGCACGCCGTTGGTGCGGTTGCTGACGATGGGTTGAAAACGCAACGACAACTCGTCGTTTTTGATGGCTTCGCGCAGCTCGCTCATCAGGGTGAGACGATGGGGACTTTGCTGATCGAGTTTCTCCGAATAGAGCACGAAGTTTTTCTTCTCCTGCTTGGCGGCGTACATCGCCACGTCGATGCGTTGCAGCAGGGTGTCGGCGTCGGCGCCGTGCTCGGGAAACAGCGCCGCGCCGATGCTGGCCTGCACGTCTATCTTCAAACTGTCCAAGGTGTAGGGCGGCGCGAGGGCCTTTTGAATTTTACTCACCACGGTATGAATGTCCTCGAGCGAGGTGAGCGGATTGAGGATGATCGCGAATTCGTCGCCGCCGAGCCGCGCCAGGGTGTCGGCTTCGCGCACCACGTGTTTGAGCCGGCTTGCCACGTGTTTGAGCAGGCGGTCACCTTGATAGTGGCCGAGGGTTTCATTGATGTCCTTGAAACGGTTGAGGTCCAGCAACAATACCGCCAATGCGCGTTTTTCGCGCTGCGCGCTGTGGATGGCCTGTTGCAGACGGTCGCGCAGCAAGACCCGATTGGGCAGATCGGTCAACGCGTCGTGGGTGGCGTCGTGCATCGCCTGATATTCCAGCGCGCTGGTCTTGGTGCGGAGATCCTGGGTTTGATCGATTACCATCGCGCCGGCTTCGTAAGCGATCACCGAGCTGACATATTGGCCCCAGAAGGCGAAGATAAACGGCATCAGATCCAAGGCCCATAACGCCACGTTGCCGCGTTGCGCGTCGACGATGCCGCTGAGGGTGATTTCACCGTGATTGATGAAGCTCGCCAGCATGGACGCGACGACGATGGCGCCCACCGCGATGGTGACGCCGTAAATCGCGGGCCGAGTGGCTTTGGTTTTCAGCAGACGAACATTGTCGCTGAGAATCTGACTGATGGGCATCATTGGTTAGCAGGATCTCCGTTCCACACCCTCGCCGCGTAATTGCCTCGGACGTATGCGCGTCCAATGTCCTTATTAGCGCGCTGTATCGGCCGGCGATAGAGCTTGAAGTATACTCCCCGATTTCCATTGTGCGAAGTTGTATCTTTTCTCCACGCAACGTTCTTATGGACGCGAAAATTAATGTCGCCGCGCGACGACTGATCTCGCCGTTCAATCGCCGGATGACGGGCCGCGATGGCGTTCATTGACGCCGCGTTTGCGCCGCTTAGGCAAGATCACGTCGAAGATCACCCCGGCAAACGCGTGAACGTGCGAGACGCGAAAAATTAAACCGCTGACCGACATCGGCGGAACTTCGCGTACCTCGCGCAGTTGCGGAATGAAGGTGAGCGCGACGATGAGGCGCGCCAGCGACGAAATGAGAAAGACCCCCAACAGGACGCTGCCCCAGCGGTAGGTGTCGCCGCCCAGCGTGAGTTGATCGGGCAGTATCATGCCCAAATAACCACCGAGCAGCGCGCCGAGAAACACTCCGACACCCATCAGCACGTTGTGGTAGGCGACATAGGTGGCGCGCTTGGGGCTGGGCACCAGATCGTATATAAAATTGCCGGCGCTCAAGCTGAAGCCCGCCCATACCAATCCGCCGAAGGCTTGCACCGCCAACAGATACCAGTAATCGGCGGAGAACAACCACAGGGCCGGTAGTAAAGGGATGATCAATCCGGTGGTGGCGAGGATGAGCCGATTGCCGAAACGGTCGCTGATGCGCCCCCACATATTGAGGGTGAGAAATTGCGCCAGTACCGAAGCGGCGGTGTTGGCCATGAACATCAAATAAGTAAAATGCAAATCGCGCAGCATGTAGACGGTGAAAAACGGCGAGGCGATGGCGACCGAGAATTGCATGAAGGCGTAAAACAACGAGAAGCGCGCGAAGGCCGAGTGGCGGACGCGCCGGAATAAATCGCGCGGCGCGGGCAGATCGAACAGCGCGCCGGTGCGCGGCGGGTCATCCATGCAACGCAGATGATAAATCGACACCAGGCGCGCCAGCGCGGCGATGGTGAAAATAACCAGATAGCCGGCGATGGTGAGGGCATTGCTGTCGAATAGGTGCAGGATCACGCCGCCGGCGATGAGCGCGATGAACGACATGACGCTGGCCACCCGGGTGCGCAGCGCGAAGAAGCGGCCGCGAGTTTGCTCCGGCACCAGATCGCCCATCATGCTGCTCCATTGCGGCGTGGCGAGATGGCCGGCGGCGTGGTAGATGATGACGCTGGCGATCAGCAAGGGCACGGCGTGATCGGGAAACAGCAGCGGCAGCAGCATCAGCGGCAGCCATGCCGCGGCCTGCAGATACACGCCGGCCAGTATCAGCGGTTTGCGGATGCCGCGGCGATGTCCCCACCACGCCGACAGCAATTGCATGAAGGAACCGAGCAGCGGCGGCAACGACGACAGCAGCGCCACTTGGGCGGTGCTGGCTTTTAGGAATACCGCGAAGGCGGAGAAATAGGTTTCACCGGCGCCGGTCATCACCGAATACGCGGCGGCGTCGCGCACCGAATGGCGCAGCGAACGCTCGACGACGGGGTCTGAAGTTGGAGTATGTTCGGACACAAACCTTTCCTGCGCGGCGGCCCGCCGTGATGATGAGTGCCGCAATCAACGCCACGATAGTATGATGTAACCAACAGGCCGCAAGCCGGTGGTCATTGTACTCCCAAGCACGGCGCCGCGTTTATGCGCCGCCACCGCGCGCTTGCATGCGGGCATGATTGAATTGCGCGAGGAATACCCGTTGGGCTGTCGGGGAAAGTGTAGTTACTAAAACAGGTGTTAACCAAGCCTTATGCTTGAGATCTCTACGTAATGATTTTTTCAGTTCCCTCTCCCGCGGGCGGGAGAGGGTTGGGGTGAGGGAGGAAAGGGATTAACAGGTCGTTGCCCCACGCCCCTCATCCTGTCTCGCGCGGGAGAGAAAATGTACACGCGAGTTTTTCGGGCCTCTCGCTAGACGAGGCGTTGTTTGGATAAGTTTTTAGTAACAAAGGGAGACGCGTTATGCCGTCGTTCGACGTGGTATCGGAAGTGGATATGCACGAGGTGAGTAACGGAGTGGATCAGGCCAACCGCGAGGTCGGCACCCGTTTTGATTTCAAAGGCAGCAATGCCCGCTATGACCGCAGCGAGGCCGAGGTTACCTTGCACGCGCAAAGCGATTTTCAGCTCAAGCAGATGCTGGAGATACTCAAGGATAAACTGGTGCGTCGCAACGTCGACATCGTGTGCCTGGAGATCAAAGACCCCGAGCTGGCCGGCAAGGAGGCGCGCCAGGTGGTGATCCTGCGGCAGGGCCTGGACGCCGCGCTGTGCCGCGAGGTGGTCAAGTGCATCAAAGACGCCAAGCTCAAGGTCCAGGCCGCGATCCAGGGTGAAAAAGTGCGGGTGACCGGCAAAAAGCGCGATGACTTGCAGGAGGTGATCGCCCTCTTGCGCGGCGCGAAACTGACGATGCCGCTCCAGTTCAATAATTTCCGGGATTGAAGGCAAGCGCGCCGGCCGCACGAGTTGCCTGTTTTGATGCGGCCGGCCATAGGCCCTTACCCTGACGATTGCGCCCCCCTCGCTGCGCTCTCCCCGCCCGCGGGAGAGGCAATGGCTCCGGGATTTTCAGCAGGGCATGGGCGGGGCGGTGTTTACGAGATCATTCAGTCTCTTTCAAAATGGGAAGGCTGTCTTCATCCCGATTATTGATCCGGCCGGATAACGTTTTAACCTCTTGTCACGTGCGCACAGCGCACGCTACCCATGCAGTAGCGTGCGCTGTGCGCACGAAGGCGAATTCAAACGGTATGGGACCGGTTCAATAACGATCGGGACATGTCTCCCCTATCAGTACTGCTTGGCAACTAGCCCAGGAGCATGAGCGATCATGTCCGTCCACTCTGCTCGAAATCGCCGTCGAGATGGATTTTGGAATGGTTACTCGGCCGCTTCCAGTTTGCCCACGAAACGGATGGCGTCGAAGCGGCGTTGCAATTGTTTGCTGAAGAAATCCCGCATCAGTATCCCTTCGCTGTAACGGACGCGGTCGCCGGCTCGCACAGCCATGCGGGCGGCGGCCAGCCACTCGCGGCCGTCGCCGTTGTCCACTTCCAGATAAATGTAGGTACCGCCGTCCAGCGCTTCGGTGATCACGCCGGCATGAGGGAGTTGCAGGCGCTGCGCGGGCGCCGGCGCCGTGCCGCTCTTTTCTGAATTCAGTGCCGCGCGCAGGTCGCCTTGCGCATCGAAGGCGGCGACGAACACGCTGTTGAAATAACCGTCTCGATTGGTCCCGCCGATCACGTAGAGCCGATCGCGAACCACCACCGCGCCGAAATCCGCGAGAGGCAGCGGCAGCGGCGTGGTCTCCTGCCACGGCATCGGCGCACCGTCCGCGCCGATAGCGCTGGTTTCGATGACGTCGTGGAAAGTGGCGCCGCTCAAACCGCCGAGCGCATAGAGATGATTACCGTGCGCGAGCAGACTTAGGCCATAACGGCCGTGGTGTAAAGCGGGCGCGCTTTGCCATTCAGCACTCTGCTTCTTGTACTGTATCGCCAGCCATTCCACGGCGCTTTCACCGTCGCCGCCCTGCTGGGCGTGGCCGCCGGCAATATAAATATGGCTGGCGGTTTGCGCCGCGCCGTAGATGTAACGGGGAACGGTCAAGGTTTGATCGAGCAACTCCCACGCGCCGAGGCTGCCGTCGTCGTGTAAGCGCGCGCGTTCCACGCTGTCGAGCAGAGCGCCGCTGTAGCCGCCGAGGGCATAGAGGTAATCGCCCATCACCACTATCTTGGCGCAGCGGCGCGGCAGCCGCAGCGGCTGCGGTTCGCGTTGCCAGGGGCCGAGCGCGCCGTCGGCGAGGATCGCCGCCCGCTCTACGCTGCGCAATAAAGTGGAACCATTGGGGCCGTTGCCGCCGCCTACCGCGTAGATGAAATTGTGATGGGCCGCCACGCCGAAGAAGCCGCGTGCCTCATTCATGGCACTGCCGGCGCGCCAGGCGGCGAGCGTACCGTCGGCTTGCAACGCGGTGTACTCGCTGGTGTTTAAAAAACGCACGCCGTCCACGCCGCCGACGGCATAAAACATCCCGTTGATGACGAGCACGCCCGCGCCGGCCCGCGCGGTGATCAACGGTGCGGTTTCCCGCCAGGTTTGTGTTGTGGCCTGGCCGACGGTGACATTCATCATCAGCCACACGGCCAGCATCAGCAGTAGTATGGGACGGTGAGTTTTGATACCCGCATTGTGTGATGAACGATTCATGAACTGCCCATCGCCTCGGTCTTGCCGAGTTCGGTTTCCAGCGCGCTCAGCTCGGTGATCGGCGCGGAGCACTGAATACCGGTACAGACATACGCGGTGACCGTGCCGCGCGCGCCGCGTTCGGCGAGGGCGCCGGGCAGATTGCGCGCGTCGTTGGGAATGGCGAGGGTGAAACGGCGCGGCGCGTAGAATCGCTGGGCCCGTGCCTGCCAGATTTTCAAAGGTTCGCCTTCGCCGCGTAACACGATCAATTGCGGCGGATAGAGTTGATCCTCCAGCGCGACGAGCAGGGAATCGTGGGCG
>CAKKSB010000027.1 GCA_919903055.1 Gammaproteobacteria bacterium | reverse complement strand
AAGCGCCAGCAGCACTTGATTTTCGCCGTCTTCGATGCGTTTGGCGATTTCGATTTCGCCTTCGCGCGTGAGCAGCTCCACGGTGCCCATCTCGCGCATGTACATGCGCACCGGATCGGTGGTGCGGCCGAATTCGCTGTCGACGGTGGCGAGGGCCGCGGCGGCTTCTTCGGCGGCGTCTTCGTCGGTGACGGTGGTTTCGGCCAGCAGCAAGGCATCGGCGTCCGGCGCGATTTCGTGCACCGGGATGCCCATGTCGTTAATCATGGCGATGATGTCTTCGATCTGCTCGGGATCGACGATTTCATCGGGCAGATGATCGTTCACTTCGCGGTAGGTCAAAAAGCCTTGCTCTTTGCCGCGGGCGATCAAAAGCTTTAATTGTGATTCCTGCTGTTCGTGGTTCATTTTGTAATGTAACCCAGGTAAGTTGTAAAAATTAGCCGGTCATTCTACATGACTGGCAGGGCTGCTGCGAATCCTTTCCCCTTAGTGAGAGGCCTGGGTCTAAGGTTCCCCAAAGGTCAGAAACTCGCGTTTTTCATCGCCGCTCAGTCCTTCCCGTTGGCACTTGTCGTGTAAATACGCCCAGCGTTGTTCCCGTAATTGACTATCCAGCCACTGCACTATGCCTAAAAACTCCGCCTCGTAACCGTTGGCCGGAATGGCTAAGTCGTCCATCGCAAGTTCGGTAAGCAGTTGTTCCTGTTTAGTGTTGCGCCAATGTTCCAGTATCGCGCTTCCTGTTAAATGGGGGGCGGCCTGCAGGAGTTCAAGGATATTTATCCACAGACTTATCCCACGGGTGGTCAATTCGCGCCAGCGTTGAGGGTTGCCGGCATGCGACGCTAAGTGAGGGGCATGTAGCAGTAGGCTGATGCCCAGCCGTAACGGCGTCAGGCCGCTGCGGGGTGGGCGTGCCGGGCGGGGTGTTGTCGAATTGGCGGAAGCGGTGACGGGCGCAGCGTGACCCGCCAGCATCCGGCTGAGAGCGTTGATGTCGATGCGAGTCAGTTCGGCCAATTTGGCGATCATCATATGCCGTAATGCTCCGGCGCTTAATTTTGAGAGTATGGGCTTGGCCAATTCCACGAGGCGGGCCCGGCCTTCCATGCTGCTTATGTCGGTCTGCTTGAGGAGACCTTCATAATAAAATGTTGAAATTGGGACGGCTTGCGCAATGCGTTGCTCGAATTGCTCACGTCCTTCGCGGCGTACCAAGGAGTCGGGATCGTCGCCCTCGGGCAGAAAGATCACCCGGGCCTGGCGCCCGTCGCGCAAATTGGGCAGGGTGTGTTCGACGGCGCGCCATGCCGCTTCACGGCCGGCCCGGTCGCCATCGAAGCAGAAGATCAGTTCCGGCGCGGCGCGGAATAGGCGCTCCACCTGTTCGGGGGTGGTGGCGGTGCCGAGGGTGGCGACGGCGTATCGGATGCCGTTTTGCGCCAAGGCCACCACGTCCATGTAACCTTCCACCACCAGCAGCCGCTCAATGCGGCGCAAGGCCTGCTGGGCCTCGTAGAGACCATAGAGTTCCTGGCCTTTGTGGAAGACCGGTGTTTCCGGGGAATTGAGATATTTGGGGGTGCCGTCTTTATCCAGCACCCGGCCGCCGAAGCCGATGACCCGGCCGCGGCGGTCGCGGATCGGGAACATGATGCGGTGGCGGAAGCGGTCATAATAACCGCCTTGGTCTTTTTTGATGAGCAGGCCGGCCTCCAGCAAACTTTGCTGGGCCTGGCCGGTTTTGCCGAGAGTTTGCAGCGCGGTATCCCAACCCGGCGGCGCGTAGCCGATGGCGAACTCGGCGGCGACGGCGCCGGTGAGGCCGCGTTGTTTGAGGTAGTCCACCGCGACCGGGTGCTCGCGCAGTTGGTCGCGGTAGAGGCGCGCGGCCTGCTCCAGGAGGTCATAAATCTCGGTGTTGGGCGCGGCGGGCGCAGTGTCCGGGCCGGATTGAGGGATTTCCAACCCCACTTTATGGGCGAGTTCGCGGACCGCCTCGATGAAGTCCAGGTGTTCATATTCCATCAAAAAGCTGATGGCCGTGCCGTGGGCCTGGCAACCGAAGCAATGATAGAACTGCTTGGTGGGGCTGACGGTGAACGAGGGGGATTTCTCTTCGTGAAAAGGGCAGCGGGCGGTGTAGTCGCGGCCGGTTTTGCGCAAGGGTACCCGCGCATCGATCACTTCGACGATGTCGACGCGGCTGATTAATTCGTCAATGAACTGCTGAGGGATGCGGCCGGCCATGGTGAGGATTGTATGCTGATTCCCAATAGGGCGTCAGTCGGGGCCGGATGATTTTTAAAGTGTGGCGAGGGCGTTTTTGACTTTGCGACTGGCCAGGCTCATGTCGGCGCGGCCCAGGATTTGCGGTTTGAGTACGGCCATGACTTTGCCGACGTCTTGCGGGCCGACGCTGCCGCTGGCTATGACGGCGGCCTGAATCATGGTATCCAGCTCCGTTTCGCTAAGAGCGGCGGGCAGATAATTTTGAATGACCCGAATTTCGGCGGCTTCGATGTCCGCCAAATCCTGACGGCCGGCGGCTTCGTATTGCGTGATGGAGTCGCGCCGCTGTTTGGTCATTTTATCCAATACGGCGATGATCTGCGCGTCGTCGAGCGTGATGCGTTCGTCGATCTCGCGTTGTTTGATCGCGGCCAACATGAGGCGGATCGTGCCGAGCCGCTCTTTGTCCTTGGCGCGCATGGCGGACTTCATGTCCTCCTCGAGGCGTTGCCGCAGACTGGATTGAGCGTTGCTCATGTTGACCGTTTCAAGGCGGAGTTGCGGGAAATCAGTAGAGACGCACCCGGTTCACGCGATCGCGCTGGGATTTCTTGAGGTGACGTTTCACCGCGGCGGCGGCTTTGCGTTTGCGTACGGAGGTGGGCTTTTCGTAGAACTCGCGGCGGCGGGTCTCGGTGAGGACTCCGGCTTTTTCGCAAGTGCGCTTGAAGCGACGCAGGGCGACTTCAAACGGTTCGTTTTCGCGTAATTTTACAGCGGGCATATCGATGTGTTCCTTGATCTCGGCGATGCCGAATAAGCCAAAGCGCGACAGTTTAGCCGGACGCGCCGTGCGCTTCAAGTCCCTCGGATGCGAGAGATGCGGTTTTCGCGCAGACGGGGCAATGGGGGTCGGCTTGAAAACGGACGCTGCGGAACGTCATGTCGCGGGCATCCACGCGGAGCAGGCGGCCCCATAGCGAGTCATTTAGTCCGAGGAGAATTTTGAGGGCTTCGGCGGCTTGGATGCTACCGATGATGCCCAGCAGCGGGGCGAAAACGCCGCTTTGAGCGCAGTTCTCCTCGTGATGGCCTTCGTCCGGATAGAGGCAGTGATAACAAGGCGATGAATGTTTGTCGGCTCTAAAAACAGTGACTTGCCCTTGAGTTCGAAGGGCCGAGCCGGAGACCAGCGGTTTGCGCGCGGCGATGCAGGCGGCATTGAGGGCGTAGCGGGTGGCGAAGTTATCGCTGGCGTCGATCACCACGTCGGCCTGCGTCGTCTCGTAAAGTAATTCCTCGCCTTCAAGTTTGCGGGGCGGGGCGATTAGTTTTATTTCAGGATTGAGCGCGGCGAGTGTGTCGTAGGCGGATGCGGTTTTGAGGCGGCTGATGTCGGAGGTGGTGTGGAGAATTTGCCGCTGCAGATTGCTGAGTTCGACGCGGTCGTGATCGCAAAGCACTAGGGTGCCGACACCGCTGGCCGCCAAATACATGGCTATCGGCGAACCCAGTCCGCCCAGGCCCACCACCAATGCCCGTGATCGGAGCAGTGTTTCTTGACCCGCTATATCGATCTCAGGCAGTAGTAGGTGACGGCTGTAGCGGCTGAGTTGATCGTCGTTCATCGGGCGGTGTTATTCGCCCACCGAGTAGGCGTAGACCTCCGCTTGAGGAGTGCGGCCGTCGTCCGCCCAGCCGCCGATGAGGTAAATAGTGTTGTCGAGAGTGGCGACTCCCATGGCGGCGCGCGGCATGGGCATGTCGGCGAGGCGCCGCCAAGTATTGCTGTTCGAGTCGAAGCGGGCGGCCCGGTTATGGATGTTGTCGGTACTGTAGCCGCCGAATATATAAATAGTGTCGTTTAGGGTGCATGCCCCGAGGCCTGCCGCCGGCCAAGGCAGTGTGTAGCGTTCGTCGTTGGACCAGCTATTTTGCTGGGGATTATAACGTTCGACCAAGGTGAAATTATTGAAACCCTCTGGCGTAAAAGCCACCCCGCCCATAGTGAGGATGGCGCCCTCCGCGACCACGGCCGCGAGCGCGAAACGGGGTTGAATGAGCGGCGCGATTTCTTGCCATTGGCCGGTGGCGAGGTTGAGTCGTTCGCAGAAATCGAAGCCGGGATCGGTTTTCGGCCCGGCCTTGGTGGCGTCCGGATGATGGCCGCCCAGCACATAGAGCGCGCCGTCGAGCTGGGCGACGGCTGGATAATCGTGCGGCATTAATAAGTCGGGCCCGGTTTCCCAGATGTCGCGATCGGGGTAGTAAATTTCCACCGTGGTGAGAAATTTGAATTGCCCGTTGGGTTGCTTGAACCCGCCGCCCATTACATAAATGCGGTCACCCACTAAGGCGGTAACCGCGCCGGAACGATAAGTCGGCATGTCTGCCCGTCGTTGCCACTGATCGGTTGCGGGATCGTAAGCGTATACAGTATTTTTACTGGCGAACTGCGGGCCTCCACCACCGAAGACGTATATTTTTCCGCCATACGCTACGGGGGGGGTGTGTGAACGTGCATCCGCGAGCGGGCTTTTGACAGCCCAGACATTAGGTTTTGGTTTTGATGTTTCGATTATATTCATTTTATTTAATGTTCTTTAGTAACTGCCAGATAGGTGTGCCGTGCCGTAAAATGGCGCAGGTGTCTTTACTTATTGGGCGAATTTTGCCAGTATAAATGCCAGAGTCGTAGTCGCAAAGACTTTAATCGATTTAATAACTATGACATAGACGGGGGAAGATATCCGTCAAAACGAGACATGCGGTGCCAATTAGTAGTAGCAGCGAATGGGTGCGGCATCTCTTGAATTAGAAATTGGGCGTGCTTAAGGTTGAGTTCCGCTCGCCGATATTAGGTCTAGATAGGCAATCTTCCCAGATCCGGGAAACTTCAATAGGGATATGTTCGCATTGATTACAGAGGATGGCCGGACATTATAGTCGGACAGTCCGTGTACGTAGAAAAGCGCGAGTTTTCGGTCTATTGCATGAATTTGCGGTGCGAACATTATTTCATAATGGTATGCGCCGAGGATGTAAGACGGTACGTAGTCTGCTTTGAGTCATGGATTTGATTTATAAGTAAGGACGGTGTCTTGAAAGGTGTGTCGACCCAATGGAATCGAAATAGTTGGCTCATGTCATACGGACTGGTGACATTGGTTTAGGAGCCTGCATCTGGGTGACGCTAACTTAGGCTGGGTTGTAGAGATTACGGTGTATCGACCCGAATATAAACGATAACATCAGAGGCAGGCCCATGCTTTATAATGAATCGCTGTATCAAGAGCTTTCGTCGTCTGAGCCTAAGCCCGGCGTCGTATCGAATTCTTCCCCCGCTGCGCATGGCAGCGCGAATCCTTCCCCGCTTCCTCCGTTACAAGATCAATTTGGCCGTACGTTTGATTATGTCCGCATCGCGGTGACTGAGAAATGTAATCTGCGTTGTACCTATTGTATGCCCGAGGAAGGGGTCGATTTCAAAAAAGGCGACCAGATTCTTCAAGCGGACGAAATTATCCGCACCATTGGTGTCTTGGCCCGCATGGGGATTAAAAAAGTCCGTTTCACGGGCGGCGAACCCTTGGTGCGCAAAGATATTGTGAAGCTGGTAGAGGGAGCTGCGGGGACACCGGGTATTAAAACGGTGCATTTAACGACCAACGGTATTTTGTTCAGCCGCTATGCCAAAGACCTGTTGGCTGCTGGTTTGACCGGTGTCAACATCAGTCTGGATAGCTTGGATGCCGACAAGTTTCAGCGCATCACGCGCCGTACCGGCGTGGAAAAAGTATTGGACAGCATTCGACTGGCTTTGGATCTCGGTTTTCCGCGGGTGAAAGTTAACGTGGTGTTGATGCGCGGTTTCAATGAAGACGAACTGCCCGCGTTCTGTGAACTCACGAAGGATTTGGCGGTGACCGTCCGCTTTATTGAATTTATGCCGTTCGATGCGCACCAAATTTGGGAAACCGGTGAGCATTTCGCCAGTGCCGAGAACATGGTCAACCAAATGAAAACTTTGTATCCCGGCATTATGGATTCATCCGGCACACGCACCGAACATCACATTTTCCAAGCGCCGGGATATGCCGGTAAAATGGCGGTCATTCCCGCGTTTACACGCAGCCTCTGCGGCAATTGTTCACGCATTCGTCTTACGGCCGATGGCAGAATCCGCAATTGTTTGTATTCGGATGATGAGTACGATCTCAAAACTCCGTTGCGTACCGGTGGTAGCGACGACGATCTTGCTGCGGTATTCCGTACCGCTTTCGCCGAAAAGGCAAAGGACGGTTTCGAGTCCAAGAAGCGTTCTGCTGTGAAGCGGGTGAATATCGCCGATATCGGTCGCGTGAGCATGACGCAGATCGGCGGCTGATTTTCTTTCTCAAAGATGCCCGGGCGTACGCGCTTCGGGGAGTATAAATAATAAGTGGCGCAGGCTAACCAGTCTCCGCCACCTCGAAGTGGGCGAAGTGAATAATGGACGGCAAATTAACGCATTTTAACGCCAGCGGCGATGCGCATATGGTTGATGTGGGCACCAAAAACGTGACTCAGCGCGAGGCGGTGGCGGAAGGGCGGATTTTTATGGCGCCGAGTACCTTGGAGTTGATACTGCAGGGTGGCCACAAAAAAGGCGATGTGCTGGGTATCGCGCGCGTGGCCGGCATCATGGGCGCGAAAAAAACCCCGGAATTGATTCCACTCTCCCATCCCATCAGTATTACCGCAGTCGATCTCGATTTAACGCCCGAGCCGGAACAAAATGCCGTGTATTGTAAGGCGGCGGTGCGTTGTGTCGGGCAAACCGGCGTGGAAATGGAGGCGTTGACCGCCGTACAAGTCACCCTTCTGACTATTTATGATATGTGTAAAGCGGTGGATCGCGGCATGATGATGCAGGGCATCGGCTTGTTGTCTAAATCCGGCGGCAAGTCGGGTACGTGGCGCCGGTCCGCTTAAGCACGATAGGGGTGGGATATGAATATTACCGTGAGATATTTCGCCAATATGCGTGATCGCATGGGGCGTGCTGAAGATTCCGTGGCCGTGGATGGCGAGACCATTACGGTGGAGGAATTGTGGGGTCGCGTGTCGCCGCAGCAGACCTTGCCCGCCAATGTATTGATCGCGGTCAACATGGAATACACGGATGCGTCCCGGGCGCTGAAAAATGGCGACGAGGTAGCATTCTTTCCGCCAGTGACGGGAGGTTGATCGTGAAAGTCATCGTACAAGAAGGGTTGTTCGATCCCTATCAAGTTACCCGTGATTATGAAGCGCGGTGTTTGCCGGTGGGTAAGCACGGCGCGGTAGTGACCTTTGTGGGTACCATGCGTGATTTCAACGACGGCCATAACGTGTCGGCGATGTTTCTTGAGCACTATCCGGGTATGACGGAGCGCCACATCGAGGCGGTATGTCAGGAGGCGGCTGAAAAATGGGATGTGATTGATGCTTTAGTGTTGCATCGCCACGGTGATATTTCGGTCAGTGAACCCATCGTGCTGGTCGCGGTATGGTCGGCGCATCGCGCCCATGCTTTCGACGCTTGCCGTTACATCATTAACTATCTCAAGGAGCGCGCGCCCTTCTGGAAGCGTGAAGCTACCACGCAGGGTCATCAGCGTTGGGTCGAACATAATACCGAAGACCCGGGGGTTAATTCGCAAGGAACGAAGCAAAAAACGGCCTGATGTAATAGCATCGGCTATCCCAAGGGCCGTGTCTCCGGTTGAATCCGTAGGCGCGGCCTTTTGCTTTTATGGGGTAGGGTAAGCGCAATCGGTCTGCGGCAAATTTTGCGATATCTTTTTTTGAATGGGTTCCTCACAACCGCTGTGTCGGATTATAGTTGCAGCGTGACGCGCGCCAGCGTTTGGCGAAAAGTGATGTCGTATCGCGGGTGGTTAAGTTCCGGGAGCCGGGAGAGAGGGTGTATGAGTGATTTAGTGCGTTTTGGGGTATCCATTGAAGGTGAGCTGCTTGAACGGTTTGATGAACAAATTCGTGAAAAAGGTTATACCAACCGTTCCGAGGCGATCAGGGATTTAATTCGGGATCGCATTGTCAAGGAAGAGTGGGGCGGTGATGAAGAAACCGTGGGTACGATCACCATTGTGTACGATCACCACACTCGCGAATTGATGGGGCACCTGACTCATTTACAGCATTCATTCGAAGGCGAGATAAAATCGGTGCTGCATATTCACCTCGATCATCATAATTGCCTTGAGGTGCTGGTGGTGCAGGGTAAAGGGCATTTGCTGAAAGCTTTCGCGGATAAATTATCGAGTACGCGTGGCGTCAAGCATGGCACGCTCGCCATGGCGACGACCGGTAAACTGATTCCAACCAAGAGTGGTCATCATGGGCACGACCATTCCGGAACTCATGAATGAGATGGGGGTAATGGTGTTTAGGTTATCGTTCAAAAATTCGCTGATAACGCAGCCCAGTTTTAAATCAAGCCGGCCGAATCCGGTAGCGATGGGGCGGCGCGGGGCGATTGGCGGGCTATTCGCGCTTTCTTTTTTATTCGTGGGAACCGCTCATGCCCATAAAGTGAACGTGTTTGCGTACTTGGAGGGCAACCAAGTATACGTTCAGGGTTATTTCATGGATGGTAAAAAGGCCAAAAAGAGCACGGTCATTGTTTATGGTGAAAAAGGTGAGCGGCTAACGGAAGGGCTTACTAATGACGAAGGCGAGTATGTTTTTCCGGTATCAGCCAAGCAGGAAGTTCGTATAGTGCTCAATGCGGGGCAGGGGCATCAGGCCGAATATGTGCTCTCAACCGGCGACATGGTTGGCGACGAGGTCTCGAAGGCAGGTTCGGCTTCAGCAGCCGAGACCATGGGCAACCAGTCGGCGGTGGTCGGCGGTGATGTTGACGCCGTTGTGCGTCACGCGGTAGCGGCGGGCATGATGCCGCTGGCCAAGGAGATCGCCGAACTCAAAGAGCGGCGGTCTTTTTCGGACATCATCGGTGGCGTGGGTTTTATTGCCGGCATACTCGGCGTATTCGCGTATGTGAAGTCGCGAAAACAACTGAAATAAACAGCCTTATTTAAACTGGCCGCTTCGCGTCGGCAGCCATTTTTTAATAAGTGACAATAAAATAATTGATGTGTTACCCTGATTTGCACGCCACGAGCCACGAGCAAGTCGTGCACCGTGTTAAAGGATAATGAGCCAGGACCCGTTATAACTATCCGTTAAATCGGAATATTTCTCGGAGTCGCGGAGTCCAATGCATATTTCTGACGGTATTCTTTCGGGTCCTGTTTTAGCGGTTGGGTTTGTGGGAACGGCAATAATAGCCGGCCTCACCCTGCGTAAAATGGATATCGAAGAAATTCCTAAAGTGTCGGTGATTACCGCGGTGTTTTTCGTCGCCTCGCTGATTCATGTACCAATCGGGCCCAGCAGCGTGCACCTCATTCTTAACGGTTTGGTGGGCGTGGTATTGGGCTGGCGGGCCTTCCCCGCGGTTCTGTTGGGCATCATTCTGCAAGCTATCCTGTTTGGCCATGGCGGCGTCTCGGTGATCGGTGTGAATACGCTGATGATGGGCGGCGGCGCGCTGGCGGGTTACGGTCTTTGGCAATTGCGGCACTTCGTCTCGATGGGACGGAAAGAAGTGATTTTCGGCGCGTTGGCCGGTGGCGGGGCGGTGTTGGTGTCGGGGCTCATATTGTCCTTGGCCTTGGTGACCACCGGTGAGCAATTCAATGTGATGGCCGGTGCGGTATTGCTGGCGCACATCCCCATTATCATCGTGGAGGCTTTCGTAGTCGGAGCGGCCGCGGGATTTTTGGCCAGGGTCCGCCCGCAGATTTTGGCGGGCGGTAATACCACCCCCTTAGCCGACCGAACTCCCGCCTAAGCGTCGCGACGGACGTGTCTGCTCATATCTTAACCGCCCGGCCGCATCGGAATCGCGTTTATGCCCTTAGATATTGATCGTTTCGCGCATGTGATGTCACCGCTGCAGCGCTGGGATCCCCGAGTGAAGCTGGCTTCACTGGGGGTTTTGGTGATTTGTATTTCCTTGGTGAAAACCGTACCGGTGGGCGTCATGGCCTTGATGAGTGCGTTGGTATTGGTTGCTTTGGCCAGTCTGCCGTCTTCGTTTATTCTGCAGGGTGTAAAATGGGTTTTAGTGTTCTTGCTGCCCTTTTTATTGATCATGCCTTTGAGTTACCCCGGCGAGCCGGCGTTTCATATGCTGGGTTTGCCGTTTGCGTGGGAAGGCTTTCGTTTGGCGGTCTTGATCGTGATAAAGGCGCTGGCCATAGTGTTGTGCGCCTACGCCATGTTCGGGTCCAGCCGTTTTGATATTTCAATGATTGCCTTGCAGCATTTGAAGTGTCCGAAGATCATTGTACAAATGCTGTTGTTCACCTATCGCTATGTTTTCGTGTTTCTGGCGGAGATGCAACGCATGGACGTGGCCATGCGCGCGCGCGGTTTCGTCAAACGCGCCGACCGGCGCACCATGCAGGTGATGGGAGATTTCGTAGGCACCTTGCTGGTACGTAGTTTCGAGCGTACTGAGCGCATTTATAAGGCGATGCTGTCGAAAGGGTATCAAGGAGAATTTCACACCATGGTGGTGTTTAAAGCCGATGGTAAGGATATGGTAAAGGCTGTGCTGGTAATATCGGGCGCTGTGTTGCTGCTGGGCATGGACCTCGCCGGGATGTTTAAAATCGCTGAGCAAGGCTGGTACTGACGGCCGTGCTGTTAAGGTAGGCAAGCTATGACTGACGATGTGGCGATTCATGTGGATGACGTGCACTTCACTTACCCTGACGGGCACGAAGTATTGCGGGGTGTGTCGTGCCGGCTGCGCCACGGTGAGAAAGTGGCCTTGATCGGCCCTAACGGCGCTGGTAAATCAACCTTCATGAGTTTGTTGAACGGGGTGGAATTACCCAGCCGCGGCCGGGTGAACGTGGGCGGAATGGAGGTCAAAAAAGAAAACCTCACCGCGGTGCGGCGGAAAGTGGGTATTGTATTTCAAGACCCGGATGATCAGTTGTTTTGCCCCACGGTATTCGACGATGTGGCCTTTGGCCCGCTGAATCTGGGATTGCCCATCGATGAGATACATGCGCGGGTCGCGGAATCCTTGGCCTTAGTGGGACTGACCGGTTTCGAGGAGCGCTCGTCGTTTCATTTGTCTTTCGGCGAGCGCAAGCGCCTGGCCTTGGCGACGGTGCTCTCGTATCAGCCGGATATTCTGGTGTTTGACGAACCGTCCACCAACATGGATCCGCTTAATCGCCGCCGCTTGATCAGTTGGTTGCGGTCTTCCGAAAAGACCATGTTGCTGTGCACTCATGATCTCGATATCGCGCTGGACGTCTGTAGCCGTTGTATCGTGCTGGTCAAAGGTGTCATTGTAGCCGACGGGCCGGCCAATGAAATTCTCTATGACCGCGCGTTGCTCGAGGCCAATAATCTGGAGTTGCCTTTGGCCCTGATGACTCACGAGTTGCTGCACGAAAAGCTGCGCAGTGGGCAAATGGATGACGAGCACCGGCGAATCATCGAGAGTTTTCTGCATGCCCATCGCCATGCTCATGGGCCGGATCAGCACGAACATGTCCATTTGCATGTTCATCCTCATGATCACGGCCATTTGCACCAGCATCCGCATGATGATCATATTCATCATTTGGAATACGAGGCGCAGCCGCCCGGGTTGGCTCCATCCGGAAATGGAGGGCCCGGCGAGCCCGGGGCTCAGGTGCGGTATGTGCCGGTATCTAAGAAAAAATAACATCGCCTGTGGGCTGGTGTGGGGAGACATGGAGTGAGAGAAAAAGAAGCCGCTACCCGTATTATTTATGTCCGGCATGGGCTGACTGACTTTCCGACTAATCGAATCTATTGCGATGACCTGGAAGATCCGGCTTTGAACGAGCGTGGCCTGCGGCACGCGCGCGACGCGGCGGCATTGTTGGCGCAACAAGCCGTGGATGTCATTTACGCCAGCCCCAGTTGCCGGACTCGAATGACCGCCGATGAAATCGCCAAGGCGACGGGAGCGGGTATAGTCGACATGGCCGCGCTCCGCGAGCGTCGCTTCGGGATTTGGGATGGGCTTTATTTCAACGATATCGAACAGCGCTATCCAGATGAGTACCAAGCCTGGAAACGTGATCTTGCCGGTTATACCCCGCAAGGCGGTGAAACCATGGAGACGCTGCTGCAACGGGCGGGCTCGGCCATCACGCAGATAGTGCGCGCGCACCCCAACCAGACGGTAGTTGTCGTCTCACACGTAGGTCCAATTCGGGTATGCATGGCGGAGGCGTTGAAGATTCCTTTGGCTTGGTATCGCCAGCTGCATATCGACTATGGTTCACTCACCCGGGTGGATTATGGGCGTAGTCAAAATAATATAATTTATACCAATTTGGCCAGAGCACATTTTCAATCCTGACACGAACTTGGTGTCAGGGTGCTGATGTTTGTGCACTGGGTATAGCTGCATCCATTTGATGCCTGTCTTGACAGGCCGCGTTCAATAATGTTAAACATTGTCGCACAGAGCTAAAGGATGCGGGCTGTCGAATCATAAAGGTCTCAATCTTGACCTTCTGATACGGATCGTGTTAGATAAGCTCAATAATGAAAATATCTCAAAACTAAAATTTTGAGAGTGGGTGGTAAGCTGTTTGGGGTGCTCAATATACCTGAATATTTCGGGGCTAAAAAACGCTAACCCGCGTCCGGGTGCGTATTTCTAAATAATGATAAAAGGAGGCATGCAAATGCGTAGGGCAATTAAATTTGCGTTAACTATGGGTTCGGCTGCGTTGATCGTATCCGGGGCTGCGACCGCGGGTCCGCCGATAGCGTATGATCAATGGCAGGCGGTGGATGGGCAGATCGTGGCTCCTGGCGCTACTCCTGGCGCGGTTCCTTGTGCCGCTGGATATACCTGTGTTATTGGTGTATCGGCTCTGGGTTTCTTGCAACGTACAGTGACTGCGACTGATGGTACTCAATATTTTCAAACCATCATCACCGATGAAGGTGCTACTGGGACTCCTGGTGCGTTGCCATTCTCGGATGAAAGTTTTGTGCGCAGTGGTTCTACCGTCGGTGGTATCGCCGGCAAACAGCGCGTTACTGATCTTGGGGTAACCAATCCGGGTCAAAATTTGACAACCCTCAATGAACTTAACATGGGTTGGGCTCAGAGTGTCGGCGCTACCGCTAACCAGTTGGATTTGTCGCAGACGTTGACGGAAAACGCGGTTGGATTTTCCACTGGTTTTCGTTACTTCCGTGTTCCTGGGGACGAAAATGCGCCTCAAGGTCTGGAAGTCAATCAGTCAGTGCTGCTTCCGGCACCTGGTGCCGTCGGTACTACCACTGATAAGCAGGTGTTTACTTTACGTCAGCTTGAAGCAAGCGCTGCCGGTAGTGCCACCTTGCCAACCGGTCCTAACATGACATGGGTGGCTGGTGATCAGATCAAAGCCATTTGGGTTGGACAAAATATGCCTAGTACCGGTCAGGTGTTTGGCTTTCAATCCCATATCAACGTAGACACGGACGTTACTAGAAGTTATTTTAGTTTGGCTGATACAGGTCCTTGGACTTGGGCGCCGGTGTTTGGCACAGCGCCGACGTTTTAATTTATAATTAAAACTGAAGTAATTTCGAAGCAAAAAAAGAGGGCGCAAAAGCGCCCTCTTTTTTTGTGCGATGTGCTGAGAATCTTACTTATCCTTCGATAATCAAAGCAAGGCTAGTCATGAAGTTGATGTGCGTATGAGAATGCCTGGCATGTTGGTTAGCTGAATGTGGGCATGTTCATGTAAAGGATTCCTTTCTTATTATTTTAAAAGCTGGATTACCAGTGGACTTATCCTCTGGAGAGCATGGACGATATCGTTATACAATGAGCGATATGGGGAGACTCCTTCATTTCGTCATGCCTATCATCAATGCATTACTCTAACTAAAGAGGGTTGATCTAGTGAGCGCGCAAAATCAGTTGAATAGTCCTGATCCCATGGCGGTGATGCGCATTGCTTCCGCCTACTGGAATTCAAGCGTCCTGCATGTTGCTCACAGCTTGGATGTTTTTACAGCCCTGGCGGCCGGCCCCGCGACTGCGGCTGACCTCGCGAAAAAATGCGGCGCGGATGAGCGTGGCATGGAACTGATTTTAATTGCCTGCGCTGGATTGGGTCTCCTGGAAAAACGTGATGGTAAATTCAATAATGGCCCGGTGGCACAAACCTTTTTGGTGAAAGGTGCCCAGCGTTATCAGGGTGGTATCGTTTCCATGTTCGCCGATTGGGTATCACCCTGGTCGAAGCTGCGGGATGCGGTAATACAAGGCCAGCCCGTGGTTGAAAAGCAGCACGATCATGGAGAAGAGGCGACGCGCACTTACATCATGGGCATGCTGTATCGCGGTATTCCACAGGCCTGGTTACTGGCCGAGGAAGTGCCGCTGAAGGGGCATAAGAAACTGCTCGACGTGGGTGGCGGGCCTGGTATTTTTTCCATCGTTCTGTCGCAAAAGAACCCTGGTCTGACCGCGGACGTGTTGGATCTGCCGCAAACCTTGCGGGTTACCCGCGACATCATTAAAGATTTTAACGCTCAAGCTATCGTCAGTACCAAGGAAGGCAGTTATCTTGTAGATGATTTCGGCAAGGGTTATGACGTGGTCTTGTTATCATCGATGATCAGTCAGGAAGGACCGGATGTCATCAAGGCGATCATCCGCAAATCATTCGATGCCATGGATTCAGGCGGGGTGATTTTGATTCAAGAACAATTTCTGGATACGGATAAATCGGGTCCCTTGCTTCCCGCGTTAATCGGCATCAACCAACTAATTCATACCCCGGCGGGCCGCGCGTATTCCGCTAAAGAAGTCGCTGATTGGGCAGCCGAGATCGGCTTTAAGAATTTGAGTTTCCGTCCGTTGCCTGAACCAAGTCCGTTTACCTTGATCCAAGGTACGAAGCCTTAACGAGTATAGGTATTTATAAGTGCATTCGTTTTTAAGCCCCGCCATCCGCTGGCTTGCCGTGCTTGCCGTCACGGTTCCAGTTCTATCCCATAGCGCTGATGCCGTTCCAGAGGCACGAGAAATCATGGAGCGCTGTAATGTTAAATATCCCGGGGAAGATCAGCGCTCTCGCTTAACGATCGTTTTGCGTGACAAGGATGGCAATGAGAAAAAGAACGTCTATCGCCGTCTCTGGAAAGATTTCCACGGAAACGACGGTATTGCCGACAAGATGATGTTGTTCACCGAATTTCCTCCCGATGCGCAAGGCGCGGGTTTTATGCGTTGGGGATATACGGCGGCGTCGGGGCGGACCGCTGATCAGTGGGTCTATTTGCCTGTGCTGAAAAAGATTCGCCGTGTTTCGATTCGTGACCCGGGAGATAGTTTTTTAGGTTCCGATCTCACTTATGCGGACATCGGTGACCGCAGCCTCGACGCCGACAAGCATCAGTTGACGCGGACCATGCCGAACGGTAATGAGCAGATTTACGCGGTGGAAAGTATCCCGCTAAATAAGGGCAATAATTTGTATAGTAAAACCATTTCCTGGTTTACCAAGGGACAAGATTGGGATGGCTGCATGAAGCGGCAGATCGATTATTACGATAAAAAAGGTGAGCCCATCAAGCAGCAAATAATAAAATGGCAGCGTGTGGGCAAAGCTTGGGTTTGGGATGAGGTCACCGTTCGGAATGTGCAGACCGGCCATTCATCGGTATTCCAGGTGACCGACGTAAAAGTGAACGTGGGTTTAAGTGACGATGAGTTTACGGAAAGGGCATTGACGACCGGTCAATAGTCGGGCTGATATCGTATGTATTAAAAGCCTGCTTCCCTCGGCTCAAGATATTCATAGTGTAGTTTGGCGATGTGCGGCCGCTCTTGGCCGGATCATCACCACGTTGTGCTGTTGACGAGAATGTATAACAATGTTTAACATTTCGTTGGCAGAAGGCGGGTTGGTTTGAGCCTCCAAGGAATGTGGGATTTGAGTTCAGGGAGACGGCTCCAAAACGTCTTGTCACAGCGAGGGGTATATTTTCATGTATGAGTCGACTAGGCGGCCACGGATGCGCGGGCCGCGCCAGGGAGCGGTTGTTCGCGATCAGGCGCTTGCCATCGCCTTGAAGCGTAAGGAAGAATATCTGGGCGCACGTGTGCCCCGGGAACTTAAAGACAAAGTGATTGAGCGGGCCGATCAGCTGGGGATTCCAGTTTCCATTTTAATCCGCAATGTGTTGGAAGAAGTGTTCCGCGACGACGGGACGAATCCACTTGGGCAACCTAAGCTCAGTGTCGATATGGGAGCTGATACGCGTAACGCTGCCGCGGCCAATCAATTTCCCACAGTGCTTGGTTGGGAAGCCATCAAACTTAACCGGGCGGTTGTTTGTTCGAGTTGCAATGCACGGCTTCAGGCAGGGGCATATGTGACGTTAGGGTTCGGGTCGCCGGGACAGGAACATATAATATTGTGCGATGTATGCAAGGAGTCTATTTAAAGGGGGGAATCAGACTGCCGCGCGGATTTGCCGCCGCGCTGTTGCTGTCGCTGATTTGGGGAAGCTGGGGGGCCGGTTCCGCGCATGGCGCTGACGACATCACGCCCGAGCCCCTTACATCGGAAGCGGAGGCGGTGGATGATCAGGCGGACGAGTCCAGCTCGTTTCTTGCCGATATCCAGTTGAGCGGTTATCTGAAAAACGAAAGCGCTTTCCGTTATCGTGAGCCGCGCGCCATCACCAAAATCCGCAATATTGCCTATCTCAACGCCAAATATCCCTATAGCTCGCGTTTTAAGTTTAATTTTTCCGGTTGGGCCTATTACGATTTAGCCTACGATTTATTCGATTACGACACCATCGCCGCCCGTTTGGAGCGTAATAGCGATGAGCCGCTGGCGTTCATCGTTAATTTGCCGCGCGAGAAAGATTCGCCGGTCGCGGAAATTCGCGAGTTGTATATGGACATGTTTCTGGGCGATGTCGATATTCGCTTAGGCAAGCAATTTGTCGTGTGGGGGGTATTGGAAGGCGTGCGCATCACCGACGAAATCAATCCCATGGATTTCCGGGAACTGCTCATGCCCGAATTATTGGATTACCGTATCCCGCTATGGATGGCCAAGCTCGACTATTATAGAGAAAACGCCTCTTATCAATTTCTTTGGATACCCGATATTCGTTTCCATAAACCGGCGCCGCCCGGCTCGGAATGGGAGCTGCTCCAAGAAGTGCCGGGGACCCGCTTTCCGGATTCCTTCGATTATAAAAATGCCGAAGTTGGCATGAGGGTGAGTACCAATCGCTGGGATACCGAGCTTAGTTTCAGTTATTTCTACACCTGGGATGACTTTCCCGTGGTGTTCCGCCGGGTGCGGATTAATGAAGCGGACGCTCCGGACTTTTTCCCGACCTACACGCGCTTGTCGATGTACGGCGCGACGTTTATCAAGCAGCTGAACTCGTTTATCCTCAAGGGCGAAATGGCTTATGTGACCGATAAATATTTCGCCGTGGCCGACGTCGATAAAAACGGCGACGGTTTTCTCGACAGCAACGGTGAATTCAAACGCGACCATATTCGCTGGGGCCTGGGTGTGGACTATAACTGGGAAGGCATGGATATTTCACCTAGCCTGGTTCAGTGGATAGTCCTGGATTACGACGAGGCGCTGATTCAGGATGAATTCGATACCAGCGTCAATCTGTTTCTGCGCAAGGAATACCCGCAGAGCTCGATGCTCTTTCAATTTCTGGCGATTTATTTGATCAACCTTGAAGAGTTGTACCTGAAGCCGAAATGGACCTTCCGTATGACCGATCGTTTTCAGATCAGCACCGGACTGGATATGTTCTTCGGCCAGAAATCGCAGTTCGGTGTTGCGTCGAGTAGCGCCGTCACCGAAGGCGTGGTCGTGCGTGAGCAGCGCGCGCAATTTATCGGTAATTTTCATGACAACGACCGAATTTTTTTGGAATTTAAATATGCCTTTTAACCCTGCGCGAATTGGCGCGGCTTTACTAGGCATGACCGCATTCGGTACGCGCCAACGCCGCGGCCGAAACATTAACTGAATAGGTGTCCATATAACTATGCTCAAGTCCATTACCTCACTTGTAACCCGTTATCCTAAGCTGATTATCGGCTTGGTATTGGGTGTCACGGTTTATCTTGCGCTGCAGTTGCCCAATTTGCGCTGGGAAACCGATGCGCGGGTTTATCTGCCCAAAGGCCACGCGGCGATTCTTTACGATGAAAAAGTCGATGAGCTGTTCGGCGTCAAGGACGCGGTCATCCTCAGTATCGTCAATGATGAACACGGCGTATTTAATCCTACTACGCTGGCCCGTATCGCGCGTATCACCGAGAAGGTCGCCGCATTGCCCGGCGTCATCGCCGATCGTCCGGTGGACGTCGCCTCCCTCTCCACCGCAACGATATTTACCGGCGACGACACCAGCATCGGCACTCAGCTGCTGATGCCCAAAGTACCCGTTGACGAAGCGGCGGCGGCGGGAGTCAAGAAAACGGTGTTCGCCAATAGTGATTTGTTCGTAGGCAACTTGGTCTCGGCGGACGGCAAAGCGGCCATGATTCGGGCCAGGCTCAAGGAAGGTCAAGCCAACCGTTATCAAACCTACTGGCAAATCCAGGGCATTTTAGCGCAGGAAAAAGGCGGATCCGCCGGCGGCTGGCAGGGCGGCAATGCGCAAGGCAAAGGCTGGCAGCAGGGACAATGGGGGCAGTCGGCGCAAAAAGATAAAGCCGCGGCCGCCGAGCCGGTGCATGAACTCAATGGCGATACGTTTTATATGGCCGGCAGGCCGGTGATCGAAGTGACATCGGGCATGCATGCCATGGATGATATGAAAATCATGATCCCGCTGCTGATGGCGGCGTTGGCGGTCACATTGTTCATTGTTTTTCGAACCGGGCGCGGCGTGGTTTTGCCGCTCTTCGTGATGGGCGCGGCTATCATCTGGACCATGGGCATCATGACGCTGCTCGACGTGCCTTTGTACACCATCTCAACCATGTTGCCGGTGATATTAGTGGCGGTGAGTATCGGTGATTCGGTGCATTTGATGAGTCATTATTATGATCATGTGCTCGAAGATGCTCATCAGCCCAGCACGACGATCGTTACCGACATCATGAACAAACTTCATGCCCCGTTACTGACGACGTCGGTGACCACCGCCGTGGGTTTCCTCACCTTGTTTTTTGCCGAGATGCCGCCCTTCGTGGTGTTTGGGATGTTTACGGTGCTGGGCATAGTGGTGAGCTGGCTATTGACGGTTACGTTTATTCCCGCGGTGTTGACCCTGATGAAACCGAAAATCGGCGGTTACCTGGCCAAGCGGCGGGCCATGCGGGTACATGCCGAGCAGAATCGTTTGACGAAATGGCTGGTGCAATTCGCCACCTTCATACACCGCGTACGTTATGCGGCGCTGGGTGCTCTGGTCGTGCTGGTGGCCATCGCGAGCTGGGGTGCCACTAAATTGTACGTGGATTCCAGTTGGATGAATGACTTCCGGCAGGACAGCGATCTGGTCGCGGCCAATAATGTGCTGAATAAACGTTTCGACGGCGCGATCTTTTTAAATGTGGTCATTGAAGGAGCGCAAAAAGACGCGTTCAAATCGCCAGAGCTATTGAAGCGGCTCGAGGACTTGCAGGCTTACGGCGAGACTTTGCCCTACGTGGGCAGCGGCCGTTCGGTGGTCGACTACATTAAAAATATGAATATGAGCCTGCATGCCGGTGATAAGGCTTACAACATCATACCCGAGACGGAAGCTCAGATCGGTGAATATCTATTTTTATTTTCCGTATCCGGCCGTCCACAACAATTGGACGAGATCATCGATTACGATTATAAGACGGCATTGCTCACCTTCATCATCAAGACCGATCATACTCAGGACTTGCATAACATCATCGAGGGCATCAAACGTCATGCTGACGAGGTGTTCGCCGGCCAAAACGTTAAAGTGAATTATGCCGGCTCGGCCAATAATTCTTATATCTGGGCAGGTTTGCTGATCGACAGTCAGATGAATTCCATTCTGATGTCTAAGATCACCATTCTGCTGATCGCGATCATTCTATTCCGCGCATTCAAAGCCGGTTTGTTCACGGTAATTCCGGTTACCTTGACTACGCTGTTCATCGCCGGTTATTCAGGATTCGCGGGAATTCCCATCGATGTGTCCACCGCTTTGGCGGCCGGCGTGGCGGTCGGCGTCGGTGTGGATTACGCCATTCATTTTATCTATCGCTACCAAGAGGAATATCAGCGCTATGACGATGCCTTGTTGGCGGCGCAGGCCACCATGCGCAGCGTCGGCAAGACCATCGTGTTCAACGCCGTGGTGGTGACCGTTGGATTTTCGGTGCTGTTCTGGTCGCAATTCCCGCCTCACGTCAAACTGGGTTATTTTGTGGTGGCGTATATGGTGATCAGTTGCGTGGTGGCGTTGGCGGTGTTGCCTCTGCTGTATTATTTCCGCTACCCCATCAAAGTGAAGACGGTAAAGGATGTAGCGCATGCCTAGGATGCGGCGGCTATTTTGGGCGTTCTCGGTCATGGTGGTCATGGCCAGTAGCGCTGCCGCTGAAGAAGCCGCCCGCGTGTGGGGCTTGGCGCCTTATATCGGTGTGCACCATCCCGATTTAGAGCAGCTCAACAACGGCCAATTTCGTTCTCCTTATCAGGGCACCGCCGATATCATCGACGAGTTGGGGTTTAATAATCCCACCGCGTTCACCTATCGCAATCCCATGCCGCCGCTCGAGCCCGGACTGCTGGCGGGATTGGAGTTTCTGTGGAACATTAACGATAAACACGTGATGTTGATCGGCGGCGGTTCTTGGGAGTCGACATCGTTCGCCACTGCTGAAGGTTCGTTTCCGGTGCAGGGCGCCCTCGAATCCGCGGTGTCCCAGCGCAAGGCCGACCTTTCTTACAACGAGTTCTATTTGGGCTGGCGTTACAATGCCATCCGCAAACCGAAAAAATACAATCTTTATTTCCGCCTGTCGGCGCACGAAGTATTTGACATCGATTATCGCGAAGATTTTTCGCTGTTGTTTTTAAGCGGTCCACCGCGCAGCTTCCGTAAATCCCTGGTAGTGCAGGCGCAAGCCACCGGTTTGCTTTTATTGCAGGGCGGCGGCGGCGGCGAATGGTTCATTAATGATTGGTTGTCGTTGGGTGCCGAGGCCGGTTATACCGTCGGCATGAAGGAGATGACTTTGGGCGACGGCCGGGTCTCCACCGATTTTCGCGATACCGATAACTTGTTTTTACAAGTTCCCATCGTTCCCGGCGGCGACGGGCGCATGCAATATAAAGTGGAGTCGGGTGCGGAATATCGCCAGCTGAGATTGAGTTTTGACGGCTGGAAAGCGCTCTTCAAAGTCACGGTCTATTACTGATGAGATTTGACGGAGTGATGCGATCGCAATCGACAAGACGCTTCACCGATCGCGCAAGCATGGGCAAGCGATATTCCGCCGCCATTTTGTTGTTGCTGATCTTGCTGTGCGGTGGCGCCAGCGCCGAGGACGCCACGGTAGCGCCGCCAGCGGCGAGCGTGCCTGATTTGATGAACGAGGGGCGGCAACTCTTGCAGCAAGGCGAGTTGCCGCGCGCCTTACAACTATTTGAAGCCGTGCTGGCGGTTGATGGCGACAATGCGGAGGCGCTGTTCAACGCGGGTACGCTGCATCTGCGCATGAATAACGTGGAGCGCGGCTTGGACTACATTAAGCGCAGCGCGCAACTGGTACCGGATAATGCCCGAGTGCGGTTGGTGTTGGCGCAGGCCTATGAGAATCTACGTTTGGTCGATCAGGCCATCGAAGAGTACCGGCGCGTGGTGGGCA
>CAKKSB010000026.1 GCA_919903055.1 Gammaproteobacteria bacterium | reverse complement strand
TGGTCGAACACGACGAGGAAGCGATCCGCGCCGCCGACCACGTGGTGGACATGGGTCCGGGCGCCGGCGTCCACGGCGGACGCATCGTCGCGCAGGGCACGCCGCAGTCGGTAATCGCCAATCCCGCTTCGTTGACCGGTCAATATCTCAGCGGCCGGATCAGCATCGCCGTGCCGCAGCAACGCACTGCCAACGATTCGGCGCGGCAACTGAAAATACGCGGCGCGAGCGGCAATAATTTAAAAGGCGTCAATGCCGACATTCCGGTGGGATTGATGACCTGCGTCACCGGCGTATCCGGCTCCGGTAAATCCACCTTGGTGAACGACACGCTTTATCACCACGCCGCGCGCGTCATCAACGGCAGCACCGAAGAGGCGGCGCCCTGCACGGAAATCGTCGGGCTCGAACAATTCGATAAAGTCATCAACATCGATCAAAGCCCGATCGGCCGCACTCCCCGCTCAAATCCAGCGACTTATACCGGCCTGTTCACGCCGATTCGCGACCTGTTCTCCGGTACTCAGGAAGCGCGCGCACGCGGCTATGGCCCCGGCCGTTTCAGTTTCAATGTCAAAGGCGGACGCTGCGAAGCTTGCCAAGGCGACGGCGTTATCAAAGTGGAGATGCACTTTCTGCCGGACATTTACGTAGCGTGCGATGTCTGCAAGGGCAAACGCTACAACCGCGAAACCCTGGAAATCCGTTTCAAAGGTAAAAATATTTTTGAAGTGCTGGACATGACCGTCGAAGACGCGCTGACGTTTTTCGACGCCGTGCCCATGGTGAGAAACAAATTGCAGACCTTGATGGACGTCGGACTCTCCTACATCCGCCTCGGCCAGAACGCCACCACCCTTTCCGGCGGCGAAGCGCAGCGGGTGAAATTGTCGCGTGAACTTTCCAAACGCGGTACCGGCAGCACACTCTACATCCTCGACGAGCCCACTACCGGTCTGCACTTCCACGACATTCAGCAATTGCTCGACGTGTTGCACCGCCTGCGCGATCAGGGCAACACCATCGTGATCATCGAACACAATCTCGATGTGATCAAAACCGCCGACTGGCTGATCGACCTCGGCCCCGAGGGCGGTGACAAAGGCGGTGAAATTCTCACGGCGGGCACGCCCGAAGAGGTGGCGCAGCATTCGGCATCGTACACCGGTCATTTTCTGCGGGCGGTGTTGCAGCAGACCAACCTGATACCGGCGAAACGCCGCCGCAAAACCTGATGGGACGGGGAATGGTAAGGTCTCGGCAAGTGGCTTGAATCGCGCCGTCGCCGCTCTTATAGTCGGCGGTGTTTATGAAAAAATCCTCATGCGGCCGCGGCGCGCCTGGGCAACCTAGTCTGATTTTAAGGAGGTACCGAATGCATACACTACAAGTTCTGCGTACAGGTATGGGGATCATGGCGCTGTCCTGGATATTCAACGCGGGCGCTGCGCCGCTCACCACGCAAGAACAACCAACGGCCGGCGCGGCCGAATATATTTATGCCGCGAACCAAGGCGCCCACAATGTATCGGGCTATCGGGTCAATCTGGAAACCGGCAAACTCACCGCCCTGCCCGGCTCGCCTTATCAATCGGGCCGCTTTCCGGTCTCGATCGCCTCAACTCACGACGGCCGTTTCGTGTACGCCACCAATCAAGGCTCGGGCACGGTGTCCGCCTATAAAATCAATCCGGAAAACGGCGCGCTGGAAATATTGCCGGGTTCCCCTTACGAGGTCGGCGCGTATCCCGACGCCATTACCATCACGCCCGACGATCATTATGTTTACGTTTCCAGCGAAGACGCCAATCTGATCACATCCTACCGCGTAGACAGCGCCACCGGCGCCTTGCAGCGGACCGGCACGCCGGTCGCCACCGGTAAACACCCGATCGGCATCACCGTGTCGCCTAACGGCCGTTTCGCCTTCGTCTCCAACTTCGACGATGAGTCAGTCAGCAGTTACCGCGTCGATCAACACGACGGCTCGCTGACTCCGCTCCAGCAAATCGCGAAGACCGATCCGCACCCGATTTACATCGCGGTATCCCACGACAATCAATTCATGTACGTGGCCAACTACGGCACGGCGACGGTCTCGGCCTTTCACATCGACGACGGATCGGGCGCGCTGACCGAAGTAAGCGGCTCACCCTTCGTCGCCGGCGCGCAACCCTACTCGGTCACCGTCGATCCCAGCAACCGCTTCGTCTACGTGGCCAATTGGGGCAGCCATAACGTCTCCGCCTTCACCCTCAACCGCGAGACCGGGGTATTGACCGAAATCGACGGTTCGCCCTACGCCACCACCTGGTTCCCCTACGCGGTGGTCGTCGATCCGAGAGATCAACTGGCCTATGTGGCGGATAACGGCAACAACACCATCTCCGCCTTCCACATCGACCCCGATTCCGGTGCGCTTCGCAAGGTCGCCGGCTCGCCCTTCTCGGCGGAGCTCGGTCCTTATGCGCTGGCGATCACCCGCGCCCAAGCCACGACAACGAAATAAGGCTGCAATAAATCCATTCGAGATTCGGGCCGGCGAAATCCGCCGGCTTTTTCTTTCGGGCCGCGAGCCATCAACCGTCCATGAGGCTTAATCACCGACGCGGCGGATAGCCACGAATTTATTATTGGCATCGAAATCCATTTCGAATACGCCGTTAACGCCATCATGAGTCACGAATTGCTGAAGAACATTGGCGGGAAACTGAATAGTACGCCCATCGAAGGACTTCACTACCACGGCGCGCGCCACGCCTTGATAATAAGAGAGATATAGGTCGGGCGAGATCCGCAGTGAAAACCGGACTCGCCGGAAATTTTCACCGCTGTCCGTCATATTCATGATCATCCATTGCAATAGCTACTGCGCGGCTCACGCGCTTTAATCCCGTCAACGCTTGTGACCGGCTCGGCGCACGATTACACTTTCGATTTCACCAAGCGCCATTCTTAATCTCGGAGATACACTAGCATGGCCCGCACCCAGTCCACTATGTTGGAACTCGGCACCGCCGCCCCGCCGTTTCGTCTGCCCGACACCGAAGGCCGCTGGCGCACGCTCGACGATTTTAAATCAGCGCCGGCCTTGCTGGTGATCTTTATGTGCAATCACTGCCCATATGTGAAACACCTGCGCGGCGCGCTGGCGGATTTCGCGCGGGAATACCAGCAAAAAGGCTTAGCCATCGTCGCGATCAACGCCAACGACGCCGAGAATTATCCCGCGGACGCGCCGGAAAAAATGGCGACTGAAGCGGCTGAAGCGGGTTATTGTTTTCCTTATCTGTATGACCAAAGCCAAGCGGTGGCGAAGACCTATCGCGCCGCCTGCACGCCGGATTTTTTTCTATTCGATGAACGGCGGACCTTGGTGTATCGCGGTCAATTCGATGACAGCCGTCCCGGCAACGGCATCTCGGTCACCGGCAAGGATTTACGCGCCGCGACGAACGCGCTGTTGGCGGGCAAACCGGTGAGCGGAGAACAAATACCCAGCCTGGGCTGCAATATCAAATGGAAGCCCGGCCAAGAGCCGGCTTACTTCTGAGGATACAACGCGAGCAGGCTTACACCCTTTTGGCGGCGCGGCCGGTCTCGGCGGCGAATTTGCCGTTGAAGGGTTCCACCACCTTGGACATATAAAGCTCGACCCGCTGGACATATTTGAACTGCGCCGGGTCCACCACGTTTTTGGCCGCATTGGGCCCCACGTTATAGGCCACCAAGGCTTGATGATCGCTGCCGGAAAGTTTACGGAGATATTTCAGATAGGCCGAGGCGATGCGCAGATTGAACTCATCGTCGGCGATCAGACGCGCGATCAATTGTTCGTCGGTGCGGAAATGGCCCAGCTGCGGTTTATGGCGCAACACGTCACGCGCCGCCGGCACTTTCACCTGCATCACGCCATAGGAGCGTTTACCCATCGGCGCGGACAGGTGGCCCAAACGGCCCAATTGTCCGGCGATGGTTTCCTGCATCAACACCGCCTGCAAGAATTTGGCGTGGGATTCGCCGCCGTCTTCGTAACCGATCTGAAAGGCGAGACCGAGCAAATCCAGTTGTTCGCCGGTAAGCCAGCTCATGCCCAAAGGGTTCCATAAGGTCTGCCCCTTATCCCGGTCATTGGCTACCGCGGTGAATTCACGAAAGCTCGGCAACCACGAGGTATCGAAAAACGCATACGATCCAGCCCGTTCATCGGTGGCGAGATTGACGTTATCGGCTAAGGCATTCGCGTTGCAATAACGCGCAAAGGCCTCGCTCGCCACGGTGACCAACGGTTTAGGCGTGACGAAATCCGCCACGACGACCGCCATCACGATAGGTGCGGCGAACAGCAGTGTTTTTAAACCGCCATGAGCTCGATAAGGACGCGTTTCAATGTGTGCATTTTTTTCGCACGGCGCCACGGTGTACCCTCCATCACTACGAAACTATCAGTTCGTTGGGTCGCTTTATGGGCGGTGTGGCCATGTCGCGAACACCCGCGTTTTGGCCCATCGCCACCGTGAAAATCAGACACGCCCGGTCGAGTATCAACCGGAAATGTCCCTCAATATCCGCCATGCGGTCTTACATGGCGGACAAACCGTTGCCCATTTCCGTGGGCGCTCCCGCGCATGGCGGGGTTGAACGCTGCCGCATTGCTTGGTGTCGGCGGGGCAGCGATAAGACTGGCGCAAGTATACCAGCGTCCCCTGACGCGAGTACAGCAAACCAGGGCAATGCGCGCTAAAGACCTTGCGTAAAAATAATTTCCATGCTAGGTCAGGCAGGTTAATTCCCTGTGACCGTCACGAAAATTCGAGAGGCTAAATGCTATGAACAATTCGGCCAAGAACGCTGTGCGATATTGGAATCATGTTACGCGGATTTGCCTTGCGCGCCGCGCATGACGACGCAAGACTCCATATTATTACTTGGTTTGGCCGTCGCCTGGCTGGCCTATTTCATTGTTCATTCCGTGCTGGCCTCGCTGATGCTTAAGCGTCGGATAAGTGAACGTTGGCCGGGTTTCGTGCCTTATTATCGGCTTACTTATAATGTCCTTGCCGTCATACTGTTGTTGCCGGTGATTGCTTTAATGCGCCATGCGGTCGGCTCTCCTTTGTGGACTTGGCGGGGCGTGGGCTGGTGGCTAACTACTGCGGCCGCGCTGTTGGCGGTGGCGGGTTTCGCTTGGTCCTTGCGCTATTATGATATGGGTGAGTTTCTCGGCATGAACATCCGCCGGCAGAGTGCTGAAGCGGGTCATTTCCGCATTTCGCCATTCCATCGCTACGTGCGTCATCCGTGGTATTTCTTTGCTTTGATCATCATCTGGACGCGCGCCATGGAGCCGGCCTGGCTAATCAGCAGTGTTTTAATCAGCCTCTATTTGGTGGTCGGTTCACGACTGGAGGAAAACAAACTCGTCGCCGTCATCGGCGAACCTTATCGGATTTACCGGCAGCGGGTACCAGCCCTTTTCCCCTTACCATGGCGGTATTTGACGCAAGCCGAAGCGCTGGAAATGGCTCGCCCCGCGTGAAAAATGATTTAATGTAAACGACACGGATTAATCAGCTAAGCGACATGGCAGCAAGACTGCGTCATAATTCCCGCGCGCGTTACAACGCTGTGCGTGGTGTCAACCAGCGTAACCAAACGTAACCAGCCACACCCGCGCTGAACGATGCGAATAAAATGCCGGTCTTCGCCATTAATAATTGGTCCGGCATGCCGACGAAGGCCAACTCGGCGATAAAGATCGACATGGTGAAACCAATCCCGCCGATGAATCCCACACCCACCAATTGAATAAAATGCGCACCGGAAGGCAAGCTGGCGATATTCAATTTGATCGCCAGCCACGATGCGCCGACGATACCAAGCACCTTCCCCACCACCAGGCCCAGCATCACCCCCAGGGTAACCGGATCTTGCAATACCGCGCCGAGAGCCTGGCCCTCGATGTTGATGCCGGCATTGAATAAGGCGAATACCGGAATCACGAACAGGGCGACGGGAACGTGCAAGCCGTGTTCCAGCCGCTGTAGCGGCGTTTCTACTTTATCCACGGCGTTTTTCAGGGTCCGCGCCACGGCATATTGTTCGTCGTTGCGGAGTATCCCGACACCCGGCCGATAGCTCGCATCAAAACGGTCCAGCAGGCGGCGCATGCGCCGACTAAACCGTTCGGGATCGAATTTGGCGCGCGCGGGAATGGCGATTGCAATCAGCACACCGGCGATGGTCGCATGCACACCGGATTTGAGCATGGCCAACCACAGAATTAAACCGACCACAAAATACGGCCCCGTCCGGCGCACGCCCGCTAGATTAAACGCCAGCAGCACGGCGAAGACCACACTCGCGAACAATAAAGCGTCATATGCGATCTTGTCGGTATAGAACAGCGCGATGACCAAAACCGCGCCGAGATCATCGACGATCGCCAGCGCCACCAGGAACATCATCAAGGTCTTGGGAACGCGATCACCCAATAACACCAGCACTCCCACCGCGAAGGCGATGTCGGTGGCCATCGGTATGCCCCAGCCCAACGCGGCCGGACCGTCGGGATTGATCAGCCAATAAACGCCCGCCGGCACGATCATTCCACCGATGGCGGCGAAGATGGGCAAGGTTGCCTGGCGCGGCGACGCGAGTTCGCCCACCAGAACTTCCCGCTTGATCTCGAGGCCCACCAGAAAAAAAAACAGGGCCATCAGACCATCATTCACCCAATGATGCAGGGTTTTGCTGAGCATCCATTCACCTACACCGACCGAGAAGGGCATAGCCAGCATCCGCTCATAGGCACCGCCCAAAGGCGAATTGGCGATGGCCAGCGCCAGCACGGTCGCCAGCATTAGCACGATCCCGCCGCTGGTCTGGTTATGGATAAATTCCTCGAACGGCGAGGCGACCTTATCGAACGCCCGCTCCCAAGGCGCGAGATAAGGCGGGCCGTGCGGCGCGTTCGGCTCATGATCGGGATTGGGATGATTCATCGTTGTATTAGCCGCCGATGAGTGTGAGCACCTGCCGATGCTACGCCGCGCGGGATCAAGCCATGTGCGGTAAAAATGTGCTTCGGTCCTGATCGTAGCGCAGTAATTCGCCTGATCCGATATCGAAATACCAGCCGTGGCAGCACAGGTACCGCTGCTCGACGCGTTCCCTGATCCAAGGGAATGTCAACAGGTTGTCCAAAGATGCACGGATCGCCGCATGCTCACAGTAACGGGCACGCTCATCGGCGGTTTTCAACGCGGGATTGGTGAGCGTCTCGTTTCGCGCGCCATCGGCGATGCTCATCCACGAAGCGATGAAATCCCCGGGCTGGTCTCCGTCATTGCCTTTTAAAAGAGCCTGTATACCTCCGCATTGAGCATGGCCGATCACTACGATATGCCGTACATTCAAACCGCACACCGCGAATTCCAACGCGGCACTGGTACCATGGTGCCGGCCGTCCGGATCATACGGCGGTATCAGATTGGCCACGTTGCGGATGATGAATAAGTCGCCGGGCTCACAATCCATGATGATCGCCGGATCGACCCGCGAATCACAGCAGGCGATTACCACCACCGCGGGGGCCTGCCCGAGGGCGGCCAGATTGGCGAACAGCTCGGGCTCTTGATGAAAATACTGATCACGAAAACGCTTGTATCCCTCGAGTAAGCTATCAATCGGGTCCACTATCTACTCCTCACATTCGACCGCCGGAATAATAATTACATTTGCTACAATGCGCCAGCGAAGTCGGCCGGCTGCTCTAACCGCGGATGACGGTTATGGCTTGCCATTCACATATGCCTACCTATTTTGGGTTTGCCGATGATGGCTCGCATAATGCCGACCCCCTGCCGACGGCACCCGCCTTGTGTAACCAGCCAGGTTGTTTTCAGACTCGATGGAATAACGCAACGCCGTTAAATACAAGGCCTTTGAAGAGACCATGCAACCATGAATCATGACCAGCGTTTCCGCTACCCGTTGTTCAACGAACTACCCGCCGGTTTGAAGGCGCTGTACATCAATATGTTGCTGGTCATGGGAATAGGCTACATTTTTGCGATGATTCAAATCTACGAAGTCCACGCAGGACGCGATGGCAAACCCGGCCTTTCAGTGCAAGATATCCAAATCGCCTATAGCGGCAGTAAATCCGACACGCGCTTGGAGGCCGCGCTCAAGGGTCCCATGAGCGGCATGCTCTCCGCGGCGGAACGCGCCGTCATCGTGGAATGGGTTAGAAGCGGGAGCAGTGAGGACGGCTATCGGACGAACGTCAAACCCATCGTCGAGGCCCGTTGCTTAACATGCCATGATGGCGCCAATCCGCATATTCCGGCCTTGACAAGTTTTCCCGCGATCAAAGAACTTGCTCAGCTCGACACCGGGGTCAGTATCGGTACCCTGGTACGCGTCTCACACATACATCTCTTCGGACTTACTTTTATTTTCGCGTTGATGGGTTTGATCTTCAATCATTCGCGGCTGCGCAATCAGGCTTTGAAAACCGTGGTGATTTGCGTACCTTTCATCGCGATTTTTCTCGACATCGCTTCCTGGTGGCTCACCAAAGTCTCGACTGGTTTCGCCTATGTGGTCATGATCGGCGGCGGACTGATGGGGCTGGCGTTCGCGTTTCAATGGCTGGTGTGTTTTTATCAAATCTGTTTTCCAAAACGTCTCACATGAATTGATGCGCGCAATGCTGGCAAGCCGGTGTCTAGTCCGGAAAGGCCCACGCGGGGATATAACGATCACCTCGGCGTAGTTCCCGTTCATGCGCTTCATACAAAGGCTCATGACGCCGCACCAACTTCCAATATCGACCGCTGTGATTCAAATGTACCGTATGACAGAGTTCATGCAGCATCACATGACGTACGAGATGCGGCGGCAAAAAAAGTAAATTGCGATTGAGACTGATCGCACCCAGATGAGAACAACTTCCCCAACGGCTTTTCTGTACCCGCACACTTGAAGAGCGGAACGGTAAACCAGTCTCAACGCTGACTTCGCGCAGCCACGCAGCAAGCCGTTGTTTGGCACGTGCCTGCAGCCAGGTACGCAATGCACGAACGGCGGCGTCATGATCGCTGACGCGTATCATCACTTTTCCCTCAGAGGCGACGACCAACGACCTGCCGGCAGGATTTATGGGGTTTTGCGCAATATCGAGTTGCCAACACTCATCGAGCGCTCGCAACTCCATCTGGGAGGGTAAACCGACATCGTTGGAATGGTATCGGCCACGTTCCACCGCCAACTTCGCGAGAGTTCGCCGCAGCCAATGATGATGTCTTTGCACGAAAACCTGCACTTCCGCCGGCTTGACTCGGCACGGCGCGACAACCTCAACCCTTCCCAAGGGGGACACTTTAAGCAACAACCGTTTGGCGCGTGGACTGATTCTGACGGTAAAGGGCGGTAAATCAACCCCGGAGGAAATAGGCATCTGGCTGGTCATCAACTACAGTACATGAAATAGAGTAGTTATACGCGCAAAGCCCTACCTTGCGCGAATTTGACCTATCCGGCAAGCATTAGGAGAACAAAAATTGGGACAGCGACTGGTTTTTCTCAGACAAAAGAGAACCACAAGTCTCGCTTGCTGAGAAAACCGCTAAAGGCTTGAGCGTTTCAGACGATTCAACCCCTTGAATCGCTGTCCAGAGGAGACCGGCTCGAAGCAGTCAATTAACCATATTGACGGCAATAGCATGCAAACCCTTGGGGCCTGCTTCAACTTCAAAGTTGACGTGTTGCCCTTCGGCTAAGGTTCGAAAACCGTCACCTTGAATTGCACTAAAATGCACGAATACGTCTTCACTACCGTCTTCAGGGGCGATGAATCCGTAACCTTTTGCATTATTGAACCACTTGACTGTACCAGTACGCATACAAACGACCTCATCCCATCATCATAGTTATCACCCGTGAACGGGCTTGTTGATTTACCGATAGCCCCCAAACCTGCTAGGGCGCGGCCGACTATAGTCAAATCTATCCGAGGTCGCTATTGCAATAAACCCTTATATATTAGAATTTTGTTTTTTTGTAATTAACAATGCATGATGGGCGGTAAATAACTATTAAACACAATGTTATAGGTTTGTTAACTTTATTCGCCGCCCGAATTTCCAAGAAAAATCGTGTATCTCATTAAAGCTGACGCGCCAAAATCAAGGCGTCTTCCCGACCTGCGCGAGTAGGGTAATAATTTTTACGCACGCCTACTTCGTTGAAACCGAGCTTTTCATATAACCAACGCGCCGCGTCATTGGAGGGTCGCACCTCGAGAAATAACATATCGGCGCCGAGCCGGCGGGCGTGGTCGATCACTTCGGTGAGCAAGAGCCGTCCATGCCCTCGGCCACGCGATTCCAGGCGAATACACAGATTCAGAATATGGGCCTCTCCCGCTCCCGCCGACATGACCGCGTAACCGAGTATTTGTCCTTGGGCTTCTAAAACACGGCAATAATAGCCGGAGCGCATACAATCCCGGAAATTGATTTCAGTCCACGCGAATTCATAGGCGCGCAGCTCGATGGCCATTACCGCCGCCAGATCGTATTCAGTCATGCGCCGCAGGCGCGCGGCGTCGGGTGATTGATCTGATGACAGGACGCTCGCCACGGCTGACTCAACTCGAAATTGCGGCCACAATCTCGCGCGCGAGTTGCAGATCGAGCCAGGCTTTGCGCTTTTCTCGAGGCGAGCGCAACAGATAGGCGGGATGATAGGTGACGACAAGGGGGATACCGGCATCGCCATAACGCAGGCGCTTGCCACGCAAAGCGCCAACCGCCTCGCTGGTCTTCAGCAGATTTTGCGCGGCGATCCGTCCCAGCGCGAGGATGAGCTTAGGTTGAATTAGCGCGATCTGCCGCTGTAAATAAGGCTCACAACTCTGAGCCTCTTCCGGTTGTGGATCGCGGTTATTGGGCGGACGGCATTTGACGATGTTGGCGATGTACACCTCTTCACGCCGCAAGCCGACCGCCAGCAACATATTGTTGAGCAGCTTGCCGGCGCGTCCCACGAACGGTTCACCCTGGCGGTCTTCATCGGCCCCCGGCGCCTCGCCGATGATCAGCCACTGCGCCTTGCGATTCCCCACTCCGAACACCGCTTGAGTACGGCCTTTGTGCAAAGCGCATTTAGTACAGACCAGCACTCTTTCACGCAAAGGCTCCCAGTCGAGCGTAGTGATTTCATCCCCGGCCGAAGCCGCCGTGTTCATCGGCACCGTCACGGAATCGTCGGCGGAAACCATTAATTGATCATTGCCACCGCCGTCATCGCGGCGCACCCACGCCTGGATGCCCATGGCATCCAGGTAGTGGGAACGGCGCGAATAGTCTGGTGGATTGGCCATGAATTTACAGTTGGGGATGGGCGCGTTCCGCCGGCGCGAGCATCTTATTCAAGGCATGGATGTAGGCCTTGGCCGACGCGATGACGATATCGGTGTCCGCGCCTTGGCCGTTGACGATACGCCCAGCCTTCTCCACTCGCACCGTCACCTCGCCCTGCGAATCGGTCCCGCTGGTGATGGCGTTCACCGAATAGAGCAACAGATTAACACCGCCTTGCACGATGGATTCGATGGCCTTGAAGACAGCGTCCACCGGACCGTCGCCGCGCGCTACCGCCTGTTTTTCCACACCGTCCAGCCAAAGCGTCACCGTCGCCTCCGGGGTCTCGCCGGTTTCGGAACAGACTTTGGAATAAACCAACTTGATGCGCTCATGCGCCGTCTCCAAATTGGCGTCCGTCACCAAGGCCTGCAAATCCTCATCGTAGATTTCGTGTTTTTTGTCGGCGAGTTCCTTGAAACGCACGAAGGCGCCGTTGAGTTCCTCTTCCGAGGCGAAGTCGATGCCGAGTTCCTTTAAGCGAGTGCGGAAAGCATTGCGCCCCGAGTGTTTGCCCAGCACCATGCGGTTGGCGCTCCAGCCCACGTCTTGCGCGCGCATGATTTCATAGGTCTCGCGATTCTTGAGCACGCCGTCCTGATGGATGCCCGACTCGTGGGCGAAAGCGTTGGCGCCGACGATGGCCTTATTGGGCTGCACCGCGAAGCCGGTGATGCTCGACACCAAGCGGCTGCACGCGACGATGTGCGTGCTGTCCAACTCGATCCGACAGGGGAACACGTCCTGCCGGGTACGAACCGACATCACGATTTCCTCGAGCGCCGCGTTGCCCGCCCGCTCGCCCAAACCATTGATGGTGCATTCCACCTGGCGCGCGCCGTTCATCACCGCCGCCAGGGAATTTGCCACCGCCAAGCCGAGATCGTTGTGGCAATGCACGGAAAAAATCGCTTTATCGGCGTTGGGCACGCGTTCGATCAACTGACGAATCAACTCGCCGAATTGATGGGGCATGGCATAACCGACGGTGTCGGGAATATTGATGGTACGGGCGCCGGCGGCGATGACCGCTTCGATGACTCGGCAAAGAAAATCGATTTCGGAACGGCCGGCGTCCTCCGGCGAAAACTCCACGTTGTCGGTGTATTGGCGCGCCCGCTTCACCGCCCGCACCGCCTGCTCCACCACCTGGTCAGGCTCCATGCGTAATTTCATTTTCATGTGGATGGGCGAGGTGGCGATGAAAGTGTGAATGCGCGCCGAGTTGGCTCCCTTGAGCGCTTCGGCGGCGCGATCGATGTCCTTGTCCACCGCGCGGGCCAGACCGCACACCGTACTCTCGGTGACCGCCTTGGCCACCGCTTGCACCGCTTCAAAATCACCAATGCTGGCTATGGGAAAACCCGCCTCGATGATATCCACCCCCATCCGCTCGAGGGCCTTGGCCACCCGCAACTTCTCCTCTTTGGTCATGGAGGCGCCGGGGCTTTGCTCGCCGTCACGCAAGGTGGTGTCGAAAATAAACAATTTATCTTTCATGGTAGTCTCCAAACGCTAGCGACATGTTACCGGAGCGCCCTCGTCGCGGCAACGAAGAGGGTCCCCGCCGCGATGCGGTATGCTCAATGGATCAATTGGATAGGTCCGCGCGGGACCTTGAGAGGTAGTATGCTGCCTTACGGCAGTCGCAGGCGGCGCGACAGGGCAAGCGGGAGACCGGCACACATACGCAACACCCCCGCCGTGGCGGCAGTGAGAGAAAAGGCGATGTGCGCGGTACGGACCATTCTTTAAATTCGCTTATGTCGCTCGAAGATAATTAGTTCAGCCCCGCCTCGCGAGGAGAACCAGAGCGAGGAAAAGATTCCCGACAACCTATTATGACTTGTAGCCACTGTAACCAGCCTTAATGAGCGCTGTCAAGGTTGCCGGTCGGTTTATTATTCAAAGAACAGAGAACTTCGCTGCCCTCGTCTTAAGCTGTCCTCGTCTTAATGAGAGGACGGAATAAAGCGGCGACCTAAGCATCAGTCTCTTTCTCCACCGGCCAACCATTACCTCGACATTATAGTGCGGCTGTGCGCTGCGCCGCCGCCGGGCGTTGCAAGTTCAACTGCATCTCGCGCTGGCCTTGCGCTTCGACGGCGATCAGCAAGGACGCGCTGAGGGCGGCAAATGACGCGCCCGCCGGATAGTCGAAATGAATATGGAGTTGATCGCCCGCCTCGACCGTCAATGGTTCTTCCAAAGGCACGATCAAATACTGATTATGCCAATCGATGGTGTGCTGTTCCTCGGTGACGATCGCCAAGATATTTTTAGTGACGAAGCGCAGGGCATTGAGCACTCCCGGCCGTTCGATGCCGATGACACCGTTCCAGGCGCAGTTCAGCGGATAGGTTTGATCATAAGATAAGATTTGGTATACCGCCGGCGCCGCCAGTTCATAGGTCTTGTCCTGCACGGCGACGGGATCCTGAAATAAAATGGTTGGGACGTAATATTCTTCGAAGTGGAAATTCTGCTGCACCGGTTGCACCGCTTGAATGAACGCCTCCGGCACGAACACCGGCAAAGGCCCGCCGAATTTTTTAAGATAGCGCTCCTTGAAAGCACTGATGACCGTCAACTGTTTTTCCCGCAGCATCGCCACATGCAGCATTTCGCAAATCACCACGTCGACCGGCTCCGGCGGAAGATAGTCAAACGCATCGGCCTCGACCACTTCTATTTTTTTACCATGGGGATTCAACGCCAAAATCTCGCGGGCCTTGGCCGCCAATTCCGGATTACGCTCCACGCACCACACCTTGGCCGCTTTGCGTGCCGCGAAATGCGACAACACCCCGGTACCGCCGCCCAGCTCCAACACCTTCGCACCCGGCCGGACCGCATAATCCAAGGCGGCTTTGAAGCCCTGCATGCGCACGGTGTCGTTAAGCATATTGTAGTGGTAGTGCAACGGAATGAACTGACCAAGTTCAGCGTAATCACGTAACGGGGTCATGCGGTTTTCCTTCACGGTTGGTGTGTCGTACAACTACGAGGTTTCCCTTCCCGGCCGATCACTCATTCGTTAGGCATCGCCTCAAGGAATCAAAATATTCTTCGCATCTTGAAAAGCAAGATGCAGGCCAGAACATCAAATCGCCGTTTCAGCCGCCTTCCGCCGTCTATAGGCCAAGTCCGCTAGGCGATGACTCCAGTCAGTGGCAACCGCTTGCCTTGCGGCGGAAAGGCATTGCCGTTGATGCCGCGACAAATCCGTAAAACTGCATTCGCGCACCTGGCCTTCAACGACCTCGCGATAAATGATCCGCCATCCTCCAGAAATTCTAGTTACCATCGCCGTAAACCGGCACTGAGATTAAATTGCCAGCAGGATTACTGCTAAGCTTGGTTTTAAAGCCACATATCCCCTCACAAGGAAGTTAAACTCCAATGCAAAAAATACGTTTACTGGTCGCCTTACCCGCTTTCTTCATCAACGCCGCCACCGCCCAGGAAATCGGTTCGGTCAATACAGAATGGAAGCTCATGGGTTCACATCAGTTGGTGGTGGAAGCCTACGACGACCCGCAAGTCGAGGGCGTGACCTGTTATGTTTCCAAACCCGAACGGGGCGGTGTCGCCGGCGCGGTGGGTGTGGCGGAAGAAGTTTCCGATGTCTCCATCGCCTGCCGGCAAGTCGGCCCGATCCGCTTCAAGGAAGCCCTGCCCATGCAGGAAGACGTCTTTACCGAACGCCGCTCCCTGATTTTCAAAACACTGCATCTGGTGCGCATGGTGGATACCGCCCGCAATGTCCTGGTGTATCTCACCTATACCGATAAAATCATCAAGGGCAGTCCAAAAAATTCGGTCACCGCCGTGCCGATAAGCAGAGAAACCGCGATTCCGGTCAGGAAATAAAGCCATTAAAGTTGCGGTGATTCATCAAGAAAACACGCCGCGGCCGTTACAGCACGCGGTCAGCGCGGACAAAATCGAGAAATTCCGCCGCCGGCAACGGACGGCTGTATAAATAACCTTGAATCTCGTCGCATTCACAGGTACGCAGAAATTCCGCCTGATAATCGTGCTCCACGCCCTCGGCGACCACCCCGTACTTGAGCGATCGCGCCATCGCGATCACGCCTTGAATCAAGTTGCGCGCCTTATTTTCCTGTATCCGGTCGACGAAACGTTTGTCGATCTTCAACAAGCTGAACGGCAAGTCGATCAGATACGCCAGCGAAGAATAACCGGTGCCGAAATCATCGATGATGCAGCGCACGCCGAGCACGCCCAGCTTGCCCAAAAATTCCTTGGTCATATCGGCGTCGAGCATGGCCGTGCTCTCGGTGATTTCGATCTCGATCAGGTTCAGCGGTATCGCGGCCGTGCGCGCGGCGACAACCAGCGTTTCGATAGTGGTTTCCGACAAGACATCGTACATGGTCAGGTTGATCGAAATCGGCACCAGCGGCGCGCCGACGGTTTTCCAGGCACCGATTTGCGCGCACACTTGGCGCATGACCCATGCCCCGATCCGGCCGATGGCCCCGCATTCCTCGGCGATGGGAATGAATTCGCCGGGGGACACCGCGCCGAGTTCGGGATGCCGCCAACGCAGCAAGGATTCGGCACCGACCGTCTTGCCATCCCTGATGCTGATTCGCGGCTGATAGACCATGAAAAACTGTTCGGTGATCAACCCTTCATGCAAACATTCTTCGATCGCCAAATGCCGGCGCGACAAAGCCGCCAACTCGGACCGGTAGTAAACCGGTCGATTGCGGGAACGGGCGTCGAGCACCAAGTGGGTGGCGGCCTCGGCGCGCAACATCAGGGTTTCCAAATCACCGGCATCGGCGGGATAACTGGCGATACCAACCCGGAAACGCAGGGCGAGCTTCTGTCCCTCAAAGGTAAAAGTGCCGCCGAGCACCTCCATCATGACGCGCACCTGATATTCCAGTTCCTCCGTGGAACGCAAGCCGGCAAGGCCGACGTAAAAACGTTCTCCGCGCGCCCGCGCCACCGGGTGATTGGCGGCGATGGCATTTCTCAGACGTCGGCCCACGGCCTTGAGCACCTCGTCGGTGCCGTGATAACCGATGGCATCGCACAAGCGGCCGAATTGATCGATGGCGACGGCGACCACCGCGGCGGTGTTGTCCGGGCCCAGGTTAGCGGACAGACTCTCGACGAAGGCGCGCTGGGTGAGCAGTCCCGTCAGTGGATCGTAATACACGAGGTCATATAACTGCCGCTCCCTCTGCTCCAAGGCCGCCGCCAGTCGCGTGCGTTCTTCGATTTCCTGCAGCAGCGCGTTGTTTCTGACGGTAAGTTCCCGGGTACGTTCGGCGACCCGCAGCTCCAATTCATCCCGGATACGGCGCAGTTCCGCGTTGCTATCGGTCAGTTGCGTGTGATACAGCGTGCTTTCCAGCACCCTGCCGATAACATTGGCGATGTTAGCCAGGAAATCCAAATAAAGAGGCGGTGTCGTCGGGTCGCTCACCCGTACCGCTAAAAAACCGAAAAGATAAGAGAGGGTCCGCAGCGGAAAATAGTGCACGCCGGGCGGCTCATGGATCGTGAGCCAATCAAGGGAGTTTGGTATGCGCCACGCTTGCTCGCAGCGCGCGCAGAGCGGCTGGTAAGCGCTGTCGGCGGGAATCACCCGGCCCCGCACGCAGACCCGCACCTCGTCGATTCCCGGCACATCCCGCAAAGCCCGGCCCACGAACTCCCCGATCCGCGTTGCATCGGGCAGGGTGTCCAGCATATGCTGAATGACCAGCAGCCGCCCGAGCGCATCGGGCTGAGCGGGCGGCCCGTCATCACCCACCGTGATGGCCGCTTTTAGTCGCTAAATATTCATCGGGCGGAACATAGTAGGGATTGCGCATGATCTGGCCGCGGACGATCATCATGGGATGGACGTTGAGCACCTCGAAGATCGTCGCGCCGTCGAACTTCTTGGTGTCGTACTGGCAAATCATCGTCAAGGGATTGCTGGGTCCCAGAGTATTGAGCCGCGCCTCGTATTCGATCAGGCGCTCCGAACCGGGTATGCCGCGCAGCGCCCAGCTCATTTCCCCCGACATGCGCACGCCCGTAAAACCCGCCGCGATGCCTTGGGCATACAGTTCACCCAAACGGCCCAACATGCCTTCCGGAATGAAACGCCCGCCCGGACAATAGGCCTCCACCGCCGGCGCGGCGTCGAATTGTTGAGGCTCCTCCGACGGCACGGCCAGGTCGAGTTGCCGCAACACATGGTCGAGCATGTCGGCGGCGAGCACGTCCGGGAAATAACGGACCGCCTCCCGCTCCGTGATCCCGCTGTTCAAAAAGGCCGACACCACGCGTTGCCGCTCGTCCTCGTCGCTGTACAGATAACAAATGTGGGTGCCCGGCGGAAACTTGTCCGAGGTGAAACCGAGAGAAATTAACTGGCTGTGAGAGTCCATGCCTATCCTCCTTGGAATATGGCGCGGCGGGATCGACTGCCTTGCGGAACGACTGAACTGGATCGATAGAGGTGACCCGGACTGGCCAGCTTCCGCCATTACGGTCTAGTCGCGGGCTTCGGATAATTTAAGCATGGTTTGTAAGGTTCAGGGTGTCAAGCCGAACCATCCGGCTTGCGCCCAGCCTTACGGAAAGCGACGATAAACCTGGATCGTTGCCGTTGACACTCCCGCGCGCGCGGCCGCGCCGGGATGTAGCCGTCGTTTATCGCGCCAGACAAGACCGCAATACAATCCGCAAACGCGCGGCGCAGGCCGCGTCCGGCTCCGCCGTGACCGGCAGGTAGCCGTGCGCCGGGCTCGCGAAAGCTCGGCACTTCACCATGTCCTTTTCCGTCATCAGCACCGGCAGCCCGTCGGTGAAACGCAAATCGTCGGCGACGTAGCGATGGTGGTCGGGAAAAGGATGTTCGATGACTCGCAATTGATAACGCCGCAAGTGTTCAAAAAACCGCGCCGGCCGGCCGATGCCGGCCACCGCGTGCACGCTTTGTCCGCGCAGCTCCGACAGCGGACGCGGCGCGCCCCGGCCGTCCACGGACAATACTTGATCGCCGCTCAAGGTGAACGTGTATTCCCCGGCCACACCCACGTCGTTGATCATCACCATGTCCACGCCGCGCAAACGCGCCAGGGGTTCGCGCAGAGGACCAGCGGGCAGGCAGCGGCCGTTGCCGTGACGGCGCGCGCCGTCCACCACCGCGATCTCGATGTCGCGCGCCAGCGCATAGTGTTGCAAACCGTCGTCGGCGACGATCACGTCGCAATCATGTTCGGCCAAGAGAGTTTGCGCGGCGCGCACGCGGTGAGGATCGACCACCACCGGACAACCGGCGCGTTGCGCGATCAGCACCGGCTCGTCGCCCACCAGCAGCGGATCGCTGCCGGCGTGCACCTGTTGCGGCCAATGCCTAGCCTTGCCACCGTAACCGCGGCTCACCACACCCGGTTTTTTTCCGGCCGCCCGCAGCAACTCGACCAGATAAATCACCAGCGGCGTCTTGCCGGTGCCGCCCACGCTGAGATTGCCCACCACGATCACCGGCACCGGCAGCCGCGTGCCGCGCAGCACACCGGCGCGATACAACGCGCGGCGCAGCCGCATCACGCCGCCGTACAGCCAGGCGAGCGGCACTAATAAAATGCTCAGCGGATGTTTGCCATACCACACGGCGTCGAGCCGCATTTCAATGCGCCGCAGTGTGGATTAATCCGCCGCGCGCGGATTCACCCATGCTGCGCCACCGGTTCCGGCGCGGCCGGCTCATCGTGAAACTGCAACTTATGCAGACTGGCGTAATGTCCGCCGCGGGCCAGGAGTTCGCGGTGGGTGCCCTGCTCCACCACCCGCCCGCCATCCAATACCACGATTTGATCGGCGTTCTCCACCGTGGACAAACGATGGGCGATCACCAGGGTGGTGCGGTTGCGCATCACCTCGGCGAGCGCGGCCTGGATATGCCGCTCCGATTCATTATCCAAGGCCGATGTCGCCTCATCCAAAATCAGAATGGGCGCGTTTTTGAGCAAGGCGCGGGCGATGGCGAGCCGCTGGCGCTGGCCGCCGGACAACAACACGCCGTTCTCGCCGACCAGGGTATTCAATCCCTCCGGCAGCCGCCGGATGAACTCCATAGCGTGGGCCGCCTCGGCGGCGCGGACGATGGCCTCTTCACTCACATCGCCCAAGGCGCCATAGGCGATGTTGCGGGCGATGGTGTCGTTGAACAGCACCACGTCCTGTCCCACCCAGGCGATTTGATTGCGCAAATCACGCAGCCGGAGTTGGCGGATATCGACGCCGTCCAAACGGATCACGCCCTGCTGCACATCGTAAAGGCGCGGCAGCAAACTCACCAAGGTGGATTTGCCGCCGCCGGAACGGCCGACGTAGGCCACGCACTGCCCCGCCGCGATGTGGAGATCGATGTCGCGCAGCGCCTCGCCCTTAGCGACGTCGTACGTAAAGGTGACCTGTTCGAAACTCACTTCGCCGCGCGCGCGCGCCATCGCTTGATCGCCGCTGTCCACCTCCGCTTCGGTGTCGAGCAAGGTGAAAATACTCTCCGCCGCCGCCACGCCGCGCTGCACCATCGGCATCACCGTGGTCAGGCGCTTGATGGACGGCATCAGCAACATCATCGCCACCACGAAGGACATGAAATTGCCGACCGTGATGCTGTCCAGCACCGCGGGCGAGGTCGCCAGATAGATGATGCCCGCCAGCGCGATCGCGGCTATCAACTCGACGATGCCCACGCTGCCGGCGCTGCTGGCGGCGAGTTTCATATTGAGTTTGCGGTTGGCCTCGTTGATGAGATTGAAACGCGCGGTCTCGTAGTCGTGGCCGCCGAAGATTTTCACCACGCGGTGGCCGGCGATGGCCTCTTCGCTGATGCCGGTGACATCCGCCATGGAATTTTGAATGCGGTTGTTGAGACGGCGGAAACGCCGGTTGACGGTGGCGATGGCGATGGCGATGGGCGGCCCCACCACGATGAACACCAGGGTGAGCTGCCAATTGATGTAGGCCATCCAGATCAGCAGGCCGATGATGGTGAACCCGTCGCGCACCACGTTGGCCAGGGCGTTGGTGGCGGCGAGATTGACCTGCTCCACGTCGTAGATGAATTTGGAGAGCAGCTCGCCGGAAGACGTCCGGTCGTAATAACGGGTGGGCAAACGCAGCAATTGGTCGAACATGGCACGGCGCAGATCGCGGATCACTTCGCGTCCCACCACGCTCATGCAATACGACGAACCGAAATTGGCGAGGCCGCGCGCGACGAACAGACCGATGATCAGCAACGGCACCATGGCGATCACCGTCGGATCGCGATCGACGAAGCTGCCGTCGATCATCGGCTTCATCAAGGCCGCGAAGCCGGTGTTGGTGGCGGCGAACACCAGCATCGCCAGCATCGCCAGCACGAACATCCGCCAATGCGGCGTGGCGTAACGCAATAGCCGCGCGTAGATCACGCGGGCTTGAGTGGATGCGTTTTCCTTCATGGCGCTACTG
>CAKKSB010000025.1 GCA_919903055.1 Gammaproteobacteria bacterium | reverse complement strand
GGGCAAGCGCTATTGTTTGCCTCACTCGCGGGTGATGATCCATCAGCCGCTGGGCGGATTCCAAGGCCAGGCTTCCGACATCGACATTCATGCCCGCGAGATATTATTGATTCGTGAACGTCTGAATACTATTTTGGCCAAACACACCGGCCAGCCGCTTGAGAAGATTCGTTTGGATACCGACCGAGACAACTTCATGGGCTCTAAAGAAGCTAAAGAGTACGGAATCACTGACGCCGTATTGGAATCCCGCAAAGAGTTGAAGGAATAATCGCCCGGAGCCCGTTTCCATGCCAGTACATTGAGGAAGAGCGGGGCGCGGCCGATGAAAGAATTAGGAAAAAACTTGCAGCTTGGAACTGAAAGCTGCATTCTGAGGGCAAAGGAACCGGTAGTACGTACGAGGTTAGTTTTATGAGCGACAGCAAACACGGTTCAGGCGAAGACGGTAAAAAATTGCTCTATTGTTCCTTCTGCGGCAAAAGTCAGCACGAGGTAAGAAAGCTTATTGCCGGTCCCTCGGTGTTTGTGTGCGATGAATGCGTTGAGCTTTGTAACGATATTATTCGCGAAGAAATGCAGGACAAGACCGTGGCCGGCAAGGGCAGTAAGCTGCCGACGCCGCGCGAGATCAACGCGATCCTGGACGAGTACGTCATCGGTCAGGCCAAAGCCAAGAAAATCCTCTCCGTCGCGGTTTACAACCATTACAAGCGGCTCGAGTGCGATCCGGCCAAGGACGAGATCGAAGTTTCCAAGAGCAATATCCTGTTGATCGGCCCCACCGGCAGCGGCAAAACCCTGCTGGCGGAAACCTTGGCCCGTTTGCTCAACGTGCCATTTACCATTGCCGATGCCACTACGCTCACCGAGGCTGGCTACGTCGGCGAGGACGTCGAGAATATCATTCAAAAATTGTTGCAGAAGTGCGACTACGATGTGGAAAAGGCTCAGACCGGTATCGTCTACATCGACGAGATCGACAAAATTTCCCGTAAGTCGGAAAACCCGTCGATCACTCGCGATGTGTCGGGTGAAGGCGTGCAGCAGGCGTTATTGAAGTTGATCGAAGGCACCATCGCCTCCGTGCCGCCGCAGGGCGGACGTAAACATCCCCAGCAGGAATTCCTGCAAGTGGACACCTCCAACATCCTGTTCATCTGCGGCGGCGCGTTCGCCGGCTTGGACAAGATCATCCGGTCGCGTTCCGAAAAAAGCGGGATAGGCTTTTCCGCCGAAATCAAAAGCGGTCAAGACCGCAAGGATGTCAACGAAGTCCTGCACAGTGTCGAGCCCGAAGACCTGATCAAATTCGGTTTGATCCCCGAATTCGTCGGCCGCTTGCCGATCATGGCTACCTTGGATGAACTGGATGAAGACGCCTTGGTGCAGATACTCACCGAGCCGAAGAATGCGTTGAGCAGGCAGTACGCGAAGCTCTTTGAGATGGAAGGCGTCGAATTGGAATTCCGTGACGAAGCGTTGCGCGCGATCGCGACCAAAGCCATGGTGCGCAAAACCGGCGCGCGCGGTCTGCGTTCCATCATGGAGCATGTCTTGCTGGATATCATGTACGAACTGCCGTCGCTGGAAGGAGTGTGCAAGGTGATCGTGGACGACAATGTCATACAAGGTGATTCCGAACCGCTGATGATTTACGAGAATACCGAAAACCCGCGGCTTGCCCGGCAAACCGACTGATCATGTCGGCTGGAGCCTGGGCTCCCGACTATCTTCACTGGATACCGCCGCCCCTACAGGGCGGTTTTTTTATGTCCGATCAAAAGGTATACCGGTAAGCCGCTTGAACTTCCCCGCCGACGGCCACATCTATATGTAAAGTTGTCGTTTCGGCATCAAGAGTTCGCGAAGCCAGGTCGATAGTCATAGTGATGGAAGCGGGTTAGTTAGGGACAGACAAGGGGCGGTATTGTGACTATCATTTCTTATAGATTCGTGGCCTCGCTCTATGCAGAGCCGGGTCGGTGCGGGCGTCATTCAATGAGAGGTACTCCATAATGGAGAATCAGGGCGAAAAATCAGTTGTACCCCCAGCTTCGGTAACGATTCCCGTACTTCCGTTGCGTGATGTGGTGGTCTATCCCCATATGGTTATTCCCCTGTTCGTAGGCAGAGAAAAATCGATACGGGCTTTGGAATCCGCCATGGAAGGGGACAAGCGGATATTGCTGGTGGCGCAGCGCCGCGCCGCGGTGGACGATCCGCAGGCCGAGGATATTTATGACGTCGGCACCGTATCGAGCATTCTGCAATTATTAAAGTTGCCGGACGGCACCATCAAGGTATTAGTGGAAGGGACCGACCGCGCCCGCATTACCGGCTTGCATGAGACCGATCAATTTTTCTACGCCGAGATCAGTCCGATCAGCATGCTGCCTCCCGAGGACCGCGAGTCCGAAGTGCTGATGCGCGCCATCCTCGGCCAGTTCGATCAATACGTAAAACTGAACAATAAAGTGCCGCCGGAAATATTGTCTTCCCTGGCCGGCATCGACGATCCGGGTCGCTTGGCCGACACCATCGCCGCGCATTTATTACTCAAAATCGAAGAGAAGCAGGGCATTCTCGAGATCGAGAGCGTGCGGGCGCGCCTCGAGAAACTCATGACTATCCTCGAATCGGAAATCGATCTGCTGCAGGTCGAAAAACGCATCCGCGGCCGCGTCAAGCGCCAGATGGAAAAGAGCCAGCGCGAGTATTACCTCAACGAACAGATGAAGGCCATCCAAAAAGAATTGGGCGAGATGGACGACGTGCCCAATGAGGTCGAGGATCTGGCGCGCCGCATCGACAAAGCCGGTATGCCCAAGGAAGCCAAGACCAAGGCCAAGGCCGAATTGAACAAGCTCAAGATGATGTCGCCGATGTCGGCCGAAGCCACCGTGGTGCGCAATTACATCGACTGGATGGTGAGCGTGCCGTGGAAGAAGCGCACCAAGATTCGCCACGAACTGGCGGGCGCCGAGACCGTGCTGGAAGAAGACCACTACGGCTTGGAGAAGGTCAAGGAACGGATACTGGAATACCTCGCGGTGCAGAGCCGCGTCGATAAACTCAAAGGCCCGATTTTGTGCCTGGTGGGGCCGCCGGGCGTGGGTAAAACCTCGCTGGGCCGTTCCATCGCCCGCGCCACTAATCGCAAGTTCGTGCGGATGGCGCTCGGCGGCGTGCGCGACGAGGCCGAGATTCGCGGCCATCGCCGCACTTACATCGGCGCCTTGCCCGGCAAGATCATTCAAAACCTCTCCAAGGTGGGTACGCGCAATCCGCTGTTCCTGCTCGACGAGGTGGACAAGATGTCACAAGATTTTCGCGGCGATCCGGCCTCGGCGTTGTTGGAAGTATTAGACCCCGAACAGAACAGCACCTTCAACGACCATTATCTTGAAGTCGATTACGACCTTTCCGACGTGATGTTCGTCTGCACCGCCAACAGCCTGAATATTCCGGCGCCGTTGTTGGATCGCATGGAGGTCATCCGCATCTCCGGTTATACCGAGGATGAGAAGATCAACATCGCCATGCGTTATCTGGTGCCGAAGCAAGTCAAGGCCAACGGTTTGAAGGAAAGTGAAATCAACCTCACCGAAAACGCCATGCGCGACATCGTGCGTTATTACACCCGCGAGGCGGGCGTGCGCAATCTCGAACGCGAATGCGCCAAAATCTGCCGCAAGGTGGTGAAGGAGATACTGCTCAAACCGGCGGCGAAGAAAATCGTCGTCAAAGGCAAGGATCTCGAGAAATACCTCGGAGTGAAGCGTTTCCGCTACGGTCGCGCCGAAGAGCGCGACGCCATCGGGCAAGTCACCGGCTTGGCCTGGACCGAAGTGGGCGGCGATCTGCTCACCATTGAGGCGGCGGTCGTGCCCGGCAAAGGCAAGTTCACCACCACCGGCCAATTAGGCGAAGTGATGCAGGAGTCGGTGCAAGCGGCGATGACCGTGGTGCGCAGCCGCTCGGCGGTGCTCGGTATCGATCCGGAGTTTTATCAAAAGAACGACGTGCACATCCATGTGCCGGAAGGCGCGATTCCCAAGGACGGTCCCAGCGCGGGCATCGGCATGTGCACGGCGCTGGTGTCGGCCTTGTGCGGTATTCCGGTGCGCGCTGATGTGGCGATGACCGGTGAGATTACCCTGCGCGGTGAAGTATTGCCGATCGGCGGCTTGAAGGAGAAATTGTTGGCGGCGCATCGCGGCGGTATCCGCACGGTGTTGATCCCGGTCGAGAACCAGCGCGAGCTCACCGAGATTCCCAACAACATCAAGCAAGACTTGGAGATCAAGCCGGTCAAGTGGATTGATGAGGTGTTACAAATCGCGCTGCAACACATGCCGCAACCGCTTACTCCCGCCGCCAAGACGCCTGTTCCTGAGGTGGAGGAAAAAAAATCGGCGAAAGGAAAAAAAGGCAGCGATATACGCGCGCATTAATCTGAGTAGAGGTGCGCAACCGGGCGTCGTAAGGCGCCCGGTTGTTTTTGTCGGTCACCTGAATCAGCCATGCATATAAAGGGGGCGTTATGCAATGCCCGCGTTGCGTGCTCGTGATTTGTTTGTAATTAATTTCAACGAAAATTTTTCCTGACAAAATACGCCATCGGCTTGACAGGCATGAGGGCGGGATGTATAAATTGCGCCTCTAGCGCAGCGGTGCCTTTTTAATGACGACGCGCGCTGTGTAATAAGGCATCGGCGTAGATAATGCTAACGAGGAGAAATAAAGGGTGAATAAATCCGAATTGATCGACGCGGTTGCGGAGTCGGCAGACATTTCAAAAGCGGCCGCTGGCCGCGCGGTGGACGCGCTGGTTGACTCTATCACCAAGGCGTTGCAGAACAACGATCAAGTCACCTTGGTAGGTTTTGGTACGTTCAGCGTGCGCCAGCGCGAAGCGCGTGACGGACGCAATCCCCAGACCGGCGAGACGATCAAAATTAAAGCTGCCAAGATTCCCGCGTTCAAAGCTGGTAAAGGACTCAAGGACGCCGTACAATAGCGGCCCGCCCTTAGGGGTGGGTGGCAGCTGGGGTGCTTAGCTCAGCTGGTAGAGCGTCGCCTTTACACGGCGAATGTCGGGGGTTCGATCCCCTCAGCACCCACCAAAAAGTTTTACGATTTAGGAGTGGTAGTTCAGCTGGTTAGAATACCGGCCTGTCACGCCGGGGGTCGCGGGTTCAAGTCCCGTCCACTCCGCCATATTGAAAAACTGAACAGGGCACACTCAACCAGTGTGCCCTTTTTCATTTATAACGCGCTGTGTATACAATACCCGTTTTTGGGATGGCGCCCCGGCGCGCATCGGTCTCACAACGACGAGGGAGAGCCTCTCGATCATGCTTGAATTCATCCGCGAACGTGCTCAAGGCTGGGTGGCCTGGGTCATAGTTATTTTTTTAATCGCCACCTTTGCGCTGTGGGGCATACAGGAATACGTCAGTCCCGATGCCTCGGTCAATGTCGCGGTAGTGGACGGCAAGGAAATTCCCGCCACGCAATTCCAGCAGACCTATCAACAGCAGCGCGCGCGCCTGCAAGCCATGCTGGGCGCCAATTTCAATCCGGCGATGCTCGACGAAAAGAGCATGAAGAACGACGTGCTCGAAGGCATGATCGATCGCGAAGTGTTGGTGCTCAACGCGGCGCAGAGCGGCATGCAGGTCGGCGATACGCGGGTCGGGACGTATATTCGCGCCATACCGGAGTTGCAAAACGACGGGCAATTCGACAAGGAACGCTACAATAATCTGTTGCGTTCGCAAGGTTTGTCGGTAAAAGGTTTCGAGCAGGCGATCCGCGGCGATTTATTGCTGCAGCAGTTGCGGCAGGGCGTGATGGATACCGCTTTCGTCACCCAGCCCGAAGTCGATGCCTTGATCCGTTTGCGCGAGCAGCGCCGCGATCTGGGGTATCTGATCGTGCCGGTCGCTCAATATCTCGCGGAAGTGCAGGTCGATGAGCAGGCGATCAAACGCTATTACGAAGATAACCGCGAAAAATTCCGTACCCCTGAACAAGTGAGCGTCGACTACATCGAATTATCGGTAGCCAATCTCGCCGGCGGCGAGCAGATTACCGAAGAAGTCTTGCGCCAGCGTTACGAAGAACACAAAAGCGAGTTCTCGGTGCCCGAGGAGCGTCAGGCGCGGCATATCCTGATTCAGGCGAGCAGCGACGCGCCGCCGGCACAAATCGACGCCGCGCGCACCAAGATACAAGAGATTTTGGCGCGGGTACGCAAAGGCGAATCCTTTGCCGATCTGGCCCGTCATTACTCCGAGGATCCCGGCTCCGCGCAAAACGGCGGCGACCTGGGCTTTTTCAGCCGTGGCGCGATGGACAAAGCCTTTGAAGACGCCAGCTTCGCTTTGACCGAAGGCCAAGTCAGCGAACCGGTGCGCAGCGCGTTCGGTTTTCACATCATCAAGCTTGAAAGCGTGCGCGGCGGCCAGTCCAAACCTTTCGAAGAAGTGCGCGCGCAATTGGCGCAAGAGATCAAGCGCCAGCGCGCCGAGGAACAATATTTCGCGTTGGCCGAGCAGCTTTACAATCTGACGTTTGAAAATCCCGACAATCTCACCGTGGCGGCGGAGACTTTGCGCCTGCCAATCCACAGCAGCGGATTATTTACTCGGGAACAGGGTTCGGGCATCGCCAGCCACCCCAAGGTGCGCGCCGCTGCGTTCGGCGATGACGTGTTACTGCGCGGCAATAACAGCGAAGCCGTCGAATTGGCCGCCGATCACGAAGTGGTGCTGCGCATCAAGGAGCACAAACCCGAGGCGGTGCGGCCGTTGGAAACCGTACGCGAAGAAATATCGCAGTTATTGCGTATTGAAACTGCCAAGAAAAAGACTGAAGAAGTCGGCCGCGCCTTGCTGAGTCGCTTGGAAAAAGGCGAGGATATAGTGTCAGCGGCCACGTCGCTGAACCTCGCTTGGGTACGCCCCGGCTTGGTAGGCCGCGCGGCGGCGGACGTCAATCCGGAAATCATCGGTGAAGCTTTCCGTCTGCAACGGCCGTTGCCCGGCAAGCCGCTGTTCGGTGGTAAATCATTACCGTCAGGCGACTTCACGGTGCTGGCGGTTTATGAAGTCAAGGACGGCGATCCCGCCGGCGTGGATAGCGCGTCGAAACAAAGTACGGTCGAGACATTGGTGCGCGGCAGGGCCGAGAGTGAGTTTCAAGGTTATGTGAAAGCGCTCAAGGCCAAGACCGATATCAAACGTTATCCCGATAAGATGTAATAGCGCGGCATCGGCATCGATTGACGTCCTGTTAACGCTAGCCAGCTAAGCGATCGGTGACAGCAAGGATAGCCATCGTTATGTAAGAATGTCTCTCATCTTTACTTTACTGAGCTTGGTTCGAACGAGTACGCACAGGTTTTGAGATTCGAAAGCGAATTGACGAGACTGTTGCGATTGATGCTCAGTTATTAACGTGCACGGCACTGCATATCTGCTGCCGGTCCGGCGTTTACATTATCCTGCTTAGAAAAACCAGCACGTCGGTTGGATGAGCGGCGCTTCAAAGGATAGCCGGCAGAAAACGCTGCACCACCGCCGCGCCCACCGCGTCGCCCCAGACGTTGATGGTGGCGCGGAAGCGGTCGAGCAACCAATCCACCGCCAGCAACAGGCCGATACCTTCCAGCGGCAGGCCTACCGCGTTGAGTACGATCACCATGGTCACCAGCCCGGCCTCGGGTATGCCGGCCGCGCCGACCGCCGCCAGCGTGGCGGTGATGAAGACGATGACTTGTTGCCCCAGGCTGAGATCGATGCCGTAGGCCTGGGCGATGAACATCGCCGCCACCGCTTCGTATAAAGCCGTGCCGTTCATATTGACCGTAGTACCGAGCGGTACCACGAAACGCGCGGCGCGTTCGTCCACTTTGTTTTCGCGCAGACACTCCATGGTGAGCGGCAAGGTCGCCGATGAACTCGCGGTGCCGAAGGCGGTGAACAGGGCGCGCAGCATGGTGATGAAGAAATCGATGCCGCGCCGGCCGATGAAAATCAATGCCACCATCAGCAATAGGAAATGAACGGTGAGTCCGCTCAGCACCGTGACCACGTACATGCCCACGCCGCGCAGTTGCTCGAAAAAGGCTTCGCCGCCGCCCGCCTGGCCGAGGCGTGCCGCCACCAGCGCGAAGATACCGATCGGCGCGAAGTACATCACCCAGATCACGATCTTCATCAAAGCTTCGTTGACGCCGTCGGAAAAGCGGATGACGTATTGTCCCGGTTCGCCGCTCATGGTCAGCGCCGCCGAAAATAAAATGGCGAAGAGAATGAGTGGCAATACGTCCATATTGGCGGCGGCGGCGACGATGTTGGGCGAGACCATCGACAATAGAATATCGCTGATGCCGACGTCTTCCTTGCCTTGCACCCGCTCGGGCACCACGCCGCCCTGCAAGTCCATGCCGGCGCCGGGCTGGATGAGATTGACCATAATCAACCCGAGCAGGACGGCGGTGCCGGTGGAGACTATGAAATAAATCAAGGTGACGCCGCCGATGCGCCCGAGCTTGCGCACATCGCCCAAGGACGCGACACCGCTGATCACCGAGGACAAGATCAGCGGAACGATGAGCATTTTCAGCGCATTGAGAAATAAGGTGCCCAGCCAAGCGATGTTGTCCATCGCCGGCCCGAAGAACCAGCCGCACAAGCCGCCGCCGATCACGCTGACGACGATCAGCCCTAACAAAATCGCGGCGTGCTTGTGCGGCATGGCGGCCCTTTGCGATGAGACGAGCGCGGCGTCAGCCCGCCGCGCGGAATGAAGCGGGCTTAAGAAATACTCATGCCGACGGTGTTGTAGCCACCGTCAACGTAAAGAATTTCGCCGTTGATGCCCGAGGCCAGATCAGAACAGAGGAAAGCGCCGGCGTTGCCGACTTCCTCGATGGTGACATTGCGGCGCAGCGGCGATTGATGGGCGACATGGTCGAGCATTTTGCGGAAATCGCTGATGCCGGCGGCGGCGAGAGTCTTGATCGGCCCCGCCGAGACGGCGTTGACCCGGATGCCCTCGGGTCCGAGGCTTTGCGCCATGTAGCGCACGTTGGCTTCGAGACTCGCTTTGGCCAGGCCCATCACGTTGTAGTTGGGCACGGCGCGTTCGGCGCCGAGATAACTCAAGGTGAGCAGGGCACCGTTGCGGCCGGCCATCAGCTTGCGCCCGGCTTTGGCCAGGGCGGTGAAACTGTAGGAGCTGATCTCGTGAGCGGTGATGAAACCCTGGCGGGTGGTGCAGTTCACATAATCACCCTCCAACTCCTCGCGCGGTGCATAGGCGGCCGAATGGACGATGACGTCGAGATGATCCCAGTGCTCCTTGAGCCGTTCGAACACGTTTTCGATTTGCCGATCATCCGCCAGGTCGCAGGGCAGGACGATTTGGGAGTGGCATTCCGCCGCGGCGTTTTCCACGCGCGACAGCAGCTTTTCGTTTTGATAAGTGAAGGCCAGCTCGGCGCCTTCGCGGTGCATGGCCTGGGCGATGCCCCAGGCGATGGAGCGGTTGCTGGCGACGCCGACGATCAGCGCGCGCTTGCCTTGTAGAAATCCCATACGTCCATCCTTTGTCATTATCGATGTATTCGCGGTCAGCAGATTACCATAAGCCCCGCGGGGCATGAAGTCGTCCACCGGTGGCGGAAGAATCCGGCCTGAGCAGAGCCGCTGAACGAGAGTGCGGCTGTCCGGTGCCGGTGGTGAACGCAATTCCCCTCTCCCCTGGCGGGAGAGGGGCAAGGGGAGAGGGAGATATTTTAAATCCCCGTAGTGAACCGCGGGGCCAAGGCAATGTGCGGTGATTAAGCACAGGACGCCTTCCCGTGCACCGCCGGAGCAAGCGAATCAAAGGCAGCCCCGATTCGTGAAGCGTAATCCTATTGCAACGGTACGTACGCACAGTTTGCTATCACACTTTATGCCGGTAGATAAAACAAAGGCTTATTGCTAGAATGAAACGCGCTGCGTGAGGGAGGGGTCACCCGCGGCTCGCAGTTCGATCACGCCATGAGGCGCGCGGGTTACGGCTGTTTTACAGCGGTGCGCGCATCGAGACAAGGTACGCTAGGCCCATCACTTTATTTGGACATAAATAATGGAACGGCGCTTCACCTTCAAAGATTTTTTTCTGTTCACCTTTCTTACCGTGTTGCTGGCCGTGGTGGTGCTGGCGATGTACATGGTCGACCGGCAATGGAGTAAGTTGTCGCAGATGCAGCAGACCATGGAAGAGCAGGCTGCCGACATCCGCGGCTTGCGCGGCGCGATCACCACTCTCGAAAAAAATCTGCGCAGCGGCGCCGTCGCGCTGGGCGCGACCGGCGGCGGTGATGACGGTCCGGTGCCGGCCGCCTTCCGCCGCGCTTATGCGGCCAGCCAAACGGCCGGCTATCAAAACGGCGATTGGCTGGTGGAAGCTTTTTCGGTGGGCTTGAAGACTATTACGCCACTGGTGTCTTCCGATGCTTATGCTTCCGACGTGCAGAGTTACATTCAGGAATCTTTGTTGACCCGCGATCCCGATACGCTCGAATGGCTGGGCTTGATCGCCGAGTCCTGGCAGGTGAGCGAAGACGGTCTGACTTTCACTTTTCAATTGCGCAAGGGCGTGAAATTTTCCGACGGCAAGGAACTCACCGCCGACGATGTCGCCTTCACCTTTGCCTTCATGATGAACCCGGCCATCAACGCGCCGCGGCAACGCGCCTATTACGAAAAAATCGCCTCGGTCACCGTGGTCGATCCTTATCAAGTGGTATTCAAATTCAAAGAGCCGTATTTCGAGAGTCTGGCGCTGGCCGGCGGCATGGCGATCATGCCTCGGCATTTTTATGAAAGTTATTTAAAGAAGCCGGACACCTTCAATACGTCGAAAGGGTTGCTGCTGGGCTCGGGTCCATATCGGCTCAAAGATCCCAAGGGCTGGACGCCGGATCAAGGCATGGTGGAGCTGGAACGCAATCCCCGTTACTGGGGCGCGGTGCAGCCGCCTTTCAATCGTCTGCTGTGGAAGGTCATCGCCAACGACGCGGCGCGGCTAACCACATTCCGCAACGGCGAGATCGACACCTACGGCGCGCGGCCGCGTGAATACCAAACTTTGCTTGACGATGCCGACTTCATCAAACGTACCCAGCATTTCGAATACATGAGCCCCACCGCCGGCTACAACTACATCGCCTGGAATCAGCGGCGCGGCGGCAAGCCCACGCGCTTCGCCGATAAGCGGGTGCGGCAGGCCATGACGTACATCACCGACCGCCAGCGTGTCATCGAGGAAATCATGCTCGGTTACGGCGAGGTCGCGGTAAGTCCGTTCAGCCCGCGCAGCACGCAACATGATAAAAGCCTCACGCCGCATCCTTACGATCTCACCAAAGCCAAGCAGCTGCTGGGCGAGGCCGGTTACATCGACCGCAACGGCGACGGCATTTTGGACGATGCGCAGGGCAAATCCTTCGAATTCGAACTGGTGTTTTTCCAGGATAACGAAGACACCCGCCGCGTAGTGCTATTCCTCAAGGATCTCTACGCCCGGGCCGGCGTCAAACTGGTGCCCAAGCCCACTGAGTGGTCGGTGATGATCGACGTGCTCAAGCAGCGCGATTTCGACGCTATTACCCTGGGCTGGACCAGCGGCCTCGAAACCGACATCTATCAAATTTTTCATAGCAGCCAGATTGCCGATGGCGGTGACAATTTCATCTCGTATAAAAACGCCAAGCTCGATCAGTTGATCGAAAAAGCCCGCGCCAACGTTGATGAACAGGCCCGCATGCCGTTGTGGCAGCAGGCCGAGCGGATATTGTATGAGGATCAACCTTACACTTTCCTGATGCGGCGCCAGAGCCTGGTGTTCATCGACAAGCGTATTCGCAATCTGAAAATCACCAAGGTTGGCTTGAATCTGGGCATGGTTCCGCTGGAGGTGTTCGTGCCGGCCAACGAACAAAAGTATCGACAGTAAGGTTCGCCGCCGCGGTTATGCCTACTTATATCATCCGCCGACTGTTGTTGATGATTCCCACGTTGTTGGGAATCACCCTGGTGGTGTTCGTGGTGATGGCCGCTTCGCCGGGCGGCATCAGCGCGCAGAGTTTGATCGAAGGCCAGAATCTCGATCCGCAGGCCAAGAAGGCGATGGAGGATTATTACAATCGGATCTACGGCCTCGACGATCCCGCGCCGGTGCAGTACCTGCGCTGGTTGAACAACGCCTCGCCGATCGGCTTCACGTTGGATGACAATAACCAGATCAGCGGTTTTTCCTTCACCAAGGGTTCCGATCTGGGCATCAGCTTTCGTTACGGCCGGCCGGTCACCGATCTCATGACCGAACGTGTGCCGGTGACCTTGCTGCTCAATCTGCTCTCGGTTCCTATCATCTATCTCATCGCCATCGCGGTCGGCGTGCACTCGGCCACGCAACGCGGTAAACCCTTCGACGTGGTGTCGGGCGTGAGCATGCTGACCTTGTGGTCGATACCCACCATGCTGGCCGGCGTGCTGCTGATCGGCTTTTTCGCCAGTAATCAATACTGGCATTGGTTTCCCACCGCCGGCCTCAGCCAGCGCGAGGCGCTCGACATGCCGTTCCTGCCGCATTGGAGTTCGCTGAGTGACGTGCTGCTGTTATTCGCTTGTTTGATCACCGGCACGCTGGTGTTGACTATCTTGGCGCTGCGCGGCGGCCCGCGGCTGCGCACCACGGTGATGAGTGCCATCGGCGCGGCGCTGGGCATCGCGATGGCCCATGCTTTGCCCGGCGAAGCGGCGTGGTTCATTCAAGGTTTGCTCGCGGTGTTGATCGCAGTGACTTTGGGCGCGATCGGCTACATGAATTTTCGCGGATTACGTGTGGCTTTCATGGCCGCGACCGGACTCATCCTCGGCGTGGCCATCGCCGCCAATCTGGCGCAAGGCGAATTCGTGCGCGGCTTTTTATTGGATCGTATTTGGCACTTGGCGCTGCCGGTGCTGTGTCTTTCCTACGGCGGCTTCGCTTTTCTCGCCAAGCTCACCCGCGGCGCGGTATTGGAAAATCTGCTGGCCGATTACGCGCGCACGGCCCGCGCTAAAGGCGCGTCGGAAGAACACGTGTTATGGCGGCACGTGTTCCGCAATAGTCTGCTGCCGTTGATCACCGTGTCGGCGGGTTTGCTGCCGGGCCTGCTCGGCGGCTCGGTGATCGTCGAAAGCCTGTTCAGCATCGACGGCATGGGCAAGCTGGCGGTGGAAGCGGTGCAGGCCCGCGACCGCGAACTGCTGCTGTCGTTGACCTTGATCAGCGGTCTGCTGACCTTGGCCGGTTATCTCATCGCCGACATTTGTTACGCCATCGCCGATCCGCGGGTGAGTTATGAGTGACGTGCTCGCGGTGAACAAGAATGCAACGGCGCCGGGCCCAGCGCGCCGCAGTTACAGCGCGCAAATGCTGCGCGAGGTATATCTCAAATTCGGCGCGCGTATCGGTTTGGCGTGGATAGGCGTGCTGGTTTTGGTGGCGGTGTTCGCGCCTTTTCTCGCCAATAGCCACCCGTTGTTGGTGAGCGAAGGCGGCACTCGCCACAGTCCGTTGTTGCGGGCTTTGACCGCCGCCGACGTCAGCCTGCTGGTGATTTTGGCCGCCGTGCTGGTGCTGAGTTTTCTGCGCGTGGCCTTCCGCTACAAGGTATTGGCATTCACCGTGATCGCGTTGACAAGCAGCCTTGCGAGTTATTTTCTGATCTCGCCGCCGCAATTGACTATCTATGAACAATACCGCGAAGCGGAAACGGCGGGACGTTACGATTGGATAGTTCGCACTCCAATCGCTTACTCGCCCAAAGATTATCAGCGCGATGCCGGCGAGACCGGCCTGCAAGCGCCGCTCAGCGACCCGGCACGGCCGCATTTAATGGGCACCGATGAAAACGGCGCCGACGTGTTGAGCCGGATGATCCATGCTTCACGCATCGCATTGGGCATCGGCTTCGTTGCGACCGGTATCGCCCTGGTGATCGGCGTGTTCATCGGTGGGCTGATGGGTTATTTCTCCGGCGTGGTCGACATGATCGGCATGAGATTGGTGGAAACTTTCGAGGCGGTGCCGACATTATTTTTGCTGCTGACCTTCGTCGCCTTCTTCGGCGCCAATCTCTACATGATGATGGTGATCATCGGCCTCACCGGCTGGACCGGCTACACCCGTTTCGTGCGCGCGGAATTTTTGAAATTGCGCCAGCAGGAATTCGTGCAGGCCGCCGTTGCCTGCGGTTTGCCGCTGCGTTCCATCCTGTTTCGCCACATGCTGCCCAACGGCATCGCGCCGATTTTGGTCGGCGCGAGTTTTGGTGTGGCCTCCGCCATCCTCGCCGAAGCGACTTTGAGTTTTCTCGGCTTGGGTTTGGTCGACGATCCGTCGTGGGGCCAGATGCTCAATCAAGCGGTGCAAGCGGCGACCTTCAACTGGTGGATGGCGGCCTTTCCCGGCGGCGCGATTTTTCTCACGGTGTTCGCCTACAATTTGATCGGCGAGGCGATGCGCGACGCCATCGATCCCTATCTAAAAAAGACTGCGTGAACGTGACGCCATGCTGCTGCAAGTAGACAACCTCAAGACGTATTTGCGCGCCGGCGATCGCATCGTCAAAGCGGTGGACGACGTGAGTTTCACGCTCGAACGCGGCGAAATGTTTTGCCTGGTGGGCGAGTCGGGCAGTGGCAAATCCATTTCGGCCTTGTCCATCATTCAGCTGCTGCCGCGCGACATCGCGACTCATCCGGGCGGTAAAGTGTGGTTCGATCATCGCCGCGTCGATGGCTCGATTGAGCGAGTGGATATGCTGGCTCTGCCGGAAGAAGGCAAACGCGCCATTCGCGGCGCGCGCATCGGCATGATTTTTCAGGAGCCGATGACTTCGCTCAATCCGGTGTTCACCATCGGCGAACAAATCATCGAGACACTGCAACTTCACCATCCCGAATTGCCGTATTCCGAGGCCCGCGCCCGCGCCGTCGCCGCACTCGAGCAAGTGCAAATTCCTAACTCAGCCGAACGCATCGACGACTATCCCCATCGTTTGTCCGGCGGCCAGCGGCAGCGGGTGATGATCGCGATGGCGATGATTTGTGAACCCGATCTGCTAATCGCCGACGAACCGACCACCGCGCTGGACGTCACCGTGCAGGCGGAGATACTGCGGCTGATGAAAGATCTGCAGCAGCGCAAAGGCACCAGCATTCTTTTCATCACCCACGATTTCGGCGTGGTGTCAGAAATGGCCGATCGCTTGGCAGTGATGCGTCAGGGCAAAATCGTCGAGAGTGGTAAATTGCGCGACGTGCTCAACGCACCGCAACACGACTACACGCGGCAATTACTCGCAGCCTTGCCGGCGAACCTCGCGCGCACGCGTCCTACCGCACGGCGTTCGACACCGTTCAACGCTGTGCCCGCGACGGCCGAGACACCAGTAAAGCCGAATGGTGAGCAAGCCCTGGTGGAATTGCGCGGCTTGCAAGTCTATTTTCCGATCAAGAAGGGCGTGTTCAAACACACGGTCGGCCACGTCAAAGCGGTAGACCAGGTCGATATGCGTATTCCACAAGGGCAAATTCTTGCGCTGGTCGGTGAATCGGGCTGCGGAAAAACCACGCTCGGCCGCGCGATACTCGGCCTGATCGGTGCCACCGGCGGCGAAATCCGTTTCGCCGGCGACGATATCACCGGCCTCGGCCGCAAAGCGATGCGGCCGTATCGCCGCCACATGCAAATCATTTTTCAAGACCCGGTGTCGTCGCTCAATCCCCGTCTCACCGTCGCCAACACCTTGATCGAGCCGATGGCGGTGCACGGCATCGGCGCATCGAAAGACGAGCGCATGGAGATCGCTCGCCAAATTCTAGTGCGGGTGCAGCTCGACCCCGAGTACCTCTGGCGTTATCCCCATGAATTTTCCGGCGGCCAGCGCCAACGCATCGGTATCGCCCGCGCTCTGGTGCTCAATCCACGCTTCATCGTCTGCGATGAAATCACCAGTGCGCTCGACGTATCGGTGCAGGCGGAGATCCTGCAAATCCTGCTGGATTTATGCCGCGAGCGTTCGCTGACCTTATTATTCATCACCCATAACATCGGGGTGGTGGAATACCTCGCCGATGAGATGGCGGTAATGCACGACGGCAAAATCGTCGAACGCGGCCCGACCGAGCAGGTGAGTCGTAACCCACAACATGCCTACACGCAGAAGTTGCTCGCCGCCGTGCCGCGGGTGAAGTTTTAGATGAACGTCTTACAGGGTGCGGAAGTAATGCGCGCCGTGCGCGAGAACCGCGCTTGGCCATGCGCGTGGCGCACGCTACGATTCACCCATCACCACGGCATTGCCCACATCTCTCCCTCTCCCGACGGGAGAGGGGCAGGGGAGAGGGTGATTTAAAGAATGTTCATTGACTCCTCACACACCGGCGGGCCGGAAATTTCTAGCGATACAACGATGCAGCCACCTCTACTCTCCGTCAAACAACTTACCACCCGCCTCGCGACGCCGCGCGGTGTCCTGCGTCCGGTGGACGGCGTGAGTTTCGAAGTACGTCGCGGCGAAACCTTCGCCCTGCTCGGTGAATCCGGCTGCGGAAAATCCATGACAGCCTTGTCGCTGATGCGTCTGCTGCCGCCTCAGGCGGCGGGCAATCTCGATGGCGAAATATGGCTGAATGGCCGCGACCTGCTGGCCCTGTCGGAAGACGACATGCGCGAGGTGCGCGGAAATCATCTGGCGATGATTTTTCAAGAACCGATGACCTCGCTCAACCCGGTGTTCACGGTGGGCGAGCAAATCGGCGAGGTCTTGCGCCACCATAAAAAATTGAACGGCGCCGCGGCACGCCGGCGGGTGTTGGAATTGCTCGACGCGGTCGGCATTCCCGACCGCGAACGGCGTTACGGCGAATATCCGCATCAGCTCTCGGGCGGCATGAAGCAGCGGGTGATGATCGCCATCGCGCTGGCCGGCGGACCCGACCTGTTGATCGCCGACGAACCCACCACCGCGCTCGACGTCACCATCCAGGCGCAAATTCTGGAACTGCTGCAACAACTGCAAAAAGACCTGGGCATGGCCATCGTGCTCATTACCCACGACCTCGGCGTGGTGGCGGGCATGGCCGATCAAGTGGCGGTGATGTACGCGGGCCATATCGTCGAGCAGGCGACGCGCGCCGATTTTTTTGCGCGGCCGCTGCATCCTTATTCGCAAAAATTGTTCGCCTCCATGCCCGGCCGCGGCAAGCGCGGCCACAAGCTTGCGGTGATCGAAGGCGGCGTGCCGTCGCTCACGCAGGAATTCCGCGCCTGCCGTTTCGCCGATCGCTGCCAATATGCGTGGTCGACATGTCATGAATTGGCGCCGCGCTGGTTGGAAGTAACAGCCGGACACTGGGCGCGTTGCCACCTCCACGATCCGCAAGTAGTGAAGCCGGTGACGGCGCCGCTGAATATCGCCGAAGAAACGGTGCAGGTGCCTACGGCTGAATCCACTCAGACTTTGTTGCACGTGGATGATTTGAAGGTGCACTTTCCCGTGCATCACGGTCTACTCAAACGTGTGGCGGGGCATGTGCGCGCGGTGGACGGCATCTCGCTGGAGTTGCAGCGCGGCCGCACCGTGGCGCTGGTGGGTGAATCGGGCTGCGGCAAGACCACCGCGGGCAAAGCCATTCTGCAATTGATCCGCGCCAGCGGCGGCAGCGTGCGTTACAACGGATTGGAACTCACCACGCTGTCCGCGCACGAACTGCGTCCGCATCGCCGCGAACTGCAAATCATTTTTCAGGACGCGTACTCCTCGATGAACCCGCGCATGCGGGTCGGCGATATCATCGCCGAAGGCATGCTGGCGCAAGACATCGGCGGTGATACCGCCGCGCGCCGGCGGCGCGTCGATGAACTACTGGCGCAAGTGGGCTTGCCCGCCGAGGCCAAACAACGTTATCCGCACGAATTCTCCGGCGGCCAGCGCCAACGCATCTGCATCGCGCGCGCGCTGGCGGTGAATCCCAAACTCATCGTCTGCGACGAACCCACCAGCGCGCTCGACGTGTCGGTGCAGGCGCAGGTGTTGAATCTGTTGAAAGGTTTGCAGGACGAACTCGGCCTTGCCTATCTCTTCATCACCCACAATATGTCGGTGGTCGAATACCTCGCCCATACCGTAGCCGTCATGTATCTCGGCCGCATCGTCGAGCAGGGCACCATGGAAGAAGTGCTCAAAACACCCAAACATCCGTACACACAGGCGCTGTTGTCGGCGGTGCCGACCATCGATGAAGATGCTCAACGTGAGGTGATACATTTGCAAGGTGATCTGCCTTCGCCGGTGAATCCGCCGCAAGGGTGTCATTTTCATCCGCGGTGTCCGCATGTGATGGCGGTGTGTCGTGAGAAATATCCTGGTCCATCGCAATTGAGTGAGACGCAGCGGGTAAATTGCTTTTTGTATGGTGAGAGTGCGCAGATTAATTAAGTAGTGCAACGGTGTGAAACTGTATCTTATGCGAACTGAGAAATTGCACAGAGTCGAAACGGTGACATAAAGGTTGACATGGGCATAAAGAAAGGTATCAATTAGGGGTCTAGTTAAGTTGTAAGTACTTATGAGTATCGAAGAACTTAAGAAATCAGTACAAGATTGGAAAGAAACAGTTGATGCCAATGCATTTGCTGATTCTGTTGGTGCTTTTGCTGAATCTACTGTTTCAGCAAGCCCTATTATCGATAAGGCATCTACTTGGGCAGCAGCTGGGACAGCCACTGTTGCAGGTTTAGCTATTACCAATATTGATAAGATGATATCCGTTTACAGCGCCCATGAAGTCAAATGGCTGTTTTCATTCCTCGCTATAAGTATATTTTTTGCACTTATCCAGAAATATTTCGCTATAGCGTGTGAAGCCTCTTTAAAAGTAGTAGAAGAGCTACATTCTAGGTTTCCGCGCGTATTAACAGTCTATGAAGAGAATGAAAAACAAATTGATGAGATATCTAAAAAGTATGATCTTGGCATAAAAGCACAGTATGATTTTTCTAAAGTCCTTGAGTCCTATATAAACCTTTTTCCAAAATGGTCATTGTTGTTATTGAGGTCGCGATTCAGAAAGTCTATTGCAGACAGAAATTACTCGCATACTAAATTAGTAGCAATGTTTGTAACTCAAAATGGCTGTGCATTTATCCAATACTTGGCAATATTAGTATTTGTGTGTTTGGCCGCGACTTTTGTGTAGCGCGGTAGGATGTGGTGAATGAAATGAACCGCATCGATCGAATCCCATTGGAAAACGAAACCCAGTACTGCTGGATATGGGCTCTTTGCTGAATGATTGAATATCGACTCGCCGCCGGCTACGGGACCGAAAAGAAAAGATAGGCCGGGCGCAATAACCGAATACTTTCCCAGTCTCGAAGGGCATGGTGCGCAATGGATTCCGCGAAATATCCCGTGATTACGCTGCGCTTGGCGGTCCTATAACTGAGTAGGTAGGGTGTACATGCCCCGATGTTTACGAGGGCGGGGATGTTCAGAGTGGGTTTAGGAGTTGTCTGGCGTTGTCCCCGCGCGGTGTTTGCTCCGGCGGGCCATTACGATCCCTAGTATCACGGGTATGACGATCACTGAGAACAGCGCCGCCAGCGGGAGTACCCAGGTGGGCAGCTCCTCCATTCCGCTCACGAAGATCAATAACGCGATTACCGCGACGGTGGCCAGCGCGTAGCCAAGAAAGGTGCCCAGTTCTTTCATCGTGTGATACTCCGCGATCATCGAATGCTGATGGCCATAGTACCCATTCCGCCGCGCGCGGGCAAACTTGGGCTATTCGGGTTCGAAGCGATGAGCGAAATATTCGATGTCCGTCTTGAAGCGCGGGCGGAAAGCCAAAGGGTATTCACCGCATGGCTGAGAGAATAATGCAAAGTGGAAATGGCGAGGGGTGTGCATCTATCCAACAAATATATCCACATTCGGCGGATCGCGTTGCACGCACCCGCCCTACGGTCCTGCTTCATCTTTTTTATTCCCTCTGCCTTGCCGGGGAGAGCGAAGCGAGGGGCGCGCAGCCGGTAGGGGAGAGGTGATCAATTCGAGGATGGTTGCTATCGAGCCCCTTCGCTATGTTTCACCCTCTCCCTGGCCCTCTCCCGCGAGGGGAGAGGGGACTAACTTAAGTGGGGATAGTGGTGGGTGTAGCTATCAGACTTGTTTTTTAAAATCTAAATGCGTTCCGATAAACGCATGTACATAAATTTAGCGGGACGTTAAAAACCGCGGCTATGAAACACGGTGAGTTAACCGGCGCCCGCATTGGTGTTGGGATTGACGAAGAGGGTGAGACGTTGGCCGGGTTGCAGGGTAAGGTTTTTGGAGAGGCGATTCCAAGTCTGGAGTTGTTTGACCGAGACCTTGAAACGTTTGGAGATGAGGGCGAGGGAGTCGCCGGCGCGTACGGTGTAGACGATTTTGCGGGGGTCGGACTTTTTGGTTTTGCCGCCGGCGCGCGCGACGGCTTCGGTGCGGGCGCCGGCTTTGACGATCAACTGTTGGCCGGTGTGTAGTTTCGCTTTGCTGGCGAGTTTGTTCCAGGCCGCCAGTTGTTTTACCGGCACGCCGTAGCGGCGCGAGACCAGCGAGAGGGTGTCGCCGGCCACCACGCGATGGGTGTAGGTGTTGGTGGCGGGGATGACTTCGTCAACGGTGTCTTCCGGGCTGGCGCCGTTGGCGAGCGGGACGATCAATTCTTGTCCGGGGCGGAGGGGTTTGTCGCCGAGTTGGTTGATGCGCGCCAAAACGCGGACTTCGGTGGCGTAACGATGGGCGAGCTGATCCAAGCTTTCGCCGCCGCGGACTTGATGACGCACCCAGCGCACCCGCTGTTCCGGCGGCAATTCCGCCAGCCCGGCGTTGAAGGCCTCCACGCGGTCAGCGGGAAGTAATAATTTGTGCGGGCCACCGTCGGGATCGGTGGCCCAGTGGTTGTGGCCGGGGTTGAGGCGGTGCAGTTCTTCCATGCTCATATCGGCCAGTTCGGCGGCCACCGCGAAATCGAGTTGACCGTTTACTTCCACGCTGGCGAGGTAAGGCAGGTCGGCGATGGGCGCGAGGGCGATGCCTTCGTGATCGGGGCGAGCGACGATGGCGCTGATGGCCAGCAGGCGCGGCACGTATTCTTGGGTTTGCGGCGGCAGGTTCAGCGACCAGTAGTCGGTGGGTTTACCCAGCCGTTTATTTTCGCGGATCGCCTTGGCGATGGTGCCTTCGCCGGAGTTGTAGGCGGCCAGCGCCAGCAGCCAGTCGCCGTCGAATAAGTCATGCAGGTATTGCAGATAATCCAAAGCGGCCTGAGTGGATGCCACTACGTCGCGGCGGCCGTCGTACCACCAGGTGCGTTTGAGGCCGAAGCGTTTGCCGGTGTCGGGAATGAATTGCCACAAGCCCGAGGCGCGGCTGGTGGAAAGCGCGAAAGGTTGATAGGCGCTTTCCACCACCGGCAGCAGGGCGATTTCGGCGGGCATGCCGCGCTGTTCGACTTCGTTGTAGACGTAGTGCAGATAAGGCGCGGCTTGTTGCGCCACCCGTTCCATGTAGCGGGGATGGCGGGTGTACCAGGTGGTGGCGGTTTTGACTCGGGCATTGTCCTTTTGTGTGAGCGACAGGCCGTCACGGATACGCGCCCATAAATCGCCGGGTTCGGCGGGCGCGGATTCGAGGTCCAGCGCCAGATCGGCGGGGAATTCGTCCTCGAGGCCGGCCGCTACGTCGCTCTCGATGTCGAGGGGCGGCGGCAATCTGTCCAGGCCGGGTTTGCTGGCGCGTTTCACCCGCGGGCCGGTCGGTTGGCCGAGCGGGTTGAGATCGGCCGGGCTGAGATTGTCGATGAGCGGCCTGGCGAGGGCTTCGTCCAGGGCATCACCGTCAGTTTGCGCGGTGGAAAACGCGGGACGGTCCGGCCCCACGGCGCAGCCGGATAACAGGCTGGAGCCGAGCAGCAAAGCGGCGGCGGTAATAAGCAGGCGTGTCTTGTTATCTATTTTCAGCACTATAAAAACGTCTCGCGCGCCCAGTTATGGTGAGCTTAATTGAGGGCGGGGCTGGCTTATGTTAACGGGGTCCCACTTCAGCCGTTCCAGTGATCCTTCCAGCCGCGGACGGTGGCGAAGGTCTCCACCCCCGGTTGGCGGAGTTGGCCGGCGTGACGGGACGCGGCGGCCGCGACGGCTGGAATGTCACAGCGGAGAAAAGGATTGGTGTCCCTTTCCAGCCCCAGCGTCGCCGGCACGGTGGGCAGGCCGTGGCGGCGTAAATCTTCGGTTGTTTGATAACGGGTCTGGAGGGTCCGGTTGTCCGGTTCCACCGTCAGGGCGAAGCGTAGGTTACCCAAGGTGTATTCGTGAGCGCAATAGACCAGGGTGTCCGCAGGCAGGGCCGCGAGCTTTTGCAGGGAGGCGTGCATTTGCGCGGCCGTGCCTTCGAACAGTCGTCCACAGCCGCCGGCAAACAAGGTGTCGCCGCAAAACAACAGACCGCCGCCGTGATAGGCGATATGGCCGGCGGTGTGGCCCGGCACGTCGCTGACGCCGAAGACCGGCAGGCCGGGCAGGGCAACCGTGTCGCCTTCGCGCAGAGGGTGGCTTAGGCGCGGGACGCGCTCGCCCGCCGGCCCGTAGACCGTGAGCGGATAGCGGGCGCATAACTCGTCGACGCCGCCGACGTGATCGCTGTGATGATGGGTGATCAGCAGGGTGGTGGGGACGAGGCCGCGCTCGGCCAGCACCCGCAGCACCGGCCCGGCATCGCCGGGATCGACGATGGCCACCGCGGGTGACTCGCCTTCCCCCACGATCAGCCAGATATAGTTGTCCCGGAAGGCCGGAATCGCCTGTACTTCAACCATGCCCGCATGCTGACAGTCTTGCCGGAAACGGTCAACGTCCGGGGCGCGCCCGATGGGTGGTGTCCGCGCCGTTAGGCCGGTATGCTGTACCAGATTTTTCAGAGAGATGGCTGCGTGATGGATAGGCAATACGTCTGCTCCGACGACAACGGCGAACGCCACGCGCTGCGGGCGTGGTTCGCCAGCGGTTTGGGCGCGAACCTGCTGGAGCAGGAACGCGCGGTCCTCGACGATCTGCTGCAAGACTTGTTCGGCTACTATCTTTTGCAATTGGGCGTGGCGACCCCCGTCGATCTGCTGAGCGCGAGCCGGATCCGGGGGCGGGTGATGATGGATAAAGAACTGCCGCCGCGAGTGGGCGCGTGCCCGGTGCGGGCGCTGACCCATGCCGTGCCGGTGAGCGCCGACAGCGTCGACGTGGTGTTGCTGCATCACACCTTGGAATTCGCCGGCGATCCCCACGCCATCTTGCGCGAGGTGGAGCGGATCTTGATTCCCGAAGGCCATGTGGTGATTGTCGCCTTCAATCCCTGGAGTTTTTGGGGCGTGTGGCGCTTGTTGCGCCGCCGGCGGGGTCGACCGCCGTGGTGCGGACATTTTCTGGGCATGACGCGTATCAAGGATTGGATGGGCTTGCTGGGTTTCGACACGGTGGAGGTGAGACCGCTGTTTTTCCGGCCGCCGCTGCGCCACGAAGGCATGATGCGGCGCATGCGTTTTCTCGACCGCGCGGGTGAGCGCTGGTGGCCGTTGCTGGGGGGGGTGCATGTCGTAGTGGCCAAGAAACGGGTGGCGACCCTCACACCTATCAAACCCCGCTGGCTTAGGCCCAAACGGATCGCCCTGGTCGCGGATGCGGCGGAACCCAGCAGCGGCCGCGTCATCAATGGCTGAGGCGGTGGCGATGTTTACCGACGGGGCTTGCCGCGGCAACCCCGGTCCGGGCGGCTGGGGGGTGGTGCTGCGTTTCAAGGGCACGGAAAAAACCTTGTACGGTGCCGAAGCGCATACCACCAATAATCGCATGGAACTGATGGCGGCCATCGCCGGCCTGGAGGCGCTGATCCGGCCCTGCGAAGTGGATCTCACCACCGACTCGCAATACGTGAAACGCGGGATCACCGAGTGGCTGCCCAGCTGGAAAAGCCGCGATTGGAAAACCGCCGACCGCAAACCGGTGAAGAACGTCGATTTGTGGCAGCGGCTGGACGCCGCCGCGGCGCGCCACCGGGTGCGCTGGCATTGGGTGCGCGGCCACACCGGCCATCCCGAGAATGAACAGGCCGACGCGCTGGCCAACCAGGCCATAGATGAGTTACAAAAGCACTAAACTATTACCGGCCGCCCTCGCCGCGGGCCGGGTTACAGGGGAGAGGACATGAGGCAGGTGATATTGGATACGGAAACCACCGGCCTGGAACCGGCTCAGGGTCACCGTATCATCGAGATCGGCTGCGTGGAAATGATCGATCGCCGCCTGACCGGGCGGCGGTTTCATCAATACCTGCAACCCGACCGCGAGATCGACGCCGGCGCGATGGAAGTGCACGGCATCACCAATGAGTTTCTCACCGGCAAGCCCCGGTTCGCCGAGGTGGCCGACGAATTCCTGGCCTTCATCCGCGACGCGGAACTCATCATCCACAACGCGCCCTTCGACGTGGGTTTCATCAACGCCGAACTCGGTCGCATCGGTGCAAGCTACGGCCAGTTGAGCGGCTATTGCAAAGTACTCGATACGCTAGTGCAGGCGCGCCGCCTCCATCCCGGTCAGCGCAATAGTTTGGACGCCTTGTGCAAACGCTACAGCATCGACAACGCCCACCGCGAATTGCACGGCGCCTTGCTCGACGCCGAGATACTCGCCGACGTGTATCTCGCCATGACCGGCGGACAGGCCATACTGCTGCTGGATGCCGGCCAAGAGGCGCATGCCACCGACGGCGCCGGCATCCGTCCGTTGAGCGCCACGCGGTCGCCGTTGCGGGTGGTGCGGGCCAGCGAAGAAGAACAACGCGCCCACCTGGCCTATCTGCAATTCATCGCCGGCAAGAGCGGCGCCCCCAGCGTGTGGCAAAAACTGGAAGCGGCCGCGGAGACGGTGCAGTGAGTTGAGAACGAGATAGAGCGAGAGATTTAAATCGCCGGGTTTAAACAGCTTCGCGGGTGAGGGTGCCGAGTCAAAACAGGGGACGCTAATGATGAAAACGATCGATCGCAATACCCAACTGAATGTCGCCGCGCGCCGCGTTATGCGCGCCGGCCTGCTGGCGCTGTGCTGTGTCGCGCCGTTGCCCGGTCTCGCGGCCGACGATCCCACCGCGAAGACCCCGCCCGCCGCGCAAACCGCGGTCGATCCGGAACAGGTGCTGAGCTTCGTCAAGGCCGCCCGCTTCGGCCAGGAACAGGGCGTGAAAACCTATCTCGATCGCGGCCTGCCGGTGAACGTGACCGGCGACCGGGGCGATACCGCTTTGATCGCCGCCGCCGGCGCCGGGCATAAAAGTATCGTGCAGACTCTGCTGGCGGCGGGCGCCGACGTGAAGCGCCGCAACATCGAAGGCCGCACGGCCTTGATGGCGGCGGCCTTGCACGGCGACCCGGCCATGGTGAAACTGCTGCTCGACAACGGCGCCGATGTGCAAGTGAAAGACCCGCAGGGTGAGACGGCGTTGTTCGACGCGGTGCGTTACGGCCACCTGGACGCGGTGCGGTTATTGCTAGCGGCGGGGGCCGATCCCAATGTCCACAATCAACGCGCGGCGGCGGCGCCGGACAACGGTTACACGCCGTTGATGTACGCGGCGCGGCGCGGGGTGGCCGGTGCCAACGCCTCGGTGCAGCATTGGAACGACATCGTCACGGCCCTGCTGGAAAAAGGCGCCGATGCCAACGCCCGCAACAGCCGCGGTGCCACGGCCTTGGCCATCGCCGGCGATGCCGGTTATCAGGACGCGGTGAAGCTGTTGCTGGCGGGCGGCGCCAAGGAAGTGTTCACCTATTCGGGGATGAATATCAATGATGCCTTGCTGGTTTCGGCCAGTAACGGCGACGCGGTCAAGGTGATCGAATCCTTGAACGCCGGCGCCGACCCGCACGCCGCCTCGCGGGCCGGGGTGACGCCCTTATTAGCCGCAGCCTACGGGGGCAACGTAGAGGCGGTGCGGGTCTTGGTGGAGCGGGGCGCGCAAGTCAACGACGTGCCCAATGGCTTCCGGGCCTGGACCTGGACCGGCGCCAAACTGCCGCTGCGGCAACAGGCCTTGGCGCAGTCCGCCTCCATCGGCGACACCGCCCTGATCCTCGCCGCGCGACTGGGCCACGAAGAGGTAGTGGCGTACCTGCTCGAACACGGCGCCGACCCCAAGCGCGCCAACCCGCACGGCGATTCGCCGCTGGCGGTGGCGGCGGAGCAAGGTCACGCCAAGATCGTCAGCCTGGTGCTCGCCAAGGGCGTCGATCCCGATGAGGGCCGTCAGCGCGTGCCGTCCTTCACCGGCGGCGCCCTGGTCGGGCTCAAGCCCGAGGAACACAACACGCCGCTGATGAAAGCCGCGCAAGGCGGCCATGTCGCCGCGGCGCGGGTCTTGCTCGACGCCAAGGCCGATCCGAACATCCGCGGCTTCGCCGGTAAAACCGCCTTGTATTGGGCGATCGAACGCGGCTACGGCGAGGTGGTGACCTTGCTGCTGGAACGCGGCGCCGACGCCGACATCAAGACCAACGCCGGTTTGACGCCGTTGATGGAAGCGGCCAAGAGCGGCCGCACGGATATCGTGCGGCCTCTGCTCGCCAAACAAGCCGACGTCAATGCGCGCGAAGGCGGCGATGTGTTGCCCGGCACCGTGGATACCTCCGGCGGCGCCGGCATGACCGCGCTGATGTTCGCCGCCATGGGCGGCCACGCCGCGGTGGTGTCGGCGCTGATGAAGGCCGGCGCCGATATTTCGATTCGTAACCGCAACGGCCAGACCGTCATTGAAGAAGCGGAAAAGAGCGGCCACGGCGAGATCGCCCAGCAGCCGCGCGGCTGGAATTTCGCCGCGGATAAATAAACCTGCAAAAGCAGTTGGCCACGGAGGACACAGAGATCACCGAGGGAAAATAAACGGCTTGGCGCTTTGTCGAAGTCACTCGACAGATGAAGTCGTCCGATGCCGCAACAGTCTGATTCTTTCTCTGCGTGATCCCGTGGTTTGCATCCGCGGTTGTTAGGAAATAATGCCGCCATGGCGGCGCAGGACATTCATCATCAAGAAGCACTATCGTGATTAAACGTATCCAACAATTTTTCAATACTCAAATCCAGGCGCGGACCGGCAGCGGTCCGCAAGACTCGCAACAGGCTTTGCAGTTAGCCACCGCGGCCTTGCTGATCGAAGTCAGTCGCGCCGATTTCGCGGTGGACGATGCCGAGCAACAGGCGGTGGCGCGCGCCGTGCAAAATTTATTCGGCTTGAGCCGGCAGCAGACCGATGAGCTGATCGCCTTGGCGGAAGAAGAGGCCAAACAGTCGGTGTCGCTGTATCAATTCACCGAGCTGGTGGACAAGCAATTTCCCGCCGAACAAAAAATCCAGATCGTGGAAATGATGTGGCGGGTGGTCTTTGCCGACCGCGATAACGATATGCACGAAGAACACCTGGTGAGCAAGGTAGCGGATTTGCTGCACGTGCCGCGCGCGGCGTATTTGCGCGCCCGCCATGTGGCGGAGGGTGAAGTTAATATTGATCCGGCATCAAAATAAATCTGATTTACATCAACCCCTCTCCCGCCAGGAGAGAGGGGTTGTATTTAATTGCCGGGTTAATAAATAACTGCGCCGGCGGCCGTCCGTTCACTTCACTATTTTAATTCCGGGGCCGCGTCCCGTTTGATTTCCTTCAGCCGCGCTTCGATGCGCGAAGCGCGGTAGAAATCGTCCTTCTTGGTCAGATTGAGAGCCTGGTTGAGATGGTCGATGGCGGTTTGGGTCTGGCCGCTCAGATAGGCGAACTCGGCGAGGGCGAGTTGTGATTCGATGGGCGCGCCGGCGTCGTTCTCCGCCTGGGCCAGCAGCTTGTACACCAGCGGGCGCGGTTCGCGGGTGCGCAGATAATCCTGCAATAACTGCCGCGCCGGCACCGGCCGTCCGGCCAGCAGCAGCTCACGGGCATAGGCGGCGGTGAGCGGGTAGTTGCGCGGGTAGAGTTGTAAGGCGTCGCCATAAATTTTCAGCGCGGTATTCGAATCGCTCTTGGCCGAGGCCAGTTGCCCTTGCGCCAACCGGTATTGAATGCGGTCGGGATCTTTTTTCAGCAGCACTTTGATTTGTTCGGCGGCCTTGGTGTTTTGACCGGCGGCGAGCAACGCCAGCGCGTAGCCGTAGCGCCGCGCGTCCTGATGCGCGACTGGTTTGTCGTCGAGTTTGTTTTCGAAATAACTCAGCGCGGTTTGCGGATCTTTGGCGGTGAGCACTCGTAGTTTGGCGCGGATCAATTGGTAACTGAGGGGATCGGTGGTGGTGACCTTGGGATATTGTTCGGCGCGATTACGGGTGTCGGCGATGCGCGAGGTGGTCACCGGATGGGTGCGCAGCATTTCGGGTGCGCCGTTTTCATAGAAACGATTGGCCTGTTGCAACTGCTCGAAGAAAGTGGGCATGCTGCGCGGGTCGTAACCGGCACCGGCGAGAATTTGCAGGCCGACGCGGTCCGCCTCCAGTTCATGGCTGCGGGTGAAGTTAATGGCCGCTTGCTGGCTGCCGGCGAGAGTGGCGGCCATCGCCGCGGTGCCGACTTGGGCGTTTTGCCCGGCGAGGATCAGCGCCGCCATCAAGGCCGCGGTGGCGGGCAAGGCCAACCGGTTGGACTGGTCCACCGCGCGCAATAAATGGTGCTGGGTGACGTGGGCGATTTCATGGGCGAGCACCGAGGCCAGTTCGCTCTCGGTATCGCTGGACAGGATTAGCCCGCTGTGCACGCCGACATAACCGCCCGGTCCGGCGAAAGCGTTGACCGTTTTATCTTCCACCACGAAAAAAGTGAAGGGATAGGCTTGCTGGTCGGCGTGGGCCACCAGCCGGTAGCCGAGGCTTTGAATGTATTCGTCGGTTTCCGGGTCGTCGGTGATTTTCACCGACTGACGCAGACTGCGCATGAATTGCTGGCCCAGCCGCTGTTCTTCCTGAGGTGAAATGACCGAGCCGGCGCTGTCGCCGAAATCCGGCAGGACGATGTTCGGATTGGGGTCGGCGGCCCAAGCCGGGACGGCGAGTAACAGAGCAAGTATGCCCCCCAGGCGCGAGGGCCGAATGCATGATGCGTAGTCGATCAATTTCATTGCTGCAATGATAATCTATCCGCGGGCGGGTTTCCATCCGTTTGACAAAGAGAGCCGCCGCAATGCGTAACCGGCTTGTTTCATTATCTGCTACTAAATCAAAAATCACCGTCATGGATCGGTCATCGGGTGTCGCGCCGGTGAGACACCGCGGCGTCGTAAGCACGACGTTTGTGACAGCCTGCATGGCGAAAAGGTCCCTGGCTCCCTTACGGCCAAGGGGAGATGCATCCAATCCGCGTACCGAGCGGGCAATATGCGGAAGGCGTGGAATTCGTCGTATCGCGATGCGACACGGTAAGGATAATCAAAATAAAGTAGTGTGATGCCGCCCTACATCAAGCATGAAGCGAGTGCGGCGAGAAGTGCGTGCCTCGTGCGCAATCGGGACAAACGCGGCGTCAGGGTTCGATAGTGATGTTTTTCCAAAAAGTGATGTAGTCTTTAATCCCGCTCGTGGCGGGCTTGGGTTGAGGATAATACCAGGCCGCGTCGGCGTTGATCCGGCCGTTCACGATTACGTCATAATAATTCGCTATACCTTTCCAGGGACAAACGCTATGAGTGGTGCTGGTTTGTAAATATTTCATAGTCACCGCTTCCGGCGGAAAGTAGTAATTATTTTCCATGACGATGCAATTATCGCTGTCGGCCAATACGCTATTTTGAAAAACGGCTTTCATCGTGGCGGTTTTCCTGTATCGTCAGCGACGTGGGTTTTTACTTCATTCATCAAAACGGTTATTGATTGACGGAATAAGTAAGATTTGGTGATGAAGAATTTCCGGTATTCGGAAGGGGCGGGCTTGGGCAAGGCCGAAATGCCGACTATATTTAACTGTAGTTGCTCAGTATAAGGATGCAAGCGATGGAAACCATCAGTCCCGCCGCTTTAAAACCGCCGAAAAGAAAAGGCTTTTTTCAGTGGCTGGCCCATGTGAAGAAGCGTTATCCGCAGGTGCGTGCGCAGACCGAACAATTGTGCGCTCCTTTGCAGCAAGAGGACTATGGCCTGCAAACCGCCGATTATGCCAGCCCGCCCAAATGGCATTTGGCCCACACTAGCTGGTTTTTCGAGCGATTCGTATTGGAGGCGTATGTTCCCGCTTATACGGTTAACAATCCTCAATACGGTTATTTGTTCAATTCTTATTATGAGCAAATGGGCGGCTTTCATCCGCGTAACCAACGAGGCTGGCTGTCGCGGCCGACGGTCGCCGATGTCTACAGATACCGCGCTCATGTCGATGACGCCATGCTGGCGTTGCTGGAGCGCTTGACCGAGGAACACGACGAAGCCGTCGTCGCGCGTATTGAACTGGGTTTGCATCACGAGCAGCAGCACCAGGAATTGTTGTTGACCGATATCAAACACCACTTTGCGATGAATCCCTTGCGCCCCGCTTATCATGTGGCGCAGCCGGCGCGAGCGGGCGAAACGGTGACACTGCAATGGTTGGAACACCCCGGCGGACTGGCCAGCATCGGCCACGACGGCGAAGGATTCTGCTTCGACAACGAACGGCCGCGTCATTCGGTATTCGTGCCGCCTTATCGCTTGGCCTCGCATCCGGTGACCAACGGCGAATACAGCGAATTCATCAAGTCGGGCGCCTACGAGCGGCCGCAATATTGGCTTTCCGATGGATGGCGCGCGGCGCGGGAACACGGCTGGCACGCGCCGCTCTACTGGGAACGCATCGAGGGCCAGTGGTGGCATATGACTTTGGCGGGCCCGCGGCCGGTGGAAGAGGCCGAACCACTGTGCCATGTGAGTTTTTATGAGGCGGACGCGTTCGCGCGCTGGGCCGGCAAACGGTTGCCGACGGAAATCGAATGGGAATTGGCGGCCCGCGAGCAGCGTATCGCCGGTAATTTCATGGAATTCGGTTTATACCGTCCCGTGCCGGCTCCCGCGGGCAGCGATCCGCTCAAACAAATATTCGGCGATGTCTGGGAATGGACGCAAAGCCCTTACACCGCGTATCCGGGCTACCGTCCGCCGGCGGGCGCCATCGGCGAGTACAACGGCAAGTTCATGTGTAATCAACTCGTGTTGCGCGGCGGTTCGTGCGTTACGCCGGGCAGCCACATGCGTGCGACTTACCGCAATTTTTTCTATCCCGCCGATCGCTGGCAGTTCAGCGGGATACGCCTCGCCGACGAGTTGTATTGAATCGTTCCGACCGCGCGCGGTGATGCACCCGCGCTGGATAATTTCCCATCGCTTCGAGCCCGCGGCCTATCGCGGGAAATTTCAAATTGAATAACGAGGAGTGTCATCATGAGGTTTTACGATCAGCATTCGGCCGTCGCCCAACTCTATCGGGAAGTAACCGACGGTTTACGCAGCGAGCCCAAGTCGATACCGCCTAAATTTTTCTACGACGAGCGCGGCTGTTTTCTCTTCGGTGAAATCAGCCGGCTGCCCGAATATTACGTGACGCGGGTGGAGATGGGCATCCTGCGCGATTGCGCGGATGAGCTGGCGCAACGGATCGCGCCGCGGCATGTCATCGTCGAACTCGGCAGCGGCGACAGCGATAAAGTGCGCATGCTGCTGCGCACCCTGCAGCCGCTGGCTTATGTACCGATCGACATCGCGCAAGCGCCGCTGCTGGCATGCGCGGAACGCTTGCGGGTGGACTTTCCGCGGATGGAAGTGCATGCGATTTGCGCCGATTATATGAAGAGCGTGATTGTACCTAGTTCAGTGCCCGAGGCGCCGCGGCTGGTGTTCTTTCCCGGTTCCACTCTCGGGAATTTCGAGCCGGCCGCCGCGGAAGCGTTTTTACGCCGCCTGCGCAACCTGGTGCGGGAAGACGGTGCGCTGCTGATCGGCATCGATCTCAAGAAAGACCGGCGTGTGCTGCACGCCGCCTATAACGATGCACAAGGCGTGACGGCGGCATTCAACCTCAATTTGCTGGTGCGGGTTCAAAACGAGCTTGACGCCGAGTTGGCGGTGGATGATTTTCGCCACGAGGCATTTTATAACGAAGAGGAAGGGCGGGTCGAAATGCATTTGGTGAGTTGTCGCGAACAGGACATCGTCATCAACGGCGACCGTTTCCTGCTGGAAGAAGGTGAAGGCATTTGCACCGAGTATTCCTACAAATACACCGTCGATGAATTCCACGCGCTGGCGCAGCGCGCCGGTTTTTACTGTGAAAAACTCTGGACCGACGGCCGGGCTTTATTCAGCGTTCATCTATTGAAGGTCTTACCCTTTTCCAATTGAGCATGCTGTAACCGTCGTCACCCCGGCGACGCTCAGATTAATGCTGGGCGCGCGGTGGAATAGTACGCAGCCAGCGGCTGACCTCGTGTTATTTTTTCCGGCTGCTGAGTAATAGCGCTTCCGCTTTGGCGCCGAGAAAGACATACAGGCCCAGGCCTACCAGCAGACCTACCGCCGCCAGCATCATCCACACCGCCTCTATCAAATGCTGGCCATCACCCAGCGCGGCTTTGAACATCAACAGCAGCGCTTCGATGGAGACCGCGATGAGGATGGCGGCGATGAAGCGGGTGATGGTGCGGCGGGTGGAGCTGTGACGGAAGATGTCTTTGTGCATCAGCACTTCTTCCTCCAAGGTGGTTTTGCCCAGATCGAACACCGCCAGGCCGAGGGTGAGGAAGATGATCACGCCGAAGGGCTTGAGATGACGGTCCTGCTCGGTGGTCGAGCCGAAGAACAATTGGGCGATTTCGCTGAAGGCCGAATACAACAGGGCGGCCACGACGATCAGCAAGCCGACCACGATGAGGCTGTAGACGCCTTTGAAGAACGGCTGGAAACGTCGCCGCACGGTGTCGCCCATGATGAATTCGATGGTCTTCACCAAGTCGATGTCGAGCAGCAGATAGCCGTCGCCGTCCTGATTTTTGAGCGGCCAGCGGCTGACCGCGGTGATGCACAGCTTGCGGCTGGCCAAGGAGAGATAAGGCTCGGTGATAATGACGCCGGTGGCATCCCGCGCCATGCGGTAATAAGGACGTTGGCTGCGGTCCTTGCCTTTGCCGCTGTAGGCCGCCTGGTGTTTGCTGTGCACGGCGATGTTGTCGCTGACTTGGGTGCCGTGAGCGTCGAGGATGTAGAGCAGCTCGAGAAAAGGATAGGTCTCGCCTAAGCGTTCCATGGCCTGGCATTGAATGGCTTTGTCGTCGAATAAATGATCCTCGCCGATGCTGGCGAGAATGGACGACATCAACTCGTGTACCGCGTCGCGGTAGTCGTGATAACGTTCGATGACACTGATGTAACTCGCGGTACTCATCTTCCTGATTTCCTATTCGTCCTGACCTAGGACTGGAATTGCACAAGGCTTGCCAGCGGCCGCGGCCGGCGCCGTGAACGCGGTTTTGCGGCCGCGCCGCCGTGATCGGGCCGGATCGACGTGCCGCCATGAAGCGCGGCGCGCACGCGGCGGACATTTTTGGTGCGGATGAAGCGGCGTTCCCCTGCGCGGGTGGCGCCCGCTGTGATAGAATCCGCCACTTTTAGAAGCACTTGCTCCGGATGGCGTCATGTTGGAAATAAACCCATTGCGTAGACAAATCGAAGATATGAGGGGACGCGCCGCGTCTCTGAGGGGGTATCTTTGACTACGATAACAAGCGCGAGCGTTTGATCGAGGTCGAGCGGGAGTTGGAAGACCCCGCCATCTGGGATAAACCGGAACGGGCGCAGGATCTCGGCCGCGAGCGGGCCAAGCTGGAACAGGTGGTGAACACCATCCGCGGTTTGGAGGAAGGCCTCAGCGACGCCGCCGAATTGTTGGAGATGGCGGGCGAGGAGGACGACGAGACCGCGGTGTCGGAAGTCTCCGCCGATCTCGAAAAAATGGAGCAACGCCTCGCCGCGTTGGAGTTTCGCCGAATGTTTTCCGGCGAGATGGACCCCAATAACGCCTTCGTCGATATTCAGGCGGGTTCCGGCGGCACCGAAGCGCAGGACTGGGCCAATATGCTGCTGCGCATGTATCTACGCTGGGGTGAACGGCGCGGTTTCAAGACCGAAATCATCGAACTCTCCGACGCCGAAGTGGCCGGCATTAAAAGCGCCACGGTGCGTTTCGAGGGCGAATATGCCTACGGCTGGCTGAGGACCGAAACCGGGGTGCATCGCCTGGTGCGCAAATCGCCTTTCGATTCCGGCAACCGCCGCCACACCTCGTTCGCCTCGGTATTCGTCGCGCCGGAAGTGGACGACGACATCGACATCGAAATCAATCCGGCCGACATCTCCGTGGATACCTACCGTGCCAGCGGCGCCGGCGGTCAGCACGTCAATAAGACCGAATCGGCGATCCGCATCACTCACGCGCCCAGCGGCATCGTGGTGGCATGTCAAAGCGACCGCTCGCAACACAAGAACCGCGCCACCGCCATGAAACAGCTCAAGGCCAAGCTCTATGAATTGGAGTTGCACAAACGGCAAGCGGAGAGCCAGAAGCTGGAAGATAACAAGGCCGACATCGGCTGGGGCAGCCAGATCCGTTCCTATGTGTTGGATCAGTCGCGCATCAAGGATTTGCGCACCGGGGTGGAAACCGGCAATACCCAGGCGGTACTGGACGGTGATTTGGACGATTTCATCGAAGCCAGTTTGAAGAGCGGTTTGTAAAATTAAATGTAGGCTGGGTTAGGCGTAGTGTAACCCGATGAATTTGACATGGCGGTTCACGGCGCGCAAACGGCGCGCTTAACCCACCTTACCTGGTTAATGAACATGACTGAACAAAACGACCAAAACGAATCAGTGCAAGATGAAAATGCTTTAATCGCCCAGCGCCGCGCCAAACTGGCGGTATTGCGTGAATCGGGCGATACCTTCCCCGTCGATTTCCGTCGCAATGCGATGGCGGGCGAGTTGCACGCCGAATACGGCGACAAGGACGCCGACTATCTGGAAGCGAATCCGCTGCGCGTGAAGGTCGCGGGGCGCATGATGGCCAAACGTCTCATGGGCAAGGCCAGCTTCACCCAGTTGCTCGACATGTCGGGCCGCATCCAATTGTTCATCCAGCGCGACGTTTTGCCCGAAGGCGGCTACGAAGCCTTCAAGGGCTGGGACGTCGGTGACATCATCGGCGCCGAGGGCGTGCTGTTTCGCACCAAAACCGGCGAGCTGTCGGTGAAAGTGGATTCGTTGCGCCTGCTCACCAAATCACTGCGGCCGCTGCCCGACAAATGGCACGGCTTGTCCGATACCGAGCAGCGTTATCGCCAGCGTTATGTCGATCTAATCATGAACGAGGTAACGCGCAAGACCTTCCAAACGCGCACCGCCATCGTCAATTACATCCGCCATTTTCTCAACACGCGCGGCTTCCTCGAAGTCGAGACACCGATGATGCAGGTGATACCGGGCGGCGCCACGGCGAAACCCTTTGTCACTTTTCACAATGCACTCGACATGGAGCTGTTCCTGCGCGTCGCGCCGGAGTTGTATTTGAAGCGTCTGGTGGTCGGTGGTTTCGAGAAGGTCTACGAGATCAACCGTAACTTCCGCAACGAAGGGTTATCGACGCGCCACAACCCCGAGTTCACCATGCTCGAGTTCTACGAGGCCTACGCGGATTATCGCGACCTGATGGACCTGACCGAGATTTTGCTGCGCGGCATGGCGCAGGACCTGCTCGGCGCCACCACCATCACCTATCAAGGCGAGCAATACGACTTCGGCAAGCCTTTTGAACGTATGACGGTGAAGGAGTCCATCCTGCGCTTCAATCCGGATTTGAATATGGCGGACCTCGACGATGTGTCGCGCGCGCGCCGGGTCGCGGAACGTTTCGCCATCCCTCTGAAAAACGGCTGGGGTCTCGGCAAGGTGCAGATCGAAATCTTCGAAAAGACCGTCGAGTCGCGCCTCAAGGATCCGACCTTCATCACCGCTTATCCCACCGAGGTCTCGCCCTTGGCGAGGCGCAACGACGCCGATCCCAGCGTCACCGACCGCTTCGAGTTCTTCGTCGGCGGCCGCGAGATCGCCAACGGTTT
>CAKKSB010000024.1 GCA_919903055.1 Gammaproteobacteria bacterium | reverse complement strand
GCAACCCGCGTTTCTGGCGGGACACAGCCTGGGCGAATACACCGCGCTGGTGTGCGCCGGCGCCTTGTCGCTGCCGCAGGCGGTGGCGGCGGTCGCGGAACGCGGGCGTTATATGCAAGAGGCGGTGCCCGCCGGACACGGGGCGATGGCGGCGATACTGGGGCTGGACGACGCGGCGGTGATCGCCGCCTGTGAAAACGCGGCGCAGGGCGAGGTGGTGTCAGCGGTGAATTTCAATTCGCCCGGCCAGGTGGTGATCGCCGGCCACGCCACGGCGGTGGCGCGCGCGGTGGAACACGCCAAACAGGCCGGCGCCAAGCGCGCGGTGCTGTTGCCGGTGAGCGTGCCGTCTCATTGCGAGTTGATGGCGCCGGCGGCGGAGCGGCTGGCCGCCTATCTGGAAAAAGTCGACGTCACACCGCCGCTCATTCCCGTGATCAATAACGTCAACGTCATCACCACCCAAGATCCGCAGGCCATCCGCGACGCGCTGGTGCGGCAACTGGTGAGCCCGGTGCGGTGGGTGGAAACTATCCAATCGCTGAGTGAGCGCGGTGCGCGGACGGTGATCGAATGCGGTCCGGGCAAGGTGCTGGCGGGTTTGAATAAGCGCATCGACCGGGAGATGACCGCGCTGCCGGTATTCGATCCGGCGAGTCTGGACGAGGCCTTGAACGCGGCGGCTGAATAGAAACCATCTCAAAATCGACGTTGAGAATGGGGGGCGAGTCTGATCGCCCATGACCATGGATTATTCGCCGACGGAGCGTCGTCCCCGGGCGGGGAGAGCGCAGCCGCCAGGATGAGGGAAGAGAAAGATGAGCAAGGCGCTTTTGCGGAGTGATGACGGTCGTTCGGGCGCCCTCACTTCATCCTCTCCCGCCCGCGGGAGCGGGGGTTGGGAATGACGCACCCGGTTTGGGTCTCTATTCCGATTTTGAGCTAGGTTTTAATCATAAGGAGGGGGGAGGCATGTCACTGGAAAACGAAATCGCCTTGGTCACCGGCGCCAGCCGCGGCATCGGCCGCGCCATCGCCCTGGAGTTGAGCCGCTCCGGCGCGACGGTGATCGGCACCGCGACCTCGGCCGCCGGCGCGGAAAACATCGGCGCCTATTTGCGGGAGGGCGGCGTGCGGGGCGCGGGCATGTTGCTGGACGTCACCGCGCCCGCCTCGATCGACGCCGTGATGGCGGCGATCCAAAAAGAGTACGGCGCGCCGAGTATCCTGGTGAACAACGCCGGCATCACCCGCGACAATCTGCTCATGCGCATGAAGGACGAGGAGTGGGACGAGATCATCGCCACCAACCTCAGCTCGGTGTTTCGCCTGAGCAAGGCCTGCATGCGGCCGATGATGAAGGCGCGCAAGGGCCGCATCATCAGCATCGCCTCGGTGGTGGGTGCGATCGGCAACGCGGGACAGACCAATTACGCGGCGGCCAAGGCCGGTATACTCGGCTTCACCAAGGCGCTGGCGCGGGAAGTGGCCTCGCGCGGCGTGACGGTGAACGCGGTGGCGCCCGGCTTCATCGACACCGACATGACCCGCGGTCTGCCCGAGGAGCAGAAGCAAGAATTGTTGCGGCAGATTCCCTTGCAGCGGCTGGGGCTGGCCGATGAAATCGCCGCGGCGGTGGTCTTTCTCGCATCGCCGCAGGCGGCTTACATCACCGGACAGACCTTGCATGTCAATGGTGGCATGCACATGAACTAAAGCATCAACTGTCGAGCCTGGGCTTTGAAATAACAAGAATTTTTAGGAGGATGGCATTAGGAAAACCGTGCCGTCGACATGGGGAGTTTTGTCTGGCATCGCCGGAAGGATTCCAATACAATACCGTCCGCAGTTTTAACCTGCGCATTATTCTTTGGAGGAACTGTTTATCATGAGCACCGTGGAAGAACGCGTCAAAAAAATCGTTATCGAACAACTGGGGGTAAAAGAGGAAGAAGTGAGCAATGAGTCCTCCTTTGTCGACGATCTTGGCGCTGATTCGCTCGATACCGTCGAGCTGGTGATGGCGCTCGAAGAAGAGTTCGAGTGCGAAATTCCCGACGAGGAAGCCGAGAAGATTACAACGGTTCAACAAGCCATCGATTACGTCAATTCTCGTTTGGGTTAATCCATCAGTTCAAGAAGGCCGCGGCGGACGCGCAGCGCGCTGCCAGTGGCCTTCTTGGTTGATGCGCCGCGCCGGCGCTGAAATATGCCGCGGCCTGTAAGATTCAAGCACGCTATGGGGAGCTAAGCAGCAAGGTGGGTAATAAACGACGCGTCGTCATCACCGGACTCGGCATGGTCAGTCCTCTGGGCCTCAGTGTCCAGGAAAACTGGGCGAACATCCTCGCCGGCAAAAGCGGCATACGCACCATCGGCCACTTTGATGTCTCCGACTATGCTTCGCGCATCAGCGGTTCGGTATGGGGCTTTAATGTCGATGATTACCTGCCGCCCAAGGAATCGCGGCGGATGGACCCCTTTATCCATTACGGCATCGCCGCCGGCATGGAAGCACTCAAGGACTCGGGGCTGGAAGTGACCGAAGCCAACGCCGAACGCATCGGCGTCGCCATCGGTTCCGGCATCGGCGGCCTGCCCGGCATCGAAAAGGGCTACAAGGCCGTGCTGGACGGCGGACCGCGCAAGGTCTCGCCGTTCTTCATTCCCAGCAACATCATCAATATGATCTCGGGCAATCTGTCGATCCTCTATGGTTTGAAGGGTCCCAACATCGCCTATGTCACCGCCTGCACCACCGGCACCCACAGCATCGGCGAAGCGGGGCGCATCATCGAATACGGCGATGCCGACGTGATGATCGCCGGCGGCGCCGAGATGGCCACCTCGCCCAGCGGGCTGGCGGGCTTCGCTTCGGCGCGAGCGCTCTCCACCCGCAACGACGATCCCGGGACGGCCAGCCGTCCTTTCGATCTCGATCGCGACGGCTTCGTGATGAGCGACGGCGCGGGCGTAGTGGTGGTGGAGGAATATGAACACGCCAAGCGGCGCGGCGCGAAAATTTACGCCGAGCTGAGCGGTTTCGGCATGAGCGGCGACGCGTATCACATGACCCAGCCTTCGGAAGGCGGCGACGGCGCACGCCGTTGCATGCTCAACGCCCTGCGCAACGGCGGCGTCAACGCCGATGAAGTGGATTACATCAACGCCCACGGCACCTCCACACCGGTCGGCGACAAGGCGGAAACCGCGGCGGTAAAAGCCGCCTTCGGCGACCACGCACGGCGTCTCGCGATGAGCTCCACCAAATCCATGACCGGCCATTTGCTCGGCGCGGCCGGCGGCATCGAGGCGATTTACAGCGTGCTCGCCATCCGTGATCAGGTAGCACCACCCACCATCAATCAATTCACAGCCGATCCCGATTGCGACCTCGATTACGTGCCTAACGAGGCGCGCGCCATGAAGATCGACGTGGCCTTATCCAATTCCTTCGGTTTCGGCGGCACCAACGGCACGCTGGTGTTCCGCAAGCTCAAGTGAAGCCACTAGACCGACGCCGCGGCTGCGCATAATGTGTCGGACTCGGCCATAATCTCTTTTCAACAGCACGCCGCACGCCGCAACGGCGGCGTGTTGGTCAAACGCCTCTCCCGTTACGACGACTTGCTGGCGCTGCACCGCGCCTGGCCGTGGCGTTATCCCCATTTGCTGGAAAGCGTGGCGCACGGCACGCTGCATTCCCGTTACGATATTTTGTTCGCGTTTCCCGGCGAAACGCTGAGCCTGGAAGCGGCGGCCTTGAGCGGCGCGGGGGATTTCTGTACCGCGCTCGACAATCAATGGCGCGCGGCGCGTCTGCCGCCGGCCGGCGAGGGCGCTTTGCCGTTTCGCGGCGGCTGGTTCATCTATCTCGGTTATGAACTTGCCGCGCAAATCGAGCCGCACCTGCGTCTACCCGCTACAACAGGCGCCTTGCCCACGGCCTTTTTCACGCGGATTCCGGCGGCGGTAATCCGCGATCACACCCACCGTGAAATTTATCTAGTGGCGGAAACGGCCGAGGCGGAGTTGCTGGAACGGATGGCGCAAGATTTCGCCACACTGCAAGAAGACGGCGAACCGGCGCCGCCGCGCTTGCTCAGTCTCGACGAAGATCCGCCGCAACGATTCCTCGACGCGGTGGGCCGTATCAAACACTACGTGCTTGACGGCGATGTGTTTCAGGTTAACCTGTCGCGGGCCTGGCGGGCGCAGCTCGCCGAGACGGCGCGCGCCGATCAGTTGTACGCGGCCCTGCGCCGGCAAAATCCCGCGCCTTTCGCCGGCCTGGCCACCTGGGGGCAATCCGCCATCGTCAGTTCTTCGCCGGAACGTTTGGTGCGCGTGACGGGCGACGTGGTGGAAACCCGTCCCATCGCCGGCACGCGCCCGCGCAGCAGTGAACAGGCGCGCGACCTGGATTATTCGCGCGAGTTGCTGGCCCATCCCAAGGAACGGGCCGAACACGTCATGCTCATCGACCTCGAACGCAACGACCTGGGCCGGGTGTGCGTGCCGGGCAGCATGCGGGTGGATGAGTTGATGGGTCTCGAATCCTACGCGCACGTTCATCACATCGTCTCCAACGTGCGGGGCATCAAACGGCCCGAGGTGACACCGGGCGAGGTGATCCGCGCGGTGTTCCCCGGCGGTACCATCACCGGCTGCCCCAAGGTGCGCTGCATGGAAATCATCGCCGAACTGGAAGGCGGGCCGCGCGGAGCTTACACCGGCGCCATGGGTTATCTCAACCGCGACGGCAGCCTCGATTTCAATATTCTGATCCGGACCCTGGTGATGGAAGGCTCGCGGATCAGCTTCCGCGCCGGGGCGGGCATCGTCGCCGATTCCGAACCCGAAGCCGAATTGGCGGAGACCCGCGCCAAGGCGCGCGGTTTACTCTTGGCCCTGGGAGCGGCGGACTGATGGCGGACGAGACCACGATCTGGGTCAACGGCCGTCCGCAAACTCATCTCGCCGTGGCCGACCGCGGGCTGCACTACGGTGACGGCGTGTTCGAGACCATGGCGATCCACGCGGGCAAGGTGCCGTTGTGGACCCGCCACCGGCGGCGATTGCTGGCGGGTTGCGAACGATTGGGTATCGCGGGACTCGACGGCCGGCAATTGGAGGAGGAAATAACCGCGTTAAGCCGAGGCCGCGAGCGGGGCATCCTCAAACTCATCGTCACCCGCGGCGAAGGCGGGCGCGGTTACCGGCCGCCGCGCGATGCCGAGGCCGGGCCACCTACCCGCCTATTGATCCGCTCACCGTGGCCCGCTTATCCCGATCACGCTTGGCGGGAAGGCATCACCGCCCGGCTATGCGACATCCGCCTCGCGGCCAACCCGGCCTTGGCGGGGATCAAGCATCTCAATCGCTTGGAACAGGTCATGGCCCGGCGTGAATGGTATGATCCCGACATCGCCGAAGGTTTGATGTGTGATCAAATGGGCAATGTGGTGGAAGGCACCCAGAGTAATGTCTTCGTGGTGCGCGAGGGACATTTGCTCACTCCGCCGGTGGATCAATGCGGCGTGGCCGGGGTGATGCGGGGCCTCATCCTCGATGAAGCAGCGGCGTGGGGTTTGACGGCGGAGGAACGGGTTTTGCCTTGGGCGGAATTGACGCAATCGGAAGAGGTCTTTGTCTGTAACGCGGTGATCGGCGTCTGGCCGCTGCGCCGTCTCGACCAATGGTCGTTTCCGCATGGCCCCGTCACCCGCCAAGTGGCCCAGGCGGCGATCGCCTTGCTACGCAACGAGACGGATCAACCGAAAGCAAGCGGCCCATGACCTCAAGTAAATTATCCGGTAGTTTATTCAAGCTATTCGGGTTCTTAATATTGATCGGCAGTTTGGTCAGCGGCTGGCTGATCATGGATTACAAAGCTTTTTCCAATAATCCGCTGCCCATTCCGCCGGTGGGACATCATCACATCATCCCGCCCGGCACCAGCATGAAGCGCTTAGCTGAAGATCTTGAACAAGCCGGGGTCGTGAATCATCCGATTTATTTGCGCTGGATGGCCCGCTGGCAGGGCAAGGCCGGTTTGATCAAGGCCGGTGAATATGTCTTGCCGGCGGGAATTGCGCCGTCCCAACTGCTGGACATCGTGGTGAGCGGTGCCGTGGTACAGCACACTTTGACCATCGTGGAAGGTTGGACCTTCGCCCAGTTGCTGGACGCCGTGCGACAGCACGAGGCGATACAGCAGACCTTGGATGGCGCATCCAACGAGGAAATCATGACCCGCTTGGGACACGCCGGCCAACACCCCGAAGGCATGTTCATGCCCGACACTTATCATTTTCCGCGCGGCATTAGCGACGTGGCCTTTTTGCAGCGCGCCTATCAAACCCTGCTGGACCGCCTCAACGAGGAATGGCCCAAACGCGACGTGACCTCGCCGCTGAAATCAGCCTACCAGGCGCTGATTTTGGCTTCGATCATCGAAAAAGAGACCGGCGTGCCCGAGGAGCGCACCCAGATCGCCGGGGTGTTCGTGCGCCGTTTGCTGGCCGGCATGCGCTTGCAAACCGACCCCACCGTGATTTACGGCCTCGGCACCGGCTTCGACGGCAATCTGCGCCGCACCGATCTGATGAACGACTCGCCTTACAACACGTATCTTTACACTGGACTGCCGCCCACTCCGATCGCTCTGCCGGGTCTGGCCTCGATCCGCGCGGCCTTGCACCCGGCGGCGGGCGATACGTTGTTTTTCGTGGCGAAGGGGGACGGCAGCCACAGCTTTTCCGCCACCCTCGACCAACACAATGCCGCGGTCAAACGTTATCAATTGACACCGCGCGCCAACACCTCGGATAAAGAAAAAGGCAATTAAGGCTGAGTTATGCAGGGTAGTTTCATTACGCTGGAAGGTGGCGAAGGGGTGGGCAAATCCACCAATCTCGAATTCGTGCGCGCCCATCTGGCCGCGGCGGGCAAACCGGCGCGGATGACCCGCGAGCCCGGCGGCACCGCCTTGGGCGAGCGTATCCGCGGGCTGTTGCTGGACCGCGGTGAAACCGGCATGGCCGCCGATACCGAACTGCTCTTGATGTTCGCCGCCCGCGCCCAGCATCTCGCCCAAGTGATACGGCCCGCCCTCGAGGCCGGGGAATGGGTGGTATGCGACCGCTTCACCGATGCCACTTACGCTTACCAAGGCGGCGGCCGCGGAGTGGCCGCGGCACGGATCCGGCTGTTAGAGCAGTGGGTGCAAGACACGCTGCGGCCCGATCTCACCCTGTTATTGGACGCGCCGGTCGACGTCGGTCGCGGGCGGATGGGCGCGCGCGGCGGTGAGGCCGATCGTTTCGAGCGGGAAGAACGGGCGTTTTTCGAGCGGGTGCGGACCTGTTATCTGCAACTCGCCCGCGCCGAACCCGCGCACTACCGGGTGATCGACGCGGCCCGGCCGCTCGCCGAGGTCCAAGCCCAGTTGCGCGACGCCTTGAACGAGTTTCTGCGAACCCGATGAACGGCCTCTTGCCCTGGCATGACGATCTCTGGCGGCGCTTGATGGCGCGTCGCCGCGCGGCCAGCCTGCCCCACGCCTTGCTGCTGAGCGGGCCGGACGGCATGGGCAAAAATCAATTCGCCGACCTATTGGCGCAACGTCTACTGTGCGAACGGCCGGATACCCGCGATCTGCCTTGCGGCGAGTGCCGCGGCTGCCAGTTGCTCGCGGCGGGCAGTCACCCCGACCAGCGCCGCGTGGCGCCCTTGGAAGAGGGCAAGGTGATCGGGGTGGACCAAATCAGAGAGCTGGGCCACTACCTCGCCCACACGCCGCAATATGGGGCTCACAAAGTGGTGATCGTGACGCCCGCCGACAAGATGAATATAAATTCAGCCAATAGTTTATTGAAGACTCTTGAGGAACCGCCTCCGTATGCGCTGCTCCTCTTGGTGACCGCGCACCCGCGCCGCCTGCCGGTCACGGTGATCAGCCGCTGCCAGCGACTCAGCTTTACACCGCCGCCGACCGAGCAGGCCGGCGCCTGGCTGGCCGCTCAAATAGTCGATTCGACCGCGCCGGAATTGCTGCTCGGCTTGGCGGACGGCGCCCCCTTACGAGCCCTGGCCTTGGCCGACGGCGGCACTTTAAAAAACCGTGAAAGTTTGCTGAACCTGGTCGAACAAGTGGCGCGGGGCGACGCGGAACCGCTGGCCGCCGCGGCCAATTCATTAAAGATAGGTGCGAAAGAAACGTTATATTGCATGTACAGTTGGATAGGTGACATGATTCGACTGGCCTCCTGCGGCGATCCGCTGCGGGTGATCAACCTGGACCTGCAACCGCGTTTGGGAAGATTGGCGCAAGGTCTGGCTTTAAAAGAACTGCACGCGCAACTCGACCAAGTAGGGCGGGCGCTGCAACTGATCGATCGGCCGCTCAATCAGCAGTTGTTATTGGAAAATGTATTGATCACTTGGCAGGCGGCGTTTCAGCGCCGTCCATAATCGACCCACCAGGCATACTGCGGATCAAGGATAAAATGGAAGACAACGCAGCCAAAGGACCTAAAGCGGGCAGCCGGCAAAGCATCCTCTCGCTCAGCATCACCGACAAACAAGCCCTCTATGACGCCTATATGCCGTTCGTGAAAAACGGCGGCCTGTTCATTCCCACCAAAAAGACCTACGCCCTCGGCAACGAGGTCTTCGTCCTGCTCACGCTCATGGAAGAAAAGGAGAAGATCCCTTTTTCAGGCAAGGTGGTATGGATCACGCCGAAAGGGGCGCAGGGCAACCGCTCGACCGGCATCGGCGTGCAGCTCAACGATGACCAGAGCGGCAAGGATCTCCGCAATAAAATCGAAACCTATCTGGCAGGCGCCTTAAAATCCGATCGGCCGACGCATACAATGTAAGCCCCGCCGCCGACCGCGGCCTTCACATCACGAAGCGAGACCCATGAGCATTGCACTGGTGGATTCCCATTGCCATTTGGACCGGCTCGACCTGGAGAAACTCGGCGGCGATCTCGACAGCGTGCTCGCCGGCGCGGCGGAACAGGGCATCACGCATATGTTGTGCGTGTGCATCGACATGGACAATGTCGCCGCGGTCAAAGCGCTGGCCCACCGGTATTCCACTATCTATGCCTCGGTCGGCGTCCATCCCACCGCCAAAGACGGCCACGAACCCACGGTGGAAGAACTGCTGGCCTTGGCCGACGACCCGCGGGTCGTCGCCATCGGCGAGACCGGTCTCGATTATTTTTACGCCAAAGGCGAACTGGAGTGGCAGCGCGACCGTTTCCGCCGCCACATTCGCGTCGCGCGCCAATGCGGCAAGCCCCTCATCATCCACACCCGCGACGCCAAGGCCGACACTCTGCGGATCATGGAAGAAGAGGGAGCAGCGGAACCCGGCGGCGTGATGCACTGTTTCACCGAAGACTGGCCCATGGCCGAACGCGCCCTCGAATTGAATTTTTACATTTCTTTTTCCGGCATCGTCACCTTCCGCACCGCCGATGCCTTGCGCGAGGTAGCCCGCCGGGTTCCCCTCGAGCGCATGCTGGTGGAAACCGATTCGCCTTATCTCGCGCCGGTGCCGCATCGCGGTAAAACCAATCAACCGGCCTACGTGCGCCACGTCGCGGAATTCATCGCCGAACTGCGGGGGGAGTCGCTGGAGACCATCGCCGACATCACCAGCGGCAATTTTTTCCGCCTGTTTAAAGGGGCGGTACGCTGAAGCTTCGGGGCGGGATTTAGTAATCCAAAATTAGACGAACCGCCAAGTACGCCAAAAAATCTTTTCCATGATTAAAAATCATGGCGCCCTCGGCGCCATGGCGGTTAAATTTTTATTTAAGCCGACCCGTCCAAATATTTTTCCGCGTCCAGCGCGGCCATGCAGCCGGTGCCGGCGGAGGTGATGGCTTGGCGATAGATGTGGTCGGCCACGTCGCCGGCGGCGAACACGCCGGGCACGCTGGTTGCCGTGGCGTTGCCGCTCAAGCCGGTATTCACCTTGATGTAACCGTTGACCATCTCCAATTGGCCTTCGAAGAGGCCGGTGTTGGGGCTGTGGCCAATGGCGATGAAGACGCCTTGCAAAGACAAATCGCGGGTCTCGCCCGTGTTCATATCTTTAAGGCGCACGCCGTTCACGCCGGCCTTGTCGCCCAGCACCTCGTCGAGGGTGTGGTTCCAGATGATCTCCACGTTGCCGTGCTCGCTCTTCTCCCGTAATTTGGCGGCGAGAATTTTTTCACATTTGAAACTGTCGCGGCGATGTACCACGGTGACTTTCGCAGCGATATTGGAAAGATACAGCGCCTCTTCCACGGCGGTGTTGCCGCCGCCGATCACCGCCACCGATTGATTTTTGTAAAAGAAGCCGTCACAGGTGGCGCAGGCCGACACGCCGCGGCCTTGGAAGGCTTCTTCCGATGGCAAGCCCAGGTATTTGGCGGTCGCGCCGGTGGCGATGATCAGTGCGTCGCAGGTGTATTCGCCGCTGTCGCCGGTCAGGCGGAAGGGGCGCTGCCGCAAATCCACTTTACTGATGTGATCGAAGACGATCTCGGTGCCGAAGCGTTCGGCGTGGGCCAGCATGCGGCTCATCAATTCCGGGCCTTGCACGCCCTCGGCGTCGCCGGGCCAGTTGTCCACGTCGGTGGTGGTCATGAGCTGGCCGCCCTGCTGGATGCCGGTGATGATCACCGGATTGAGGTTGGCGCGCGCGGCGTAGACCGCGGCGGTGTAACCGGCCGGTCCGGAGCCTAAAATCAATAAGCGGCAATGTTTCGGCGTGCTCATGGGGTATGCTGTGTCCTGTATTTGACGTAATTGAAGTGGGTCCGGGCGACGCTGTTTTCAAGCCGCGCCCCCGCCATCGACAACGACGGGCCTAACGAGGCCGGCCATGTTACGCAAACCGGCGGGACGGGTAAAGAGAGCGGGCGGAAGCCCGCGATTTTGCCGCGGGCTTCCAATCTCCCGGCCGGAGTCATTAAAATAGCTTGCCGGAAAAATAGTTGGCGATGGAATTTAAAGCCTGTTTCACTAGGGCACTTAGACGTTAGGATACGCTTTTGGCATCCACCATATCGAAAAAGGACGCGCGAGGGATGGCAATAGCCAATCACATGAATCGGGGCCTGCGCGAAGGCGGTCTGTTCGTGCTGGGCGCCATCGCGATTTATCTGTTGATTTCCCTCGCCAGTTACAATGCCGGCGACCCGGGTTGGTCGCGCAGCGGCAGCGGCAAGCAAATCGCCAACATCGGCGGCGTGGCGGGGGCCTGGTTCGCCGACGTGTTCCTTTTCCTGTTCGGTTATCTCGCTTATCTAGTGCCATTGATGGTGGCTTACACGGCGTGGTTGATTTATCGCGGCCGCCGTGATGAAACAGGTTCCAACGGCCGCGAAGTCGCCTTGCGCGGCATCGGTTTCGCACTGACCATCGCCGCGGGCGCGGGTCTCGCCACCTTATACGCGATGAATCCCTTATCCCTACCGCTCAACGGCGGTGGCGTGTTGGGCGACGTGGTGGCCAACGGCTTGGTCAAGCCTTTCAACGCTGTCGGCGCCGCGCTGTTTTTACTCGCTCTGTTTCTCACCGGCGTCACCTTGTTCACCGGCCTGTCGTGGGTGGCGGTGATGGACGGCACCGGCCGTCTCACCTTGAACGGCGCCGCGCGGCTGAAGGACAAGTGGCAGGAATTCCGTGACAACCAGGCGGGCCGCCGCGCGCGGCAGGAACGCGAGCACAGCGTGGTCTTGGAGCAGAAGAAAAAGAAGATTCTCGAACATGCGCCGGTACGCATCGAGCCGGTGATCAAACCCGTCGAGCCCAGTGTGCGGGTCGAAAAAGAGCGGCAGATGCCGCTGTTCAAGCCATCCGCCGACGGCTCGCTGCCGCCGGTGGCTTTGCTTGATCCGCCGGCGCCGAGCAGCGTCAGCGTTTCTCGCGAATCATTGGAAGCAATGTCGCGACTGCTCGAACTCAAGCTCGCCGACTTCGGCGTCGAGGTGCAGGTGGTGGCGGTCCATCCCGGCCCGGTCATCACCCGTTTTGAATTGCAGCCGGCGGCGGGCGTCAAGGTGAGCCAGATCACCAACCTCGCGAAAGACCTGGCGCGGGCCTTGTCCGCCATCAGCGTGCGGGTGGTGGAGGTGATCCCCGGCAAATCGGTGATCGGTTTGGAAGTCCCCAACGAACACCGCGAAATCGTCCGGCTCAGCGAACTGTTGTCGTCCAAGGAATATGACGAGGCCGCCTCGCCGATCACATTGGTGCTGGGCAAGGACATCGGCGGCCAGCCGGTGGCGGTGGACCTGGGCCGCATGCCTCATTTGCTGGTGGCGGGCACCACCGGCTCGGGCAAATCGGTGGGCATCAACGCCATGATCCTCAGCATCCTGTACAAGGCCTCGGCGCGGGACGTGCGGATGATTCTCATCGATCCCAAGATGCTGGAATTGTCGGTGTATCAAAACATCCCGCATCTGCTGGCGCCGGTGGTCACCGACATGAAGGACGCCGCCAACGCCCTGCGCTGGTGCGTGGCGGAAATGGACCGCCGTTATCGCCTGATGGCGGCGCTCGGCGTGCGCAATATCGGCGGTTACAACCGTAAACTGGCCGACGCCGTCGAAGCCAAGCAGCCCTTGAAAAACCCGCTGCTCAAAGTGCCGGAGGGGCAGGAGGCGCCGCTGCTGGAACACCTGCCGTTCATCGTGGTGGTGATCGACGAGCTGGCCGACATGATGATGGTGGTCGGCAAAAAGGTCGAGGAACTCATCGCCCGCCTGGCGCAAAAGGCGCGCGCCTCCGGTATCCATTTGGTGCTCGCCACCCAGCGGCCGTCGGTGGATGTCATCACCGGTTTGATCAAGGCCAATATCCCGACCCGCATCGGCTTTCAAGTGTCGTCGCGCATCGACTCGCGCACCATCCTCGATCAGCAGGGCGCCGAGCAACTGCTGGGTCACGGCGACATGCTGTACCTCGCCCCCGGCACCGGCGTGCCGGTACGGGTGCACGGCGCCTTCGTCGCCGACCACGAGGTGCACAAGGTGGTCGATCACCTGAAGAAGCAAGGCGAACCGAATTACCTCGACGAAATTCTCACCGGCGGCGACGAGACCGGCAATACGCCGGGCAGTTACACCGGGGAAGACGGCGGCGGCGATGCGGAAAGCGATCCGCTCTACGATCAGGCCGTGAACCTGGTCACCGAATCGCGGCGCGCCTCCATCTCCGGCGTGCAGCGCCGTTTGAAAATCGGCTATAACCGCGCGGCGCGCATGATCGAGCAAATGGAATCCGCCGGCGTGGTCGGGCCTCTGCAATCCAACGGCATGCGCGAAGTACTGGCGCCGCGGCCGGTGGAGGATTGATCCCCGCACGCCGCAACCATGTAGGGTGCGCCGTGCGCACCAGAACCGTCCGCATACAACCTCAAGGAAACGGTGTGACCAGGACCCGCCATCAAACCATGAAGCGATACCAAAAATATTTATGCGGCGCGTTGACGCTGTGGTGTCTCACCGCCTCCGTAGCCCAGGCCGGCGGGCGCGAGCGATTGGACGCCTTTTTCAAAGACGTCCAATCGCTGCGCGGCGAGTTTTCGCAAACCGTGCTCGATCAGCGCATGAATATCACCGAGCAGGCGCAAGGCACGCTGGCCTTGCAGCGGCCCGGCAAATTCCGCTGGGATTATAAAGAGCCGTACCACCAGCTGATCGTCGCCGACGGGAAAAAAGTCTGGATCTACGACATCGAACTGGAGCAGGTCACGGTGAAGCCGTTCACCGAGACGGTAGGCAACACGCCCGCCCAGTTATTGAGTTCGGGTGAAAACCTGGAAAAGAGTTTCGCCATTACCGAACAGGGCGCGCAAGGTGAATTCGAGTGGGTGGAGCTCACCCCTAAACAACAAGACACCAACTTCGAGCGGATCCGCCTCGCTTTCGACCAAAGCAATCTGCGGGTGATGGAACTGGTGGACACCTTCGGCCAGACCACCCGTCTGCAATTCTCGCGCTTGGAACGCAATCCCAAACTGGTGCCGTCCTTGTTCGATTTCAAACCCCCGCCGGGCGTGGACGTGGTGGGGGAATAGGCCGCGCCTTGAACGACGACCTCTTCGCGGTATCCGATCTCAGCGGCCAGCCGCTGGCCGATCGCATGCGGCCGCGCGATCTCGACGAATACGCCGGCCAGACCCACTTGCTCGGCCCCGGCAAACCGCTGCGGCTCGCCATCGAACAGGGCCGCATCCATTCGATGATACTGTGGGGTCCGCCCGGCACCGGCAAGACCACCCTGGCGCGCTTGATCGCGCGGCGGGTGGCCGCGCAATTCCTGAGCCTCTCCGCCGTACTCTCCGGCGTGAAGGAAGTGCGTGCCGCGGTGGAGCAGGCCAAGCAGGCGCGCGCGCAACAGGGCCGGGCCACCGTCCTGTTCGTCGATGAGGTGCATCGCTTCAATAAATCCCAGCAGGATGCGTTTCTTCCTTATGTGGAGGACGGCACGCTCACCCTGATCGGCGCCACCACCGAGAATCCCTCGTTCGAATTGAACAACGCCTTGCTATCGCGCGCGCGGGTGTATGTCCTGCGCGCGCTCAGCGCCGATGAATTGCTCGGCGTGATCGACCGCGCGCTGGCGGATGAAGAACGCGGCTTGGGCGGACAGGGCATCGCCATGGATGCGGCCTTGCGCCGGCGCCTCGCCGCGGCCGCCGACGGCGATGCGCGCCGCGCGCTGAATTATCTGGAGATCGCCGCCGGCCTCGCCGCCGCCAAAGACGAACACGGCATCGGCGAAGAACTGCTCAACGAGGTGCTGGCCGGCGGCACCTTGCGGCGTTTCGATAAAGGCGGCGAGGCCTTTTACGACCAGATCTCGGCCCTGCACAAATCGGTGCGCGGCTCGGCATCCGACGCCGCGCTGTACTGGCTGGCGCGCATGCTGGACGGTGGTTGCGATCCGCTCTACATCGCCCGCCGGGTGGTGCGCATGGCCAACGAAGACATCGGCAACGCCGATCCGCGCGGCCTTACCTTGGCGCTGGAGGCGTGGGACGTACAGGAACGCCTGGGCAGCCCCGAAGGCGAACTCGCGATTGCCCAGGCCGTGGTCTATCTCGCCTGCGCCGCCAAAAGCAACGCGGTGTACGCCGCCTTCAACGCCGCGAAAGAGGATGCGCGCAACAGCGGTTCGCTCGACGTGCCGCTGCATCTGCGCAACGCGCCGACCCGGCTGATGAAGCAACTCGATTACGGCAAAGGCTATCGCTACGCGCACGACGAAGAGCAGGGCTACGCCGCCGGTGAAGACTATTTTCCCGAGGAATTGGGCGAGCGGGTGTATTATCATCCCGTGCCGCGCGGCCTGGAAATCAAGATCGCCGAGAAGCTGGCGCGGTTGCGCGAGCTGGATAAAAACAAGGGCAAATCTTAACCACGGAGCCCACCGAGGACACGGAGATAAAACATAAGCAGGGTGGCCGGCGCGGCGTAACCCACCTTTTTAATCTCCGTCTTCCGTGCCCTGCGTGGCTAGCGTGCGAGGTGTCGAGAGTGAAACAAATTCTAGCGATCGCCGTCGGCGGTTCCCTCGGCGCCTTGTTGCGCTACGGCGTCGCCAACGGCGTGCACGCCGTGCTGGGGCGCGGTTTTCCTTACGGCACTCTGGTGGTGAATGTATCGGGCTGTTTGGCGATGGGTGTGTTGTATGTCTTGCTGGTGGAACGCTTGGCGCTGAGCCCCGAGTGGCGCGCGGCCTTGTTGATCGGGGTATTGGGCGCCTTCACCACCTTCTCCTCGTTTTCCATGGAGACCTTCGCGCTCTTCGAGGAAGGCGAGCGGATGAAGGCCTTGATGAATGTAGTGCTGAGCGTGAGCCTGTGCCTGGCGGCGGTGTGGCTGGGCGTGCTGGCGGGGAGGCGTTTATGAAGACCATCGAAGTGACCGTGGTGCGCATTTATCTCAACGAGCACGATGGCCGGTTGGAAAGTGTCTTGCGCCGGCTCCACGATTGGGAGAAGGTGCGCGGCGTCACGGTGTTTCGCGGCATCTCCGGCTTTGGCGATTCCGGCGAGATACAATCGGCGCGGCTGGTGGATCTGTCGCTGAGTCTGCCGGTGGTGGTGGAATTCTTCGATGAGCCCGCCAAGGTGGCGAAGATCATCGAACACCTGGCCGACGCGATAAAGCCCGACCACATCCTGCACTGGACCGCCCACGTCAATCAACGCGATTGAATCACGGTATCCAAGAGAAACGACAAAAGAAGGTAACACCATGCTCGACCCGAAATTGATCCGCGGCCAGTTGGACGATACGGCGCAACGCCTCGCCGCACGCGGCTTTAAATTGGACACACTGCGCATCGCCGCTTTGGAAACCGAGCGTAAGCAAGTACAGATGCGCACCCAAGCCTTGCAGAACGACCGCAATACCCGTTCCAAGGCCATCGGCAAGGCCAAGGCCTCAGGCGAAGACACGGTGCCGCTGATGGTGGAAGTCGCCGAGATCGGCGAAGGACTCAAACAGGCCGAGGCGCGCCTGGAGTCGCTGCAAAACGAGCTCAACGAAATTTTATTGGGCGTGCCCAACTTGCCGCATGTCTCAGTGCCGGCAGGCAAGGATGAAAACGACAATGTCGAAGTGCGCCGCTGGGGCACGCCGGCGGTTTTCGATTTCGAACCCAAGGATCACGTCGATCTCGGCGCAAAGCTGGGCCTGCTGGATTTCGACGCCGCCGCGAAAATCACCGGCGCGCGTTTCTCGGTGATGCACGGCCCGCTGGCGCGTCTGCATCGCGCGCTGATTCAATTCATGCTCGATCTGCACAGCGGCGAACACGGCTACAGCGAGACCTATGTGCCCTATATGGTCAACGCCGACAGCTTGCGCGGCACCGGGCAGCTGCCGAAATTCGAGGCGGAATTATTCAAACTCGGCGGCGAACAGAATTATTACCTCATTCCCACCGCCGAGGTGCCGGTCACCAACATCGTGCGCGACGTGATCATCGACGCGGAATACCTGCCGCGCAAATACGTGGCGCACACCCCCTGTTTCCGCAGCGAGGCGGGTTCTTACGGCAAGGACACCCGCGGCATGATTCGCCAGCATCAATTCGAAAAGGTCGAGTTGGTGCAAATCGTGCGGCCGCAGGATTCTTATGCCGCCTTGGAACAGCTCACCGGTCACGCCGAAAAGGTGTTGCAGTCGCTCGGACTGCCGTACCGGGTGATCACGCTGTGCGGCGGTGACATGGGATTCTCGGCGGCGAAGACCTACGACATCGAAGTGTGGCTACCGGGTCAGCAAAAGTACCGCGAAATTTCTTCGTGCAGCAACTTCGAGGATTTTCAGGCGCGCCGCCTGCAAGCGCGCTGGCGCAATCCCGAAACCGGCAAGCCGGAACTGGTGCACACTTTGAACGGCTCCGGTCTCGCGGTGGGCCGCACCTTGGTGGCGATCATGGAAAATTATCAGGATCGAGACGGCCGTGTCCGCGTGCCGGAAATCCTGCTGCCCTATATGGGCGGCGCCACCGTCATCGGCTGAAAATCGTGGATTGGTTTCCGATATTTCTCGATCTAAAAACCGCGCCCAGTCTGATCGTCGGCGGCGGCGACGTCGCCGCACGCAAGGCGGATTTATTGTTGCGCGCCGGCGCTCGCGTCATCGTGGTGGCGCCCGCGTTGAACGCGCGTTTGCAGGAACGGGTACACGCCGGCGAGGTGATCCACGGCGGAACCGAATTTGACGACGGGCAGTTGCAGGATTGCCGTCTGGTGGTGGCGGCCACCAACGACGACGGCGTGAACCGCCGGGTCGCGGCGGCGGCGCGCGCGCGTAATATTCCCGTGAACGTGGTGGATCAACCCGCGCTCTGCACGTTTATCTTTCCGTCCATCATCGACCGCTCGCCGCTGGTGGCGGCGGTGTCCAGCGGCGGCGCGGCTCCGGTGCTGGCGCGCCTGGTGCGCGCGCGGCTGGAAACCTTGATTCCCGCCGGTTACGGCCGGCTCGCCGCGCTGGCGGCGCGTTACCGCGAGCAGGTGAAGCAGCGTTTCGCCGGCACCACCGAGCGGCGGCGGTTTTGGGAAGACGTCCTGCAAGGCCCCATCGCCGAACAGGTCTACGCCGGCCGCGAGCAGGCGGCGGAGCAGGCCTTGATCCAATTGCTGCGACAGGCGCCGGCCTCGGTGCCGCGCGGCGAGGTCTATCTGGTCGGCGCCGGGCCGGGCGATCCCGATCTACTGACCTTTCGCGCCCTGCGTTTGATGCAGCAGAGTGACGTGGTCTTATACGATCGTTTGGTGAGTCCCGCGATACTCGATCTGGTGCGCCGCGAGGCGGAGCGGATTTACGTCGGCAAGCGCCGCAGCTATCACGCCCTGCGTCAGGAAGAGATCAACGAATCCTTGGTGAAGCTGGCGAAGGAGGGCAAGCGGGTGCTGCGTCTCAAGGGCGGCGACCCCTTCATCTTCGGCCGGGGCGGCGAGGAGATCGCCACGCTGGCCGATGAAGGCATCCCGTTTCAAATCGTCCCCGGCGTCTCCGCCGCCAACGGCTGCGCGGCTTACGCCGGTATTCCGCTGACGCATCGCGATTACGCGCAGTCGGTATTGTTCGTCACCGGTCACCTTAAAGACGGCACCATGGATTTGAATTGGCCGGCGCTGATTCAGCCGGCGCAGACCGTGGTGGTGTACATGGGCCTCATCGGCCTCGACATCCTCTGCCGCGAATTGATCGAACACGGCAAATCCGCCGCCACGCCCGTGGCCCTGGTGGAGCAGGGCACCACGCGCGAACAGCGAGTGTTGATCGGCACCCTGGGCACCTTGCCGGAGCAAGTGAAGCAGACCACGGTGCACGCGCCGACCTTGTTGATCATCGGCGACGTGGTTCGTCTGCATGAGCAACTGGCGTGGTTCGGTAAATAATTAAAGAGCGTTCGCAATAACGCAGCGTTGCGATTGGATACCGCCACCAGCGACGGCACTCTCAATCAACGTGTTAACCCCGGTTCCGCCACCCCGCTGTTGTGACGCCTTGCCGAATTACGTATTCTTGACTTACCCGAAGGCGGGTGTAGTGCGTAAACGGTGACCCCTAAACTGCGGTGATTCGCTATGCAAATGCACTTAGAGTCGTTCCAACACAAGCTGGAAAAATTCGACCCCGGCATGATTTGGCTGGACCGGGGTAATCGGGTGATGGCACTGAATGTCATCGCCAGCCGGATACTGGGCGTCAGCGTAGGCCAGGTGGTCGGCAGCGAAGTCACTCAACTCCATCCGGAAAAAAGCCGTCGCAAGGTGGCATTTTTGTTGGAATCTTCAAGTTGCCCGGCGTAATCGCCGCCGCCGATGACCATGATGATCAATGTTCCCGACCGGGTGCTGCTG
>CAKKSB010000023.1 GCA_919903055.1 Gammaproteobacteria bacterium | reverse complement strand
CATCAACTCATCATATAAACCGCAGGTGGAGTACTCTTTCCAGCGTATCGCCATCGCACAACTATACACTGCCGCCGAATGACTGCCCAGCAAGCCGCTAGACGAAACTGATACCAGCTCTTATGATGGACCCGCATCATAACGAGCGATTATTCGCCATGACCTATTGCCTCGCCATTAAAGTCAACTCTGGCTTAATTCTCGCGTCCGACTCGCGCACCAATGCCGGCGTGGATTACGTGAGCACTTATAGCAAAATGCATGTCTTCGGCACACCGGGCGAGCGTTTTTTCGTGTTGCTCACGGCGGGCAACCTGGCGACGTCGCAGGCGGTGGTCAACACTCTCAAGCGGGATTTGGACAATCCCGCCGCGCCGGTCAGCCTCAACACGGTGGAGTATCTGTTCGACGCCGCTCACTACATCGGCAGCGTCAGCAATCGCGTTCAGCAGGGGCACGCCGATGCGCTGAAACAGACCGGCGTCAGTCCCGAGGCTTCTTTCATTCTGGGCGGCCAGATCCGCGACAAGACCCACGACATTTACTTGGTGTATCCCCAAGGCAATTACATCGCGGCTTCGCCGGAAACTCCTTACCTGCAAATCGGCGAATCGAAATACGGCAAGCCGATACTCGATCGCGTCATCACGCCGGCCACCAGTCTGGAAGACGCGGCGCGTTGCGCGCTGGTGTCGCTCGACTCCACCATGCGTTCCAATATCTCGGTAGGACCGCCTTTGGAACTGACTTTTTACCGCAAGGACGGCCTTAGCACCGAGCGCCACTTGACCCTGGAAGCCAATTCACCGTTGATTCGGCGGATTCAGCGCGGCTGGAATGACGGCTTGCGGCGCGCCTTCAACGGCCTCAGCCGTTTCGAATGGGAACCCAAGGACGAGTAACCACGTCGCAAGCCCGCGGGCGTGAATTATCCTGAAAAAAACGGTTGGCCACGGAGGACACGGCGTTCACAGAGGAAAATCCCGGGCGCCGCGCCGTGATCAACGTCGCCCAACGGGTGAATTCGTCCAATCCCTAGACAGCCTGATTCTCCGTGGTTGGCCGCCGCGGTTTTTAGGCTTATCGCAAGCTGTGCCGCGAAATCGGCGGATTGCCACGCCGTGTAATTAAAACAACTGAAACCTGCCCGGCATTCCGCGCGCGGCGCGCGGTGGGTTTTCCAGCGCCGGCTAGGTCCGGCCGGTCTCACCCACCAAGTCATGCACGAAGCGCAGTTTGGCGGCGGCGTGATCCGACACCACGAACGGGTAAGGATCGTCCGTGCCCATGCTGCGGGCCACCGCGTTCATGGTCAGGGTGAGCCGCGCCCAATCGTCGCGCAACTCCTCGAATTCCAGATTCGCCGACGACGACAGCGAACGGATTTTGCGGCCGCCCATCATCATGCCGGCGTCCTCGGCGGTTTCCAGGGTATCGATCATATGCAGATAATGCGCCCAGGTTTCCGCCCAATCTTCCCAGGGATGGGACGAGGCATAAGCGCTGATGTGGCGTGCGCGCCAGCGGCCTTCGTTGCCCGTCTCATAATAATTCTTCAAGGCCGAGACGTAGTCGCGCCGCTCGTCGCCGAACAAGCCGCGAAATTCGCCCAGCCAGCGGCTGTCGCGTATCAGGCGGAACCAATAATAATGGCCGCTTTCATGGCGAAAATGGCCGAGCAAGGTACGGTAACGTTCATCCAGCGCTTCACGCATGTGTTCGCGCGCGCTGGGGTCGGCCTCCGCGATGTTGATGGTAATCAAACCGCGGTCATGGCCGGTCAACACCTGGCGGAAATGTTCTTCGCCATAGGGCGGGCCGGCATTGGACACGGGATCGGCGAGAAAGGCGAAGGCCAGGCCGTATTCGGGATCCTCTCCTTCATCCACCACCGGCAAGCCCAGCGCATACAGGCTATACAGTAAGCGGCGTTTCGCGGATTCCACCCTATGCCATAAAGTGTGATTGCGCGGCAGAGTCAAATCCGGAATCGTCCGGTCCAAACGGCAGGACCGGCAAAACGGATTGGGGTCGTCCGCCGCCACCAGCCAATTGCAGACATGGGCCTGCGCGTAATTCTGGCACAAACGATAAAGCGCCTCGTCGGCCGCCAGCGCGCGCCACGTGTCGCCCGCCGCGGGTTCCAATGCGCTTAACACGCCGCGTTCCGGCAAATACCCCAGCACATGTCCGCAGGCGACGCACTGGGTATTCTCGAAATAAAACGAGTTGCCGCAGATACAACGAAAATTTTTCATTACTGACTCCATCGGCCCGCGTTAACCGCGCAATGCCGTGTTTTAACGAGCGGCCATAGTACCGGCCAACGAAACACCGGCACAAGCCGACACCGCGCCGGTCATCGGCCGGCACCCGCCCAGCTTATAGCGATTTCACTCTGATGCCGAGCCGATTTGCGCCATGCTACGCTGTAGCCGTCGAGTGCCGCGGTCATGCGCTCAAGTTTTGCAAGAACCCGCCGCTGCTTGTCTCGCCACCTACTATATTGATAAGGGCAGGAATGGACTCTCGAAAAATCAAGTTAGATCGCCCGCGAGGCATGGATCCTCCCAGGCGACCACAGGGGAACGCTGCGCCGCTCCCGTTTGGAAACCCCATCGCCAAGGTCACCGCAGCAAGTTGCGGGGTATTTCGAATAAAACCGCAGGAGGCGCCGGGCGCGCGGCCGTCGCGGCTCTGGTGGTTAATACTGTTGACCGCGCTGAGCGCCTGCTCGGGAGGAGGTTCCGGCTCATCCACGCCCGCCGGTCCCGGCATCACGCTGACCGTCAGCGGCGGCGGCACCAGCGTCACCGAAGGCGGTGCCTCGGATAACTACACCCTGGTGCTCGCCAGCGCACCCAGCGCCGACGTCATCATTACCCCGCAGCATGACGGACAACTCACCACCTTGCCGGCCACCCTGACCTTCACCGCCGCCAATTGGAATCAAGCACAAATCGTGGTGGTGGCCGCCATCGACGACACCGAAGCGGAAAACACCCACAGCAGCGTCATCAGCCACAACGTCACCAGCGCCGACGCGCGATACCATCAATTCTCCGTCGGCAGTATCACGGTCAATATCACCGACAACGACACTCCGGGAGTCAATGTCAGCGAAAGCACCGGCAGCACGCAAGTCACCGAGGGCGGCGCGGCCGACAGTTACACTCTCGCCCTGGCCAGCCAACCCACCGGCGATACCGTCATCACCTTGAGCTTCGGCGGCCAAATTACCGTCAGCCCGACCACGCTGACTTTTACCTCGGCCAATTGGAATACCGAACAAATCGTGACGGTCACCGCCGTTAATGACAGCGCCATCGAGGGAGCGCACAGCGCCACCATCAGCCACGCCATCAGCAGCGCCGATCCGCGTTACGCTGGGCTCAGCGTCGGCAGCGTCACGGCCGAGATCATTGACGACGACACGGTCACCACCATGAACTTCATAGGCAGCGACGCGGTAATCCACGAAGGAGACGGCGTGATCAACATTCCGGTGCGGATGAATCTCAACGGGCCGGTCAGCCTGGCCGCTCCGATCACCGCTACCATCAATACGCGGTTCTCAACCGCCACCAACATTTCCGACTACACCCTGCTGACTGGCGGGGTCACCTTCCCCACCGGCTCCACCGACAACACCACGCAGATGGTCTCGATCGGCATTCAAAACGACGGCGACATCGAAGCGCTGAAAAGCATCGAATTACACCTCACCGATCCCAACGGCATCGGCGCGACCGTGGGCGCGCACGCCGATTACCACATCCAGTTGCACGACAACGACCGCGCCAACCTGATCGCCGGCGCCGTGACGAATAGCGCGGGCTACAACCGGAGCCTGCTCCTCGGCATCAATCCCGCCAACGCCGTCACTCAGCGCTTGTCCGGCGCGGGCCTGGCCGGCTTCCCCGCCATCGGCGGGCTGGCCTTCGACATCAACGCCAATAATCTGTACGCCATATCAGCCGGCGAACTGCTCAAAATCAATTTCTACACCGGCACCGTCAACGTGGTCGGCCCCACGCCCATCAGCAAGGGCATGGCCTTCAGCTCCAATAGCGGCCTCATCTACGGCAGCGACGGCACCACCCTCTACAGTTACGACACCAGTCTCAACGTCACCACCGAAATAGGCGATTTCGCCGGCGGCTACACCGATGTGCAAGGCCTCGCCTTCGATATTCAAAGCGGCACACTCTACGGCAGCGATGTCACCACCAACAGTTTGTTGGTCATCGACATCTCCAGTGCCTGCGCCGGCAATAACACCTGCGGCACCGCTACTTTCATTAACACTTTTTCGGGAGTCGCCTCCCCGCCTGTACTGGCCTTCAATGCCGATAACTTCACTTTGTACGGCGTTTCCACCGGCACGGGCAATCTGTACACGATCGACACCGCCAGCGGCGCCGCCACCCTGGTCGGCGCGCTGGGTTACGGCGGCGTGACGGCCCTCACCTACGACATGAGCAGCAACACCCTTTACGGTTTTGATACCGGCACCCGGCAACTGCTCGTCATCGATGAAGGCAGCGGCGCGGGCGAGGACTACCGACTCACCGGCCTCGGCGACAACGCCGGCAGCCAATTGCGGGGCATGGCTTACGACAACATCCGCCGAATCTTTTACGGCGTGAGCAGCAATCCCCTCGGCGAACAATACTTGGTGAAAGTCCATCCCAACACCGGCGCCGCCACGTCCATCGCGCCGCTCACCAACGTCACCGGCACTCTTTATGATTTGGCGTACGATCCCAATACCGAAGTCTTGTACGGTGTCGCCGGCACCCGTTTGTACAGCATCGACGCCGGTACCGCGGCGGCCACTCAGATCGGCGGCATCCTCGTCGGCGATTTGCGCGGGCTGGCCTACGATTCCGATAACGACAGACTCTACGCCAGCGATCTCGCCGATGATCGACTGTATCTGCTCGACACCACTGACGGTAGCAAAACGCCGGTGGGCAGCCTGGGCTTCGGTGACGTCGAAGGCCTGGCCTACAATGCGTCCGGCGATATTCTCTACGGCATCAACACCGATCCCGCCGGCGAAAATCCGCGGCTCATCATCATTAATACCAGCAACGGCGCGGGGAACCCGGTAGGGCCGGTGAACGGGGTGCTGCACGAGGAGGTCACCGGCGCTTTGGCCTATGATGAAACCAACGGCAACCTTTACGGCGCCAATCAACTGGGCCTGTTGCAACTCAACACCGGCAGCGGCGTCGGCACCACCAAAGGACAACTGGGCCTCGGCGCGGTCAGCGGTCTCGCTTACAATCCCAACAGCGGCGTTTACTACGCCATCGTCAACGACGCCGACGACGGCAAACTCGTCACCGTGGACCTCGCCACCGGCACCACCACGCCGATCGGCAATCTGGGCATCGCCTGCTGCGTCGCGGGCTTGGCCTTCAACGCCAACAACAATACCTTGTACGCGGTGAACACCTCGACCAGGCAATTGCTCACCATCAACGCCGGCACCGGTGCCGCCAGCAGCGTCGGCGCTATCGGTTTCAATGACGTCCCCGGCGCGCTGGCCTTCGACGGTAACACGCTCTACGGCATCGGCGGCACCGGCGCGGGCCCGTACACTTACGAACTCATCACTATCAATACCGGCACCGGCGCCGGCAGCGCGGTGGCCGCCATCGGTTACGACGGCATCACCGCGCTGGCGCACCCGCCCGGCGGTGAAGTGTTGTACGCATACGATGCCACTACTTCCCAGCTGATCACCATCCGCATCGTTTCCACTCTCATTCCATTTACCAGCGTAGGCGATGTCACCGTCGTCGGCACCACCAGTTATAGCGGCATACGCAGCCTGACTTGGCGGAATTAATTGCGGTAAACACGGCACGGCAAGCCCGCGGCAATCTCGGATACAGCCAGAGCAGCCACAAAAAACACGACCAAACCTGGGAATATTTAAACGGGTTATGGGAACGCGGGATGTCGCATTCAAGCGAAGCGGTAGTGTTTACGAACCGTTTTTAATACCCGCCACATGCAACGCATGCCGGCGGGGAACACCACCCAGTCGCCTTTGCCCATGCGCAGCGGGGTTCCGCCGTCGGGCGTGACCAGCACTTCGCCTTCGAGAAAATAACAGGTCTCGCTACTCTGATAATGCCAGGGAAAGCTGGAGACATCCTCGCTCCAAATCGGCCAGTTCAGCACGCCGTGTTCTTCGAGAAACTCGGGCGCCGGATGCGATATTTTGATGATCTCCGCGTTCATGACGCATATTCACCCGGCGCAGGCTGTTTGTTCAATCAGCGCCGCCATTCAGAAACGGCTGACGATACCGAGATTCCAGGCCTCTACCGTGTAATAACGGTTGTCGAAATATTTGATCCACTCCAAGCCGATGCCGAACATACCGTCGTCGGAGATTTCGGCGCCGAAACCGAAGGCTTTGTTGCTGTCGTCGTCTTCGAATGAGCTCTGGGGAAATTTGACTGTCCGCGTGCCGTGCGCATAACCGCCCAATATATAAATGCGGCCCAAACCATATTGGGTATTGGCGCGCAGGAAAGCGCCGTACAAATTGGACATTTGCATTTCACCCTGGGCAGTGTCGACCGCGGCTTCCGAACCGATGGTCGACGCGACATGCGCTTCAACCGCGAAATGCTTGCTGATGTCATAACCCAGCCGCCCCACCAAACCGGTGGAGCGATGATCGTTGGTGCTGGTTTTATAGTTGGGGTTAAACATCGCCACCCCGTAATAGGCTTTTTTCATATCGACACTGAAATCGATATCGCCGAAATCAATCGCCGACGCCGCGCGGGGTAACCCTGCCGCTAGGGCCAAAGTCAGGAATGTCAGCGCAACCGGTTTTTTCATGACCTCACCTTATAGCGTTTCTTATAGTGAAAAGCATCATGCCACAATCGGCCTGGCCTGCCAAACCGGCCCGATTAGCGGAAACGGCTGAGCTTGCCTGGTAATAATGGCCGGCTATCCTGGACGCCGAACAAAACGCCGGTCATTCGGCCACGCCTGGCAGCGGCTTCACTCTTCGAGATAGGTGTAGCCGTGCAGACCGGCCTCCAGTTCCTCGAAATAAAGCCGGCGTTGTTCGGCGTTCAACTCCGCCGCGGCGATTTTTACGCGATAACTCGCCAACAACTCGTCGATGTCGTAATGAACGTAACGCAACAACTCATCGACGGTGTCGCCGCGCTGCGGCTGCACCAGCCGATAACCGCCGTCGGCGGTCAGCTCCACATTCACCGCGTCGGTATCGCCGAACAGATTATGCATGTCGCCGAGAATTTCCTGATAAGCACCGATCAGAAACACCCCGATCAAATACGGCTCGCCCGGTTTCACGTCGTGCAAGGGCAAACTCGTTTCCACGCCTTCGCGATCGACATAATGATCGATGCGACCGTCGGAATCGCAGGTGAGGTCTTGAATTACCGCGCGCCGGTCGGGACGTTCGTTGAGACGATGCAACGGCACGATGGGAAATACCTGATCGATGGCCCACACGTCCGGCAGAGATTGAAACAACGAGAAATTGCAGAAATACTTGTCGGCGAGTTTTTCGTTCAACTCGTCGAGCAGCTCGCGGTGAGCACGGCTCTCCGGCTTCAACAGTCCGCGCACCGTGGCGCAGATGGCGAAGAACAACTGTTCGGCGCGGGCGCGCTGCGCCAGAGTCAATACACCGTGGGTATACATGGCTTGCGCTTCGCCCACCCAATGCTCGGCGTCGTGATATACCTCCAGCACCGAACGGGCACTGAGATTCCGCAGTGCCTGCCACAAATCGTGGATGATGTGCGGCTCGTCTTCGGTCGGCGCGGCGAGAGCGAGTTCGACCGGCGCCTGCTCGATGTCGATGACGTTGGTGATCAGCACCGCGTGATGGGCGGTCATCGCCCGTCCTGACTCGGTGATCACATCAGGATGCGGCAGACCTTGCTGTTCGCAGATTTCCCACAAAGTGTGAATGACGTTGTTGGCGTATTCCTGCACGCTGTAATTCATCGAACAATAACTGCGCGAACGGGTACCCTCGTAGTCGATGCCCAATCCACCGCCCACGTCCACGCAGCGGATGTCGATGCCGAGACGGTGCAGCTCGGCGTAATAACGCGCGGCCTCGCGCACGCCGCGCTGGATGTCGCGTACGTTGGCGACCTGCGAACCCAGATGAAAATGCATCAGCTGCAGGGAATCCAGCAGATTCGCCTGCCGCAATTGCTCGACGGCGGCGAGCGCCTGCGCGGCGGACAATCCGAATTTGGATTTGTCGCCGCCGGTGTTCTGCCACTTGCCGGCGCCGATCGAGGCCAGCCGTACCCGAATGCCCAGCAGCGGCGTCACCTCGAGTTTGCGCGACTCCTCGATGACCACCGCCAATTCGGAGAGTTTCTCCACCACGATATACACGCGGTGACCGAGCCGTTTGCCGATGAGGGCGAGCCGAATGTATTCGCGGTCTTTGTAACCGTTGCAGATGATCACGCCGTCCGGCCGCGATAGCGCCAGCACTGCCATCAACTCCGGTTTGCTGCCCGCCTCCAGCCCCACCCGCCGATCGCCGTCGCGCAAAATTTCCTGCACCACGCTTTTCTGCTGATTGACCTTGATGGGATAAACCGCGGTGTAGCGACCCTGATAAGCCGCCACTTGCATGGCCTGCGCGAACGCGCCGCACAGGGTATCGACCCGGTCGTGCAAAATATCCGAGAAACGTACCAATAGCGGTAAGGTCTGGCCCGCCGCCTGCGCCTCCTGGCTGAGCTTGAACAAATCGATACCGGGATGCTCGCTGTTACGGCGTGGCCGCACGTGCAAATGCCCTTCGCCGTTGATATCGAAATAGTCGCCGCCCCAATGCGGGATATTGAAGGTGTCCCTGGATTGCTGAATGTCCCACTCTGCCATCGGCCTGTCGTCTCTTGCTGGGGGTGAAAGAACGGCGATTATAAAGAAATTCGCCCGCCCGCGCTTATTGGCGAGGCGGCGGCCATCCTGTATCTTTAGCCGCTCTTTCGATCACTCTGCCGAGGAGCCGTACATCATGGCGCTGGACAATACCTGGTTCACTGAAATCTATCCCGCCGACGGGGCGGCCTTTTCTTTTAAAATCAAGGCCAAGCTCCATGACGAGCGGACGCCTTACCAGCACATCGAAATTTACGACACGGTAGGCTTCGGCAAACTGATGGTGATCGACGGTTGTGTGATGCTCACCGACCGCGATAATTTTCTCTATCACGAGATGATGAGCCATCCGGTGTTATTCGCTCACCGTGCACCGAAAAAAGTGATGGTTATCGGCGGCGGCGATTGCGGCACCTTGCGCGAGGTACTCAAACATCCAGGCGTGGAAGAAGCTTGGCAGGTGGAAATCGACGAGCGCGTCACCCGTCTCTCGGAACAATATTTCCCCGCGCTATGCAGCGCCAATGATGATCCGCGCGCCCACCTCTACTTCGGCGACGGCATTCAATGGCTGAAAGACGCCGCACCGGAGAGCCTCGACGTCATCATCGTCGATAGCACCGATCCGGTCGGCCCGGCGGAAGGTCTGTTCAACGAGGCTTTCTACCGCAACTGCCACCGCGCCCTGTGCCCCGGCGGGATCTTGGTGGGCCAAAGCGAATCGCCGTTATTCCACAAGACGTTGATTCAATCCATGCATGGCGCGATGCGGGCCGCGGGATTCGATCACACCCGGACTTTTTATTTTCCGCAATGCGTCTATCCCTCCGGCTGGTGGAGCGCGACACTGGCGGGCAAAGGTGTCGACCCGCTCGGCTTCCGCGAACAAGACGCGGCGCAAAAAAGTTTCGCCACCGATTATTACAGCGCCGACATCCATCGCGCGGCCTTGGTCGCGCCGGCGTTCATGGCGGGGGTAGGCGGTTAAATTTTCGACAATAGAATATCGATATTACGTCAACTGAATAAACGGAACTCTCACGTGAATTTCTCGGTCTATCGAAACATATTTCGATGACGGCACTGATGCCGTGGTGATCAGCGAAGGAGGAATAAGCCATGACCCGTAATCAATGGACGTTATTGCTGTTGGCGGTGAGTGTAGTAGCCTCGATCGGCGTAATCGCCAACTTGGTATGGTTCGCCCCCAGCCCGTGATTCAGTAGAGTAGGCGGGTAGCGTCGCTATCCGCCTTTTGCGCCAAAACCGCGGAACAACCTTGGAGGTCGGTTGCATTTTCTAACATGACAACATCGGCCGGCTCGCCGCATCTCCACGCCCATCGCGTTTATTGCGCGGCAACTCCGACACATTTATACACGGCGTACATTTGTTTTCCATCCGTTACCGCCGAAACAGGCACGACCGTATCGCCGCCCATTTCCGCTCCGGCGTTACGCGCCAAAGCCTTGAGTTCGATTTGCACTTTTTCTTCATTGCGATTGATGCCCGCCAATTGAGATAACAGCGACACGGTGCTATCTCCCAGGTGTTTGCAAGTCGGAACGTCCGACGCATCCAACACACGCACTTTTTCACCGCCGGGCGTCAACTTCACCCATGAACATCCCACCAGCAATACGCACGACATGATGCCTAACCATACTTTTTTATTCATACTAATTGTCCTCCTAACCGCAAAATTGCATCGAGTAACTGCTCTCATTCATACTGAATCTTTAATTACCAATTTAATTATTCATCTGGACTACCCCGCACGCGCCTTACCATAAACTCAATATATTATCTAGCCCATACAGTGCAATAAACTGATTATTAAATGAAAAAATATTTATGGAACTAAGCCCGCATAGCTATAGCAAATTTTATTGCGAAGCCTGAGAATACGCGCGCCGGCACGTTAAATAGGTAGCCGGTTAATCATACAGATATGGGTAATGGTAAGAGTGAACATTTATAAAGGAACGTTTATGCGCAAAACTGCTATCTTGGGTATCGCATTATTGGCTGCCGCGCTCGCGGGCTGTGGCAAAAAAGCCGATGAGCATACACCTGAAAACCAAGTGGCTCCCGCAGACCAGCTTTCAGCACCTGCTCCTGCTGCAACTGAGCCGGCCCCCATGACCGAACCTTCTTCGGACATGTCTGCACCTGCGGAAGGTACCGCACCCGAGCAAGGCATGACACCGCCGGCCGAGGGTCAACCCAAAGCTGCGGAATAAGCATGCTTGAGGGATCGAGGCCGGCTCATAAAGCCGGCCTTAACTTCCTATTCGCTGCGAGTTAATGCAAATTGCGTGGGCATTCTTGCTCTAAACGGCAAGGTGTTCGGCGATTAATGCCTGATCAAGCTGATTGATGAGGCCGGACGCTACCGTTCGTCCTTTATCCATCAGACAAAAATCTTGACCCACCCGGCGCGCGAACGGCAGCTTTTGCTCCACCAATAATACGGTAAGGCCATAGTCCTTTCGTAAATGCATGATCACGTCGCCGATTTGATGGACGATATTAGGTTGGATACCCTCACAAGGCTCGTCCAATATCAATAACTTGGGTTTAATTAGCAGTGCCCGGCCGATGGCCAGCTGTTGTTGCTGTCCGCCGGACAAATCTCCGCCGCGGCGCTGGCGCATCTGGGCCAGCACGGGGAATAATTCATAAATATGCGGTGAAATCTGTTTTCCCACTACACGCCCCGAGGCCCTGGCGGTGAGCAGATTTTCTTCCACAGTCAATTGCGGAAAAATGTCGCGGCCCTGCGGCACATAAGCGATGCCCAATCTGGCACGCAACTCGGCGGGTTTACCGCGCAGGTCGTCACCCTCGAATAACAATGAACCCGACTTGATCGGTAGCAGGCCCATGACGGCTTTCAGCAAGGTGGTCTTGCCGACGCCGTTGCGCCCCATTAAAACTGTACAAGACCCGGCGGGCACCGACAGCGCGACGTCCCACAAAGTGTGGCTTTCGCCGTAATATTGATTGACGCCGCTCACCTCCAGCACGCTCAGCCTCCCAGATACACTTCGATGACCGCCGGATGATTCTGCACCTCGTCCATATTGCCCTCGGCCAGCACATGCCCTTCATGCAGCACCGTCACCTTGCGGGCGATCGAGCGCACGAAGGCCATGTCGTGCTCCACCACCACCACCGAGCGGCTGCCCGCCAAGCCGGTGAGCAACTCGGCGGTGCGCTCGGTCTCTTGATGGGTCATGCCGGCGATGGGCTCGTCGACCAGCAAGACCCGCGGGTCTTGCATCAGCAGCATGCCGATCTCCAGCCATTGTTTTTGGCCATGGGACAGTTCCGCCGCGCGGAGCGCTTGTTGACCGGTCAGCATCACTGTCTCCAATACTTCTGTAATGCGGTCGCGCTGCTGGCCGTCAAGCCGCCCCCACAAACTCGGCCACACCCGCTTGTCGGCGCGCATGGCCAGTTCGAGGTTTTCAAACACCGTGTGGCGGGGAAATACCGTGGGCTTTTGAAACTTGCGGCCGATGCCCACGCTGGCGATCTCGTATTCGCTCATACGGGTGAGGTCCATGGTTTGCCCGAAAAATGCCGTACCGCTGTCGGGACGGGTCTTGCCGGTGATCACGTCCATCATGGTGGTCTTGCCCGCGCCATTGGGGCCGATGATGCAGCGCAACTCACCGTCGTCGATGTAAAGAGTCAGCTCGTTGAGCGCCTTGAAACCGTCGAAGCTGACCGTGACGTTTTCCAGATAGAGAATCGGTCCGTGAGAGACATCGACTTCACCACTGATTACGGTATGCCGCTGCGCGCCGACGGTATCGCGCGACTGCTCGCGGCGGCCGGTGCCGAATAATTTCAGCGGATTCATGTCGGTGCCTCGTTGAGCGTCGCCTTTTTACGGCGGCGTTTCAGCAAACCCACCAGCCCGTGGGGTAAAAATAGAGTCACCACCACGAACAGCGTGCCTAGCGCGAACAACCACACCTCGGGCAGCGCCCCCGTAAAATAGGTCTTGGCGAAATTGACCAGCAGTGCGCCCAGCACCGCGCCGTACAGCGTACCGCAGCCGCCTACCGCCACCCACACCACGAGTTCAATGGAATTGAGCGGCGAAAATTCGCTGGGATTGATGATGCCCACCTGCGGCACGTACAAAGCACCGGCGAGGCCGGCCAGCATGGCCGAGAACACGAAGATCCATAGCTTGAAGGATTCCACTTTGTAGCCAATGAAACGTGCGCGATCTTCCGCGTCACGCACTGCCACCACCACCCGCCCCAGCTTGGAATTCACCACGTAGCGCGCCACGAAATAGGCTACAGCCAAAGTGAGTGCGCTTATTAGAAACAAACCGACCCGCGTAACGTCGTTCTGCAAATTAAATCCGAGTAGTTCTTTGAAATCGGTCAAGCCGTTATTGCCGCCGAAACCCATTTCATTGCGGAAAAACGCCAGCATCAGCGCGAAGGTCAAAGCCTGAGTGATGATCGACAAATACACACCGGTGACTCGCGAACGGAAAGCCAACCAGCCGAACACCAGGGCCAGCACACCGGGCACCAGCATCACCATCAACATGGTGAACCAGAATTGATCGAAGCCGAACCAGTACCAAGGCAATTCCGTCCAATTGAGGAAGACCATAAAATCCGGCAAATCCGGATTACCATAAACACCGCGGTCGCCGACCTGGCGCATCAGATACATGCCCATGCAGTAACCGCCCAAGGCGAAAAAGGCCGCGTGGCCCAGGCTCAAAATACCGCAATAGCCCCATACCAAATCCAGCGCGACGGCTAACAGCGCGTAACAAAGATATTTGCCCAGCAAAGTCACCGTATAAGTGGAGACATGCAAGGGTGAACCCTCCGGCACCGCCAGATTCAATACCGACACCAGCACCGCCACCACGGCGAGCAGCGACAAAAAAATCTTGCCTCCGGTGTCGTGTTCGAGGATGCGCAGTAATAGTCCTTTACTCGGCATGGCTCAACCTTCCGCAGCGCGGCCCTTTTGCGGGAACAAACCCCGCGGCCGCTTTTGAATAAACAAAATAATGAAGATCAGCACCAGAATTTTGGCCAACACCGCGCCCGACCACGGCTCCAGGAATTTATTCACCACTCCCAGCGACAATGCGCCCACCAAAGTACCCCATAAATTTCCGACGCCGCCGAACACCACCACCATAAAAGAATCGATGATGTAGGCTTGTCCGAGATTCGGCCCGACATTGGTGAGTTGGCTCAAAGCCACGCCGGCGACTCCCGCAATGCCCGAACCCAGACCGAAAGTGAGCGCATCCACCCATTGGGTGCGGATACCCATCGCCTTCGCCATGTCGCGGTTCTGCGCAACGGCGCGCACCTGCAAACCCAGCGAGGTCTTTTTCAAAATCAGTAGCAGGGCGGCGAACACCAATAGACTGAAGAGAATAATGTAGAGCCGATTATAAGTAAGCGCCAAGGCGCTGTTGATCTCCAGCGACCCGCTCATCCAGGCCGGCGTCTCCACCGAACGATTGAGCGGCGAGAACACGCTGCGCACCGCTTGCTGCAACAATAAACTGATGCCGAAGGTAGCAAGTAATGTTTCCAGCGGCCGGCCGTATAAAAAGCGGATGACACCGCGCTCGATGGCGATGCCGACTAAGCCCGCTACCAAAAACGCCGCGGGCACGGCGACCAGCAGGGAATATTCGATATGACCGGGCATTAACAACTGCACGACGTAGGTCGTGTAGGCGCCCAGCATCATCAACTCGCCATGGGCCATATTGATGACGCCCATCACACCGAAGGTGATGGCGAGGCCGATGGCCGCCAGCAGCAACACCGAGCCCAGACTCAGTCCGAAAAACACGGTTTCGAGAAACCCGTACACTTGCCGCCGCGATTCGATTTGCGCCAAGGCCTGCGTCGCGGCGAGCCGGATGGCCGCATCGGCTTCGCCGTCCGGTTCGACCAGTGCCTGCAAATGCTGGCGCGCCTCGGGCAATAAGGTCTCGCCCAAATTTTTAATTGCCGCCAGCCGCACGGCTTTATCGTCGCTGCCGACATCCATCATCGCGACGCCGGTGCGCAGAGCTTCCAGCACTTTGTCGTCGGCTTCTTTCGTCAAGGCCTGCCGCAGTAACGGCACGGTCTCGGCGTCGATGTCCTTGATGATCTCCTTGACCGCGGCCAGACGCACGGCAGGATTTTTATGCGACAGACTCAGCCGCGCCAAGGCGCCGCGCAACTGGCCGCGCAAGGCATTATTGATGGGGATTTTCTTGACGTCGCGGCGCTCGACATCGCCCAAGGATTCACCATTCAATACATCGCTCAGTTGATAACCGTCGTCGGTTTCTTTAACGATCACCACCCGCTCGTCGTGTTTACGATAATAGAGAACGCCGGCGAGCAGTGATTTTAAAATGGCGATCGCGCGTTCATCGCCGGAAGACTCCAAGCTTGCCACGATGCGGGCCTTGTCGTCGAAACTGCCGTCCTTGAATTGCTGCAGCTCTGCCGCTAAATCAATGGCGGTACTTTGTTCAGCCCAAGCCGAAGACCAGCCTAAGAGTGCGCTCAGCGCCGCTAAAGCAAAAACGCGCAGACGCCCGCGCCACAGAGAAAGGATAAAGTCTCGTCGCATGCTTAATTCAGCCATTAATTTACGCGTGAAGAATATTCAGCGATGGCGTTACAAGTTCGGCAAGCCCATCACTGAAAAGTGCGAGAATGCATTACCATTCCCGCACTTTTATAACCTCCTCAGAAATTCTGTCCCGAGCACTTTTTGGTTTTAGTATTGTAGTTGCCGCACTTGAGCTTCACCCAGTCAGCTTCGATATCTTTGCTGCCGGGCAGGAAATCGGACCAGGCATCGCCGGGCACCAGCTTGGCGGTTTCCCACACCACCTCGAACTGACCGTCGTCCTGAATTTCTCCGATCAGCACCGGCTTGGTGATGTGATGATTGGGCAGCATCTCGGCCGTACCGCCGGTGAGATTGGGCACTGTGACACCGACGATGGCATCGACAACCTTATTGGTGTCGGTGCTCTTGGCCTTCTCCACCGCCTTCACCCACATATTGAAGCCGATGTAATGGGCTTCCATGGGATCGTTGGTCACACGCTTCTTGTCTTTGATGAAGCCATGCCATTTCTTGATGAAGGCGTCGTTCTCCTTGGCGTCGACGCTCATGAAATAATTCCAGGCGCCTAGATGACCTACCAAGGGTTTGGTATCGATGCCCGACAATTCTTCTTCACCGACCGAGAAGGCCACTACCGGAATATCCGCGGCGGAGATGCCTTGATTGGCGAGCTCTTTATAGAAAGGCACATTGGCGTCGCCGTTGATGGTCGAGACCACCGCGGTCTTCTTGCCTTGCGAGCCGAATTTCTTGATGTCGGAGACGATGCTCTGCCAATCGGAATGGCCGAAAGGCGTGTAGTTGATCATGATGTCTTCGTTCTTGACACCTTTGGCTTTGAGATAAGCCTCGAGGATTTTGTTGGTGGTACGGGGATAAACATAATCGGTACCCGCCAGTACCCAGCGTTTCGCACCGACATCCTTCATCAAATAATCCACCGCCGGTATCGCTTGTTGATTGGGCGCGGCGCCGGTGTAAAACACATTCTTGGAAGATTCCTCACCTTCATATTGCACTGGGTAGAACAGCAAGCCGTTCAATTCTTCCACCACCGGCAATACCGATTTGCGCGACACCGAAGTCCAGCAGCCGAAAATCGCGGCAACTTTATCCTTGGAAATAAGCTCGCGGGTTTTCTCCGCGAACAGCGGCCAATTGGATGCCGGGTCGACCACCACCGCTTCCAGCTTCTTACCCAGCAAACCGCCTTTTTTATTTTGCTCGTCGATCAGCATCAACATGGTGTCCTTCAGCGTGGTTTCGCTGATGGCCATGGTGCCCGACAAGGAATGCAGAATACCGACCTTGATGGTGTCCGCCGCCTGAGCCCACTGCGACACCACTCCCAATGCCACCGCGCCGACGATGCAACGCAGCGGTGAAATCTGTTTGCGCGAGTTCATTTCGCCCCCTTGATTTTATCTGCCGTGAAAAACCATGGCCGGCAATTGCCGGCCATGGTGCTGTTCTTTACTTCACTTCGAAGCCATAGGTGACGCCGAGCACCAGGGCGTCGTCCTGTTCGGTGCCTTGGCGGTCTTCGCCGCCGATGACGTAGG
>CAKKSB010000022.1 GCA_919903055.1 Gammaproteobacteria bacterium | reverse complement strand
GAGGACTTGGGCTCCGGCTGCTTCGTGGACCTGACCCGCTACGGCTTCCCCCACGAGCCCACCGTCCCGGAGGTCGTGGCGGCGGGCGTGGACGTCGTTACCTTCTCGGGCGACAAGCTGCTCGGCGGCCCGCAGTCGGGCATCGTCGTCTCGCGCATCGCCGCTGCGGTGGTCCGCGCCAATCACATCGACGGCGGCGCCGCCGGCTGGTACGGTGTGCGGGTGGACGATTGCAGCGAGGCCGACATCGCCGGCAATAACATCGGCGAAGTGTTTTTCGGCGTGCAGCTCAGCGACGGCGAACGCAACCGTATCGCGGACAATCGCGTTACGCAAACCGCCATCGGCATCGCCGCCACTCAGGAAAGCGCGCTGGAAATCGCCGGCAATACCCTGCAATCGGCCATGCTCGCCGGCATGGTGTTGTTCGTGCACGGCGCCGTCACGCTGCTCGACAACCGCGTGATGAATTGCGGCTACACCCGCGCGGTGTCATTGGGCATCGCCGTTTACGCCGAAGAATTGCTGGCGCCTTCCGGCGCGCATGCGCGCCTCGAAAATAATGAAGTGATCGACACCGGTATCTCGGCCGACGGTACGCAAGTCACCGCCGCCAACGCGGTCGGCATCGCCGGCTGGCTGGCCGCCTGCCAAATCACCGGCAATCGGATCGGTTACAGCCAGGCGGTTCCCGGCCTCGATCCACTCCGCGAGCACCGCGCGCTGGTGCTGATGGGACCGCTCGGCATTCGCTTCGCCACCGGCGCGGCGGTGGTCGAATACATGTTCGGCGGCGCGCAGGTCGACGACAATCACTTCCGCGGCCCCGGCCGCAGCCTATTGGTGGAGTTCATGCGCATCGTGCTCACCGACAACATCGATTTCCGCTTCGAGAAGGTGACCTTCAACAACAATCTCTGCGATCACCTCGGCGCGGAAGCCAGCGATCTCGGCGCCACCGTGCGTCTGTGGGGCGGCCATTTGATCGCGATGGGCAATCACGTCAAAGGCCCGGCCAACGTCAACGCCATGTCCTTGGCCAACCGCAACAAGGTCGCGCTGATGGGCAATGTCACCACCGGCGATTACATCAATGTCGGCACCGTGACGCCGGCGCCGATCAATAATTTCAACGTACGCATTTAAGGAATACACCATGGACATCAAAACTATCGAACAGGCTCTCGAATTGCAAAAAGACCTCGCGACCAAACTCGCGCAAAATCTGGAAGCGGCACGCGGCGGCAAGACGCCTTCCCTGGCAGCGTTGCTGAAGAATAAAGAGCAAGCGCTGGCACGCACCCAGGCCGAGGTCGAGACCACCGTCAAGGAACGCGACGAGGTCGTGCGCCGTTGGGATGAACGGGTCGCGCAACGGCAGGGCAAGCTTATTCAATTACAAACCGAGCTGGCCGAAATAAAAACTCAATTCAACGCACGGAATAAAATCTCGGCGGACGGCAAGCCGGTTAAAACCGCGAAAAAACCCCACGCTAAAAAAACCGCCAAGTGAGTGCTTCGGTTTGGGTACGGTGAATTATCGGCGGCAACCCGCATGCAAAAATCCCCGCCACACGGCGCCGTTTCAATCTTCCTGCGCGCTTTCGGCCGGCGCTTTACTGCGCCACAACACGGTCTTGTTGATGCCCAGCCGTTTGATGCGCGAAGCGAGCGTAGTGGGTTTGACCCCCAACAATTCCGAAGCGCCGCCGGGACCGAAGATCTTTCCCTGAGTGGTGCGTAAAGCAGCGATGATATTTTCCAAGTCGCGGCGTTCGCGTTCCGTGTCGGTGATGATCAACGGAATAGCGGACTGCGCCGCCGCGTTCCTGCGTAACGGTGCGGCCGGACGCAGCGGCGCGTCCGGCAGCACGAAATGCAGGGTGAAAACCGTTGGCTTCATTGAACTCCCGCCAACGGCGGATTTTTTCGACGTCGCGCACCGTGAAAATCAACAAGGTCTGCCCCGCCTCGCTGAAGGCGGCGGCAGCTATCTCCACCTCCAAGCGCTGGCCCTGCTTGTTTTGCAGAGGGATATCGTCACGCCAGCCTGTACCTTTTTCGCAAACTTCCTGAGTGAAGACGACCAAAGCAGGAATGAGCCGTCCGCATAAACTGCTGGCTCGTTTATCCAACAGTTCCTGCTCCGCGTAACCAAGCAGACGGCAAGCGGCGATATTGGCCATGAGCAGACGATCCTTATAGGGATCGATCACCAGCATCGCGTCACTGGCGTGGACGAAGACTTCACGCGAATAGGAGGTCGTAGCAGTCATGGTTACTGAGTTGCCGTTTGCATAGCTTCATGACTATCAACCGCCATGCCAAATTACGAAATAGCGTAGTCATCGCTACGTGATTCAGTCCAATTACGAAAATACGTAATTCTCAAATTGCCGACGATTACAGCGAACCTCCTATTGGTCAATTAGTTAACCCAACTTAAGCCACTGGCACACGGCCTGCACTGCAAAATCGGCAATTACACCCCGACAGCGAAGCACGGAATATGGCGATGAATCATGCACTGCGCTTGGGCGGCGGCAAGCGGTCACGAACCAATTCAGACCATCCAAGAGGACTAGATCATGACCTTTAAGAGTCTCGGTGATCCCTACAATCCCGACATTACGCTCAGCCACACGGCCGGTTGTTCCTGTTCGGCTTGCGCGAGCCGTCCGGCCGGCACCTCATGTACATCCGAAACAGAACCTGCCCTCACTTCCGACGCCATCATGGAACGGGCGATCAAGAGCGCGGTGGTACGCGAGGTCTTCGGCCACAATGAATTCAGCCGTCGCGCGTTTTTAGGTTTAATCGGTGGCGGGACCGCCGCCGCCATTCTCGCCAGCCTGTTTCCCATGGAGCAGGCCAAAGCCGCCCTACTCGATAAATTGGGCAAACCGGAGAAGGCGAAACTCAGCATCGGCTTCGTACCCATCACCTGCGCGACGCCGATCATCATGGCGCATCCACTGGGCTTTTACAGTAAATACGGTCTCGACGTCGACGTGATCAAAACCGCCGGCTGGGCGGTGGCGCGCGATAAATCACTGGCCAAAGAATACGACGCCTCGCACATGCTCGCGCCCATGCCGCTGGCCATGAGCCTGGGCATCGGTTCGAGCGCAAAGCCTTTCGTAATGCCCGCGGTGGAAAATATCAACGGCCAGGCCATCGTCTTGCGCATGGATCACCAGGACAAGCGCGATCCCAAACAATGGAAGGGTTTCAAGTTCGGCGTACCCTTCGATTATTCCATGCACAATTTCCTGCTGCGTTATTACGTGGCGGAGCACGGTCTTGATCCCGACACCGACATTCAAATTCGCGTGGTACCGCCGCCGGAAATGGTGGCTAATCTGCGCGCCGGTAATCTGGACGGTTATTTGTCACCCGATCCTTTCAATCAACGGGCGGTATGGGAAAAGGTCGGCTTCATTCATTTGTTGACCAAGGAAATCTGGGATGGCCATCCCTGCTGCGCCTTCGCTTGCAGCAAACAATTCGCCACCGAACATCCCAATACTTACGGCGCGCTGCTCAAGGCCATCGTCGACGCCACGCAGTATTCGGCGAAGCCGCAGAATCGCGCCCAGATCGCTGAGGCGATTGCGCCCAAGAATTATCTCAATCAACCCGTGCCGGTCATCGAGCAAGTTCTCACCGGCCGTTACGCCGATGGTCTCGGCAACGTGCGCGACGAGCCCAACCGCATCGACTTCGACCCGTTCCCCTGGCAGTCCATGGCGGTATGGATACTCACTCAGATGAAACGCTGGGGTTACATTAAGGGCGACCTGGATTATCAGCGCATCGCCGAGGAAGTGTACCTCGCCGCCGATGCCGGCAAGATGATGAAGGAACTCGGCTACACGCCGCCCGGTAAGGCCTATAAAAACCACACCATCATGGGCAAGGAGTTCGACTACAGCAAACCCGAACAATATATCCAAAGCTTCAAGATCCGGAGGACCTGATGCTACGTTCACTCAATGCGCGGGCCACCGTGGTTTCTCTGCTGTTTCTGGCGGTGTTGCTCGGCCTGTGGGAAATAAACAGCCATGCGCCGGCCGCGTCGTCGGCGAAATCGGAATATGAGTTGCTGATGGGCGGCGCGGAACAGGAGACGCGCGTGCCTCCGCCCTCCGCCGTCATCGAGCGCGCCGTCGAGGAATTGAGCGATCCGTTCTACGATGCCGGCCCCAACGACAAAGGCATCGGTATTCAATTGGCGTATTCGATTTACCGCGTGTTATCCGGCTATTTCATGGCGGCGCTAGTGGCTATTCTCTGCGGCTTTCTAATCGGCATGTCGCCATTGATGTACAAATCCTTGAATCCCTACATTCAGGTCTTGCGGCCGATCTCACCGCTGGCTTGGATGCCGCTGGCGCTGTTCATCATCAAGGATTCGGAAGCATCGGCGATCTTCGTAATCTTCATCTGCTCGATTTGGCCGATGCTGATCAACACCGCCTTCGGCGTCGCCAGCGTGCGCAAGGATTGGGTCAACGTGGCGCGCACTCACGAGCTGAGTCCCTGGCGCACCGCCTTCACGGTGATTCTGCCCGCCGCGGCGCCGACCATCCTCACCGGCATGCGCATCTCCATCGGCATCGCCTGGCTGGTGATCGTCGCCGCCGAAATGCTGGTGGGCGGCACCGGCATCGGTTACTACGTGTGGAACGAGTGGAATAATCTCGATCTCACCAGCGTAATTTTTTCGATACTGATGATCGGCGTGGTGGGAATGCTGCTCGACATGGCTTTGTCGGCGGTAACGCGTCTGGTTCGTTACCAGGAATAGAGACGCATTCGTGAAACATTTTTTACAAGTGCAAGGTTTGGCTAAACGTTACCCCTCCCCCGACGGCAAGGGACGCCTCACGGTATTCGAAGACGCCAATTTCACCGTGGAAAAAGGCGAATTCGTCTGCGTCATCGGTCACTCCGGCTGCGGCAAATCCACCATTCTCAACATCCTGGCCGGTCTGGACGAAGCCAGCGCCGGCACGGTGATCATGAACGGCAAGGAAGTGGCCGGCCCTAGTCTGCAACGCGGCGTGGTATTTCAAAACTACAGTTTGCTGCCCTGGCTCAGCGCCTTGAACAACGTCGCCTTCGGCGTGCGCGCACGTTGGCCGGAGTGGAATAAATGGCAAGTCACCGAACACAGCATGAAGTTCCTGGAATTGGTCAGCTTAAAAGACGCGATAAACCGTAAACCCGCGCAGCTGTCCGGCGGCATGCGCCAGCGGGTAAGCATCGCCCGCGCTTTCGCCACTCAGCCGCAACTGCTGTTACTCGACGAACCCTTCGGTGCCTTGGATGCTCTCACCCGCGGCGTAATCCAGGAGGAGCTGCTGAAGATTTGGCATGAAACCAAACAAACCGTGTTCATGATCACTCACGACGTGGATGAGGCGATCCTGCTCTCCGACCGCGTGCTGCTGATGACCAACGGGCCGCATGCTCGCGTCGCCGAGTCGGTGAAGATCGCCATTCCCCGGCCGCGCGACCGCAACAGCGTCATCCATCATCCCGCCTATTACCGCATCCGCAATCATTTGGTGGAATTTTTATTAAGCCGTTCGCGGGAATTGACGGACCATGCGGCGCGGTCGGGAGAAAACATGAATACGGACCCTGCGGCGATCCCCCTCGAAGTCGATCCATCCTTGGAAAATAGCGGAATACCTGACCTCGCTCTCAAACGCCGTACCGCGCGGGCGCAGGTAATCGACCATCTCAAACCGACATCCACCTCAGCATAGGAGTACGCACCATGACCAAAGATGAAATGAAAATACAAATACTCGTCGCCAAGGACACCTCGGGTTTGAGTTGGGAAGACATCGCCGAAAAGATCGGCATGTCGCCCGTGTGGACCACTTCGGCTTGCCTGGGCATGAACAGCATGCCGCTGGACAAGGCCATGACCGTATGTGAGCTCCTCGAACTTCCCGACGAGGTCGCCGTCGCCTTGACCAAATGTCCGCATAAACATTGGGACCAGGCCGTGCCCACCGATCCGTTGATCTACCGCTGGTATGAAATCGTCGGCGTCTACGGCGAAACCATCAAGGAACTCATACACGAAAAATTCGGCGACGGCATCATGAGCGCCATTGATTTCTCCATGCATATCGAAAAGGAAGAAAATCCTAAAGGCGATCGCGTGGTGGTCACCCTCAACGGAAAATTCTTGCCTTATAAAGCTTGGTGAGTTAGGTCAAGATCCACTCAGCCTGGGTCTACGATCAGGGGTACGGTCCAGGCTGGCTGCGTTAAAACCACCCTCGTTCATTAAGGTCCGAACGATCCGAGTCGCGTCGTTTAAGTCCCGTCTCTTGCCTATCACCGTCATGCCGCGTAGTACGGCCCCAAAAAATTTGTCGCATACCGGCAAGTTCTGCCTGCCTTTCGCTCTTTCTGCGGATCTTGCCGCGACTCGCGTAGCGGCAAATTATTCACGGCCTACGAGTTAAAGAAATCCAGGGAAATGGCGACGTACTGGTTATCGTAATAATTTTTAAGCTCACGTTATATTAGCTTATTAATTAATACAGAGTCGCCTCTTCGCCGCTGCAATATAACGGTGGAAAGGTCAAAAAATTCCGGCACTACCCGGTAAAGCAATGGGAGATGTATTCTCCCGCGCGACTGTGGATTGAATAACCGTGAATATCTGCCAAAGATTTTCTTCGGAGCTCTACAGCACGGAACGCTCTTCACACCTGCTGCTTGCCAGCCTGCTGGGCTTGGCTCTGCTTCTGCTTTGCGCATCCAACGCGCGAAGCGACTTCGCCATGAATTTTGGACCTGACGCTACCATGTCGACCACCGGCAGTTTTAACGGAACTGCCACCATCAGCTGCAACAGGGGCGGAGGCGGGTTCGGCGGAAGCTGCGGCGGTTTCGGCACGGACGACGGCACGCCGTTTTATTACAACATGGTCAGGGATGTCAAAAACACTATTTATTATCACGTCGTGGTAGGCATGCCGGACGATGCTTTCCGGCAAGATGTCTACATTCGAATGGGTACAGCCTGGAATGGTTTCGGCGGCGATCCGGCTGCCCCTTCCGATTCAGGTGGTGATCTTGGCGCTGGCGGTGGCGGCGGAGGATTCGGCGGTGGTTGCGGCTTTTCGGGTAATGGCTGCGACCCGCTGGGCGCCAGCAACAACAATGCTTTTACCGGCAGCGCCAGCGGCAATCCCGCGCGCGTCATCATGGCGCAAGTGCTGGAAACCGATCCCGCCAGTTCCAATGCCAAAGTCAACGGCACGCAGGGAACATTTTTGCAGGAATTCACTAAAACTCAATATTCCTACGTCGGCAACGAAATCAGCGCCAACAAACCGATGATCAAACAAACCCTCACTCAAACCAACGCCGCTCAGGGCAACATCAGCCTTAATTTCAAGGCGGACATGAGCGGCGTCAAGTACAACAATAATTCCACTCCGCTTACGATCAGCAACGACATGAATGCCAGTGGTGTATTCGTCAACAACCTGAGCCTGACTGCTTTACCGGGCGGCGGCACCATCGACTCGGCGGTCTTCGACATGAGCACGGATACTCAACCCGGCCACTCCACCGTCACCGCCGGCCGTTACACCTACACTCCGGGCAGTGAATGGCAAAACGGTGATCCGTATAGCGCGGGCACCTATAACTACATTACCGGCGGGTTTAATTCTAGTAGCGTGAATTACTCGAAATACCGCGATCCGAGCCAATAAAGCACCACGTTGTTTCGTGAGGCAGGATAAACATAAAACCGGCGATTGTCGAAACGGCGATGTGTTTTAATGAGTTTCTCTTTTAACTTCGATGATATTCGGCAACTGGCCGATTTTATCCAACACCCGGCTCAACTCGCCGATACCGCCGATCTCGACCGTCAACGTCATATAGGCCAGGTTTTTTTGTTTGTCGGAAATCGTTTCGACGGCGATGACGTTGATTTTTTCATTGGCCAGCACCGAACTTATGTCCCGCAACAAACCTTGCCGGTCATTGGCGATGACGCGGATATCCACCGGGTAGGTGTCCGCCGCACCGCCCCACTCCACTTCGATGAGCCGCTGCGGGCTGTCATTGCGGTAACGTAAGGCGTTGCTGCAATCACGGCGATGAATAGTCACGCCGCGGCCGCGGGTGATGAAGCCGATGATGGGTTCACCCGGCACCGGTTTACAGCAACGGGCAAGATGGGTCATGAGATTGCCGACGCCCATGATTTGTATTCCGCTGCCTTCACGCTGCGGCGTCGCGGCGGGCGTGGGTAAATTGTCGAGCCGATGCGGCGCCGGTTCCTGCGCTTGTTGCACGGCGTGCACCGCCTGCGCGGTCTTGAGATCGCCGCGGCCGATGGCGGCGAAGAAATCATCGGCGTGGAGAAAATGCAAACGGCGGGCAAGGTCTTCAAAATTCACGGTGGCCAGCCCCAGGCGTTGCAGTTCTTTTTCGAAAGCAAGCCGCCCCGCGCCGATATTGGCCTCGAGATTTTGCTGTTTGAACCAATGCTGGACTTTGGTGCGCGCGCGGGCGGTTTTTAAATAACTCAGGTGCGGATTGAGCCAGTCGCGGCTGGGCGTGCCTTTTTTAACACTGAGAATATCCACCTGTTGTCCGGTTTGCAGGGCGTAAGTGAGCGGCACCATATGGCCGTTGACCTTGGCGCCGCGGGTACGATGTCCCAGTTCGGTGTGAATATGGTAGGCGAAATCCAAAGGCGTCGCGCCGTTGGGCAGGTCGATGATGTCGCCCTTGGGTGAGAACACGTAAACCCGTTCTTCCAATAAATCGCTGCGTAACTCACCGTCATCCTCGGTGTGGGCGATGTCATCTTTCCACTCGAGCAATTGCCGCAGCAAGGTGATTTTGCGGTCGAAGCCTTCGTCGCGGGCCGCGCCTTCCTTGTAACGCCAATGCGCCGCGACGCCCAGTTCGGAATGCTGGTGCATGCCGTGGGTGCGGATTTGCACTTCGACGGTTTTGCCTTCGGGACCAATCACCGCGGTGTGGATGGAACGGTAGTTGTTTTCCTTGGGCGTGGCGATGTAATCGTCGAATTCGCCGGGGATGTATTGCCACAGGCCGTGCACGA
>CAKKSB010000021.1 GCA_919903055.1 Gammaproteobacteria bacterium | reverse complement strand
AGCAGTCCTGTCGGTAGTACTTCAGGACAATTCGAAGTTAACGCAAATGGCGCCGCGACGTATGCAGTGCCGCTTCAAGTGCCGCCCGGGGTTAACGGTGTAGAGCCTAAATTGGCGCTTGTATATAACAGCCAGCAAGGTAATGGTTTGTTGGGGGTGGGATGGTCGCTGAGCGGTTTGTCCAGCATCAGTCGTTGCCCAGCCACTATCGCGGTGGATGGGGCGCGATCCGCAATCAATTTTGGCGGAAGCCAGTTTTGCTGGAACGGTCAGCGGCTCATCGCGAAGACTACCAGCGGTAGTCAAGATAGCGGCACGGATATCTTTGGCGCCTACTGGGAATTTCGTACTGAGCTGGAAAGCTTCGCGAGAATACGTGCCTATGCCAGCCTCACCAGCCCCGGTTTTTTCAAAATATGGACCAATGACGGACGGGTATTAAGCTTTGGGGCAACGTCTGATTCCAATGTCAGCCCTCAAAGCAAGGGCACTCTGATTTGGGCGCTTAATAGGGAAGAAGACCGCAAAGGCAATTATCTTACCGTTACCTACGGTACCACCGCGGACGACAGCGAATATTACCCGGCAACGATCCAGTATGGTGGTGTCACTGGCCTGGGGACGCGCTCCGTGGCGTTTGGTATGGATTCCACCACCCGCGCGGACATCATCACTAAATATGTGAGTGGGGCAAAAGTCGTCACCGCTAAACGGCTCAAAACCATCGCGACTAAATTCGGCGCAAATACGGTACGTACTTACACTATTAATTACACGATGGAAGATACCGCCGCGGCCCGCAGCTTGATCCAATCAGTGCAAGAATGCGGCAGTGATGGCGCGTGTTACACCAATCAATTAACCCTCGCCGCGCGCAGTGCGGGTACAACGGGGTTCACAAACGGACAAACGGCTTCACTAACGGCCGGCGTAGAGTTTGGTCAGTGGAATCAGGTCGCCGATATCAACGGTGATGGACTGATGGACATCTTTAAGGTGCTTGATGCCGCGGCGGGCAGGGTAGCTGTCGCCTTGGGTTCGGCGGGTGGCGGTTTTGGCGCCGATGTGACGACTACGGGTGTCATTACTAACGAGACCACGTCCAGCGGCGGCTTCAACCAGTGGAATGAACTCGCCGACATGAACGGCGACGGCATCATGGATATCTTCCGTGTCATGCCGGCTGCCAGTGGAACAGTTGCCGAGGCAAGAGTTTATCTGGGAAATGCCAACGGCTTAGGCGGATTTAGCACCACGCCAATTACATTAAGCAGCGCCGTTACCTACGGTGTACAAGGATTTCGGTTTTGGAATCAGCTCATCGACATGAATGGCGATGGCTTAGCCGATATCTTCAGAGTACTGCCAAATACCCAAAAATTCGCGGTTAACTATGGATATTTGCAAGCCGGCGCTTACAAGCTCGACACTTGTTTGGATACTGATCCGTCTTGCTGGATCAATGGACTGGCTATTTCTAACAACTCCCATGGCTTTCGACAGAGCAACCAGCTCGCCGACATGAATGGCGATGGTGTGATAGACCTTTTTCGAGTTTTGATCCCGAATAATGGTGCCGACCCGGCCAATGCTAGGAATGTCAACATACTGTTTGGTATGTCGCTGGTAAATGCCACAGTACCGGGAGGAAAGCTTGCCTTCAGTACCTTGGCGGGCGATCAAAATAACGTAGTGACGCCGATTACCTTTTCAAACGCCAAGTATGGCGGTTACTTCAATTTTTATAATCAATTGGTGGATGTGAATGGGGATGGTTTGCCCGATATTGTATGTAGCCAGCCTGTACTTGATTCACAAGGAAATCCTGGTACGCATTTATATGTACTAGTTTCTAAAAGAAACACTAGCGCTTCGGCTCAGAGTATGCCAGCTGGTGATAATCCCGTTCCTGGTGATACATGTGGGTACATCGGCGACATGAGTCTTGCGCCGTGTAATGTCTATCTCGGTTATTCTTATGCGGTTCAGTTTCACCCTCATATAACCGTACATTTAAACCGAGGAGATGGCTCATTCGGTAATGCGCTGTCTACAGGAGATATACTTAATAAGGCCAGCCTAGAAATCGCCTCTTTAAGCTTAAATGCAACTCAATTTCTTGATGATGTGACGCTCAATACTACTAATTACACGTGTACTATGACATCAGCACCAAGAGTTAGAGACCCAAATTTAAAAAATGCGGCGGGGCAACCAGTTTCGGACAATTATTATTATAAAATTTGCGGAACGGCCGCCAATGGGGGAGATGACCAAAAAGGCTTATCAGGTAACAACCAATTCGCCGACCTCGACAGCGATGGTTACGTCGATATCGTTAGCGCCGATGCCAGTGGTGCGTTAAAGATTGGCTATGGCAAAGGCGATGGTTTATTTAAGACGCCGCTCGTGCCGCTTAACCAGATGGTGAATATCAGCAAAGGCTTCCGTGCTTCGAATCAATTTACCGACATGAATGGTGACGGCATCACCGATCTATTTACGGTTAGCGGCAGCACGGGGACGCCCAAGATTTCCAGCAGGAAACAACCCGGTCTTTTGGCGTCGATTACAGACGGTAACAATCTTGTAACTTCGATAACTTATCAGCCGCTCTCTAATACAGCCGCCTATGTCAAGACGGCCGGCGTTGATGCCTACCCCCTGCGCAAGGTGGGTATGCCGCAATATGTGGTGACGGCTTCGAGCGCGGCCGCGCCGGGATTTAATTACGCTTACGGTTACAAATACGGCGATGCCAGGGTGGATTTAACCCGCGGTTGGCTGGGCTTCGCGTCTACGACGCGTACTAACAACAACACTGCGTTGGAATCGACCACGACTTTCAATCAAGTGTTTCCAAAAACGGGACGCCCCGTGCAGCAGACTGTGCGTAATACCAGCGCTGCAACTGGCAAATTTTTATCCTATACGACCTATAGCTGGGGTGATCGCGTCGACAGTAACGTCAATGCCGCTGGCAAGGTGCATTTTGTTCATCAAACCGGCGGTGCGCAAACCAACTACGAACCCAATGAGAGTTATTCAACCGCAACCGCCCTTACCACGACAACCACCTATCTGAATAATCCGGTAACGGGAAATTACGATGCGTCGCCTTATGACCAATACGGCAATCCCGAAAAGATTCAAGTTGCATACAGTGACGGACATATTATCACCACCGTTTACGGCAGCAGCTACGCAAGCGTGCCAGCCAGCCTGCATCTGGGGCAATTGAGCCTGCGTGATACGACGGTTACTCATACCACGCCCGCGCCCGCGGCGGAAACCCGTACCCGCGTCAGCCGTGACGGCTATTACGCCGATGGCTTGCTGCAAAGCACGGTCATGCAGCCTAACGCCACCGACGCCGACAGCGAGCTGAAACTGACGACGAGTTATAGCTATGACATCAATGGACGCTTGGCCACGCTGTCAGCCGCGGGCGCCGACCCCGGCTATAGCGCGGCCGGCAGCATCGCCGCCAATCCCATCGTCACGCGGCAAATAAGTTATAACTACGCCGCCGAAGATGTTACGGCCAATACCTTGACCGTCACTAAAACCACAACGGTCACCACCTCCAGCAGTCACAGCGAAACGCTCAAATACGATCCGCGTCATGGCGCACAGACTGTTTACACCGATGCGGCTGGTATTAACACCGCCTGGGGCTACGACAGCTTCGGCAGAAAAGTCACCGAGGTGCAATACAGCGGCAGCGCGAAACCTGTCACCACCACCATCAGCCTCAGCGCCGCGGGCGCCGCCGCCTGTCCCGCGGTGGCTGGTTTGAGCTATTGCGCCACCACCAGTCGCAACGGCGTCACCAGCGCGCTTGCGCCAGTGACGGCGCAATACGACGCCTTCGGCCGCGAACTGCGGGTCATTTCAAAAGACGCGTTATCGAGAACAGTTTACAAAGACACTCAATATGACGGGGCGGGCAGGGTGTGGCGAGTATCGCGGCCGTATTATTCGACGGCAACACCGCTATGGGCCTCAACCACCTATGATATCGCGCAGCGGCCCTACCAAATTACCGAAGCCAATGGCGCGACGAGCACCAACATCTATCAAGGTTTGATTACCACCGTCATGCTCGCTGCCGGTGGAGAAGCAGAACGTTCCACCACCTCGATCAAGGATAGCCAAGGCAAGATCACCACGGTGATCGATGCCATGAGCTATACCACCAGTTATGCCTACGGCGCTTTCGGTCTGTTGAAGACAGTCACCGACGCTAAAGGCAATAACATCACCAACACTTACGATATCTTCGGCAACAAAACCACGCTTGCCGATCCCGACCTCGGCACCTGGCAATTCCGCTACAACGCCTTTGGCGAGCTCAAGTGGCAAAAAGATGCCAAAGACCAAACCACCAGTCTGAGCTACGACCTGCGCGGCCGCACCACCGCCCGCGTTGAAAACGGCGGGGTGACCACCGCTTGGGTTTACGACACGGTGGCCTCCGGTCAGGGCCGTTTGGATAACACCACGCGCAGCGGCATTACCCAAAGCTACAGCTATGACGGCGTCACCGGACAAACGCGCACGACCGCTATCAACATTAATAGCGCGCCCTATACCGCCACCACCGATTACGACGACCTCGGCCGTGTGCAATACATCACTTACCCAGCCGCCGCCCTCAAGGTGAAATACGGCTATCACCCCGACGGCGCCATCAAAGACATCGTCGATGCAGGTTCCGCCGCCCTTTATTGGAAGGCCACCGACTACAACGCCGCCGGCTTACCCGTAGCCGAGAGCTGGGGCAACACCCTCAACGGCACGCGTGCTTATGACGCCGCTACCGGCGCCTTGACCGGCATCGTCACCGGCGGCGTGCAAAATCTAAGCTACTGTTATTACAAACTGGGCAATCTGCAGAGCCGCAGCAACAACAATCCGAATATCAACGTCACTGAAACTTTCTATTATGATGCCTTGAATCGCTTGCAACGGATCGAGTCTGATGCCGGCGGCATTAAAAATTTTGAGTACGACGCTCTCGGCAACCTCACCTTCAAATCGGGCGTCGGCAATTACAACTACGGCGCACGGCCCCATGCCGTCACCCAGGTCGTTCCCACCAGCACCGACCTGCGTGGCGACGCCGATGGCAGCGGCAGCCTGAGCGGCACCGACACCCATCGGCTGATCAGCCATATCATCGGCACCCAAAACGCCGCCGGCCAGCCCGACTGCAACAAAGACGGCATCGTTGATGTCCTCGACGTGCTTTGCGTCAACAACCGCTTGCTCAATCAAGCCTCGCTGGGCAGCACCAGTTACAATTACACCTATGACAACAACGGCAATATGGAAACCGGCGGCGGCAGAACCCTCGGCTACACTGCCTTCAACATGCCCGCCACCGTGGACTACAATGGCAAGCGTGAGACCTACGGCTATGGTCCGGACTACAGCCGCGTCACCAAAGAAATAAAAACCCTCAACAGCGGCGTCGTTAACGAAACGACCAGCTACCTCGGCAAACTCTACGAACGCATCGACCGCGCCGGCATCATCGAGGAACGTTTTTATATCAGCGCCGGTGACCGCCTGGTTGCGCAGATCAACAAAACCGGCGGCACCGCCACCGCGCATTACATCCACACCGACATGCTGGGTTCGGTCGAGACCGTCACCAACGGCACCATGACGCCGCTCAACAACCTCAGCTTCGACGCCTTCGGCCTGGCGCGCAAAGAAACCTGGCAGGACGGCGCGCCCGTATCCGCTTTCACCAAGACCACGCGCGGCTACACCGGCCACGAGACCGACATCGGCACCGGCCTCGTCAACATGAACGCGCGCTTGTACGATCCCTGGCTGGGACGATTCGTGCAGGCGGACACGCTGATACCGGATGTGTACAACCCGCAGAGCGTCAATCCCTACAGCTATGTGCTGAACAATCCTTTTAGATATACCGATCCGACGGGGCATGCAAATGTTACTTCCGATGTGGGTTACTTTACTGATTTACAAGGTTCGCCATTGAGTAATTGGATTGACAATTTTTTTGGCACGTCAGTTATCGACCAGAGTGCGTCCGGAGTGTTTATCTTCGATAAAGGGGAATACGCCGGTTTGGCGATAGACATGCAGGGAAATTTCTATAGCCCTGGGGGAGCGTCCCCAAATATTGCGAGCCAACCATTGAATTATTCAGGTGTCGGTGAAAAATTTGATGGCTGGTCGAGCCAGATGCAATATCAGGTAGGGGGGCTCGGAGAGAATAGTCTTGCGCCACTCTACGGCAATACAAGTCCGACGATATTGGACTTTATGGCGGAAAAATCCTCTGAAACCGCTGCAATAATTGCAGGAGGGGTAGGGAGTGTAAGGAATGTATTTAAGGGGGGAGATATTGCAGAAGAGGTTGCAAAGGGAACAAGCTGGAATCCGCTTACTGGACCAGGCCCGCTAGGCGAAAAAGTCGCGAGCACATTCCGCGGAGCTTCATACGTAGAGTTGACTACCGCCGAGACGACGACTCTTTATCGGGTCTGGGGTGGTGCAGCAAAAGAGATCGGGCCTTATTGGACGAGGACTCCTCCATCTGGGCCGCTGCAATCCACAATTGATAGTGCTTTGAATCCTGCATGGGGTAATACGGCGTCGAACGTGACCAGGATAGACGTTCCGGCTGGTGTACGAATTTACGAAGGCGCCGCTGCTTCGCAAGGTGGATTCGTCGGCGGGGGTAATCAAGTGTTCATTCGCAAGGTTGATCCAGCATGGATAGTCAAGTGAAATGTCCTTGGGATCCGATCGATGATTTCGCAAGCCTCAGCGAGTTCAATCGCTTCGTGGCGTGGATGAATTACCAGGTCAAGAATGGATTGGCTGAGGAAACGTTAGTGACTTCACCCTATATGGGCGCAACCGCTTTTGAAGAAAAATGGTTTAGGCATGTTGCGACTGGTCAGCTTTGGCGTCTAGTCTGGCCTGATGGCCCGTTCCATGGTTTGTTTGAAAGGATTACTTGAATCATTGCATGAATCTCTCGTCAGACAAGCAAGCGCAGCCTGGATGGAGTGAAACGGAATCCAGCAAGCGTAGCCTGGGTTGAGCGTTTTATACGAAACCTGGGATGGGAGGTTCGGCAAATGGGAAAGATGAATTAACAACAAAATGTCGCCTATCGTCGCAATGTGATTCCCGGGGCGCGTTACTTCTTCACCGTAACGCTGCTTGATAATGGTTCGCGGCTGTTGATCGAGCGCATCGCCGACCTGCGCACCGTGTTTCGCGCGGTGCGCACACAACGGCCTTTCCAGCTACGCTTTCTTAAGCAGTTGTGATATGGATGAAACGCCAACGATTACCAGCGGCGCGGTGGTGCAAAACCGGGGAGGATCAGATGTACAGAGCAATCGTAGTGTCAATCATGGCGTTTATATCTACTGCGGTAACTGATATTGCGATCGCGGAGAGTAATTACTTGGGAGGTAATTTCAGCAATATCACGTCTGCAGGGGTAGGGTTAATGATCATGCTGGATTCTGGAATACCCACCAATTGTGCCGGAACGCCTTACAATTGGATACTGATAAAGGAAGAGAACAAAACGATGATCGCGTTGGCGATGACGATGTGGGCAAAAAAAGAAACGTGCGCGACCGTATATACAGCGCCTGTGGGCGGCAGTGGGTATTGCACTGTGACGCAATTGGATCCTTGTTAGCGTGTTATTAGCGTTGCCTACGCAACCGGAAAATCAGTTTTTCATGCGAACGTCACCGACCGCTTTTGTAACGGATCCTCATATTTCTCAATTTACGCGGGCGCGATACCAGGTCTTTGGTAACCAAATTAGCAAGCGTAGCCTGGGTTGAGCATTTTATGCGAAACCCGAGATAAGAGGTTCAGCAAATGGAAAAGGTGAATTAACAACAAAATGGTCGCCTATCGTCGCACTGTGATGCCCGGGGCGCGTTACTTCTTCACCGTAACGCTGGCCGATCGCGCCTCGGCGCTGTTGATCGAACGCATCGCCGACCTGCGCGCCGTGTTTCGCGCGGCGCGTGCGCAACGGCCTTTTCACCTTGATGCCGTGGTGGTCTTGCCCGACCACCTGCATTGCGTGTGGACCCTGCCGCGGGGCGACGCGGATTACGCGTTGCGCTGGCGCGACATCAAATCGCGATTCTCGCGGCGGGTGCCGGCGTATGGGCAGGGGAATTTCGGTGAATGAGGTCGGTGCCGGGGCGCATAAACCCGGGCGGGTTTCGCGTACAAGGCTTAACCCAGCCTACGCTTGCTGCGCCACAGTCGGCCAGATGACGGAAGAAATGATAGAGCAATATTTGGAGCATCACTTTGAGCCTAAACCGAACGATGATTTCAAAACGGAACCGTATTAAGACGCGTCGTTTAGGCGACGCGTATCCGGACTTTCAGTCCGTAATTCAAACCCACCGGCTTTAAGCCGGTGGTTGTTTAATCTTATTGGACTGGAGATCGCGCTAATGCATAAAAAACTTATTATTTCGCTGTTAGCTATCTACGCACTTTGTGAAACAATCGTGACGTTTGCCGCCACGGGAGAGGTAGTGGGGCAGATTTCAAAGATTCGCTCTCATGATGTGACCCTTGGTTCCAATCTGGATTGGATTTCTTTGAGCGGCATCATGTCCGCTGGATCATGCCAGGTCGCTGGTGGATTGGGTGTGCTTTTTATGTTTAAAGACGACGAGAGGGGAAGAAAGCAATTCTCGATTGCACTTGCAGCGAAAGCCGCTGGTAAACAAATAACCGTTGGTTATGACGACGTTGCTCTTAGGAATACTAGTAACGACAATTATTGTTACGTGCGTTATATAGAAATGCTCTAGCAAGCATAGCCCGGGTTGAGCGTTTTACGCGAAACCCGAGATGGGAGGTTCGGCAAATGGGAAAGGTGAATTGACGAAAAAATGATCGCCTATCGTCGCAATGTGATACCCGGGGCGCGTTACTTTTTCACCGTAACGCTGCTTGATCGTGGTTCGCGGCTGTTGATCGAGCGCATCGCCGACCTGCGCACCGTGTTTCGCGGGGGTGCGCGCGCAACGGCCCTTCACCCTCGATGCCGCGGAGGTATTGC
>CAKKSB010000020.1 GCA_919903055.1 Gammaproteobacteria bacterium | reverse complement strand
GAGTGAGCGTGCTGCCGCCCTGCACTACCTCGCCTTCGCGCAGATTGGCCCACAACGCCCGCAGCACCGCCAGCGGGTCCACGCCCCAATGATGATAGAAATGCTTGTCCTCGACCGCTTGCAGGCCGTCGCGCAACAAGCCGGGTACCTGCTCCAGCTTCACCAGTACCCGGTCTTCGTGATGGGCGGGATAGATGCGGCCGATCACCACCGGATCGAGCCGGGCCAGATCGAGGGGACGTCCGCCGTTGACGGCGGTCAACACCGCCAGATCGCCGCCGTTGAATTGCAGCTCGACGTCGCTGGCCGGTTCCTTACCGTCCCAATAAGTAAAGGGACGAGTGAACACCCGCAGCGTATCGCCGCGCCGTTGATAAGAACCGGGCCGCAGCACGCCCTGCAGCGGTTGATAGGCGAGCAGACGCAATTCTTTCTCCAAAGCGTCCGCCGACAAACGCGCGCCGGGAAACAATTCCAGGGAACGCGCATAAACGTACGCCGGCAAAGCCCAGCGGCGGCCTTCGAATTGATCGCGGATGGTTTTATCGAGATAAACCAGATACGCCGCCAACCCCAACAGCGCGATGAGGGGCAAGCCCCACAGCACGCCGCGCCAGAGTGAACGGCCCGGCTGGCGGGGAGTACGGCGGCGGAAACGGGAAAACATAATTAGCGAATGACGACCGGCTGCAAGAAAATGGTTGGAGTGGTTCGGCGCTGACGGTGAATACCGGGCCGATTATACACGTTCACGGCCGGGCGATGAGCGGCGGCGATGGAAAATAAGGCTTGCGACAGCCGTTCCATCGGCAATAATGACCGGGTACTCACCGCACGGGCAGGTCATGACTGAGGACCCGAGCATCATTCTGATTGAAGCCTTGCAAAACCCGGCCTGCTACCCGCACCCGGTAACCGCCGTGCGGCGGGTGGAAACCCATATCTCCTGGGTGCTGCTTACCGGCGACTATGCTTACAAGATCAAAAAGCCGGTAGCCTTCGGCTTCCTGGATTTTTCAAGCTTGGCGCAACGCCGTCATTGCTGCGAGGAAGAACTGCGCCTCAACCGCCGCCTCGCTCCTGAACTGTATCTCGCGGTGCTCCCGATCACCGGCACACCGGCCGCGCCCCGCCTCGGCGGCGTGGGCGAGGCCATCGAATACGCGGTACAGATGCGCGAGTTTCCCCAGGAGGCCCAACTCGACCGGGTGCTGGCCCGCGGCGAACTCGGCGCCGCGCGGATCGCCGCCCTCGCCGAGACCTTGGCCGCGTTTCACAGCACCGCCGTAGTGGCGAAGGCCGGTGGACACTACGGTTCGGCGGAGGCGGTCTGGCAACCGGTGGCGCAAAACTTCGCGCAGATCCGCCCGCGTCTGGCGGTCCGCGACGAACTCGACCAGCTCGACGCGTTGCAGCACTGGAGCGAAACCGCCTTCGCCAGCTTGCGCGGCGTGTTCACCCAGCGTCAACAAACGGGGCATATCCGTGAATGCCACGGCGACGCCCATCTCGGCAACATCGCCCTGCTCGACGGCCGGCCGGTGCTGTTCGATTGCATCGAATTCAATCCCGAGCTGCGCTGGATCGACGTGATGAGCGAGATCGCTTTTCTCACCATGGACCTCCACGACCGCGGCCGCCCCGACCTCGCCCGGCGCGTATTGAACGATTACCTGCAATATACCGGCGATTATGCCGGTCTGCGCGTGCTGCGTTTCTATCAAGTGTACCGTGCGCTGGTGCGCGCCAAGGTGGCCTGCCTGCGTCTGGCGCAAGACGGCTTGAGCGAAGACCAGCGCCGCGCGACGCAACAGCAGGTTGGTGCTTATCTGCGTCTCGCCGCACGTTTCACCGCGGCGGTGCCCACGCCATTGATGATTACCCACGGCCTGTCCGGCTCGGGCAAAACCACCCTCAGCGACGGCGTGCTGGAATCGCAGGGCGCGATACGGCTGCGTTCCGACGTGGAACGCAAACGGTTGTTCGGTCTGGCCGCCGACGCGCGCGGTGGCTCCGCCGTCAATGACGGCTTGTACAGCGCCGAGGCCGGCACGCGCACGTATCAGCATCTCGCCGAATTGGCGGAGACGGTGCTCGGCGCCGGTTTCCCCGTCATCATCGACGCGGCGTTTTTAAAACGCGGGCAGCGCGAGATGTTTCATCAACTCGCCGAACGCATGCATCTTCCTTTCGTGATTTTCGATTGCAAGGCGCCGTCCGAACAATTGCGCGGCCGTATCGCCGAACGCGCGACGGCCGGCCGGGATGCTTCGGAAGCCACCATCAGCGTGCTGGAGCAACAACTCGAACACGGAGAACCGGTGAGCTGCGACGAAGCGCTGTTGATTTTCACCATCCAAACCGGCGCCGCGCCGCAATGAACGGCTCGCGCGCCTATCGGGCCGAACCCCGCCGTGATTTCACGCCGGGCGCGGGGTGAACAGCGGTCTTATGGACAGATGTGAAGTGGGGACTACACTTAAGAAGCAAGCTCTGAAATCCTACTCTCGAATTCTCAGGACATGGAAAGCGAAAATGCGCTTTTCAATGAGGCATTGTTACGTTATCCAAAATAACGACACAACCCTGTGCTCGGGAACCCTGAATAAATCAGAGACTCCTTAAAATTGAACGTACTTGAAAGGCACTCAATCGACACCATGGATGACTCATCCGGCAAACGCGCGAAACCCAAGACCGGCAAAGCCTTTCTAGCGGGCGACATTCCGTTGCTGCATGAAAGAACGGTGACATGCCCTTATTGCGGAGAAACTTTCAATATCGGCGTGGACGGCTCGGCGGGCAATCAGACGTATTACGAAGATTGCGAGATCTGCTGCTGCCCCATCCTATTTCAATCCGAGGTGGACAGCGACGGTAATCTGCTGCATCTCGGCGCCGCGCGGGAAGACGACTAAAACCCATTCCGAACACTACACTTTTCTCGGCGATGAGCGTCTTTATTCCACGCCCTGGCTGCGCAAATAATCATCGTAACTGCCGTTGAAGTTCACCAAGCCCTGCGGCGTCATTTCGATGATGCGGGTAGCGAGCGACGAGACGAATTCGCGATCGTGGCTGACGAAAATCAAGGTGCCGGGATAATTTTCCAGTGCGTTATTGAGCGACTCGATCGACTCCATGTCCAAGTGGTTAGTGGGTTCGTCCATCACCAGCACATTGGGTTTGAGCTGCATCAACTTGCCGAACAACATGCGGCCTTGCTCGCCGCCGGAAATGTGCTTCACCGATTTTTTAATTTCATCCTGGGAAAACAGCAAGCGGCCCAAGGTACCGCGGATCACTTGCTCATCTTCGCCGGGCTGTTGCCACTGGCTCATCCAGTCGAACAAAGAGGTGTTGCCGGCGAAATCGGCGGCGTGATCCTGGGCGAAGTAACCGACGCTGGCGTTCTCCGACCATTTCACCACGCCGCTGTCCGGCGCGAGTTCGCCGACCAACGTCCGTAATAAGGTGCTTTTGCCGATACCGTTCGGCCCGATCACCGCGATACGCTCGCCCACTTCCACCATTAAATCAAGGCCGCTGAACAGCGGCGTGGCGCCGTAACCTTTGCTCAGTTCTTTTACTTCCAGCGCCAGACGATACAATTTTTTCGCCTGTTCGAAACGGATATAAGGGTTGACCCGGCTCGAGGGCTTCACGTCTTCCAGCTTGATCTTGTCGATCTGTTTGGCGCGCGAAGTGGCCTGTTTGGCTTTGGAGGCATTGGCGGAAAAGCGGCTGACGAAGGTTTGCAAATCGGCGATCTGAGCTTTTTTCTTGGCGTTGTCCGATAACAGCCGATCGCGCACTTGCGTAGCGGCGGTCATGTAGTCGTCGTAATTGCCGGGATACACCCGCACTTCGCCGTAGTCCAGATCGGCCATGTGGGTGCACACGCTGTTCAGGAAATGGCGGTCATGGGAAATGATGATCATGGTGCTGGTGCGGGCATTGAGCACGCCCTCCAACCAACGGATGGTGCTGATGTCGAGATTGTTGGTCGGCTCGTCGAGCAGCATGATGTCGGGATCCGCGAACAACGCCTGCGCCAGCAATACCCGCAGCTTCCAACCCGGCGCCACCGCGCTCATCGGACCGGTATGCTGTTCGATGGGAATGCCCAAACCCAGCAGCAATTCGCCGGCGCGCGACTCGGCGGTGTAACCGTCCATCTCGGCGAAGGCGACTTCAAGATCGGCCACTTTCATGCCGTCGTCATCGCTCATCTCGGGCAAAGAATAAATGCGGTCACGTTCCTGTTTGATCCGCCACAACTCACCGTGCCCCATGATCACCGTATCGAGCACCGTGAAAGTCTCGAAAGCGAATTGATCCTGGCGCAGCTTGCCGAGTCGCTGATTCGCCTCGATGCTGACCGAGCCCGCGCTCGCGTCCAAGTCGCCGCCGAGAATTTTCATTAAGGTGGACTTGCCGCAACCGTTGGCGCCGATCAAACCGTAACGATTGCCGCCGCCGAATTTGACCGAAACATTTTCGAAAAGGGGCTTGGCCCCAAACTGGATAGCGAGGTTGGCTGTAGAGATCAAGGTACTGTTCCAAAAAGGTTACTACAAGGGCGTTGCTTAAATAGTGAAGTGATGATGAAAACGATTTTACGGCCGGGCCGACTGCCGTCGGCTGAGTCATTACCGCACGGGTCAGCCGTGGCGCGCCCGTGATCGCCGCGCATTCTCTCATAAATCCACCCGCCGAGGCCAACGGATGTCACCCCGCTAACACGGCGCGGGCGGACGGCAGGAGAGGAAATTGGTGGGAACAGGGCGAAACACACGGGTTGTTGATCAACCCTCGCCGCACGCGCTTCATGCATGGCCGCGAAAAATTACGTTTCGCCCCGCCCGGATCGTTACAGCGGCTTTTTAGTCCGGCGACGTTTTTTCGGTTTCGCGGCCTTGGCGGCGATTTTTTCCGCGGCCTTCATCGCGCCGGTCAAGGCTTTGTCGATCAACTTGAACAATTTGGCATCCGCCTGAGCGGCGGCCTGAGACACCCGCAGCGTAGTCAAATCAGCGGTAATCGCCGCCAGTTCAGCCTGCGCCTGCTTGCGCGCGTCACGGGCCTTGCTCTTGGCCGCCGGGCCTTTGGCGGTCTTCACCCGGGCCAGCGCCTTGGCCGCCCGCGCCTTGAGTCCAGCCGCTTTTTTGGCGACGGCGGCGAATTCTTTATCGGTCACCGCGACGGCGGCGGCAATCGTCTTCGCCCATTCCGCATGCGCTTTCACCGCCAGCGCTTCGGCGGCCTGGATCGCTTTCACCGCGGCCGCGCCGCGTACACCGACGACGGCTTTGTTTTGTTCTACCATTTGATTTGCTCCATGTATAAATTTCACGTTACGACTTCGCACGGGAAATCAATTCCCCTGCTTGCTCACGCGCAAGAATCGCGATTCTTGCCGCTTTGAGTGTTCCCATCGGCTTCATCCCGCAACATCGCGGAAATTCGCGGATTAAAAACCCGTGCAGTATAACACCAGGCTGGCGCACTGGCTTGTTCGCGTGCATCGCGTTTCATCACTCAACCAGCCGCAAGTAAAAACATCGGCGATAACGAGCCGCGACAAAGCATCGCTGAAGCGCGCTTGTCGATTAATTCAGCGTATTGACGGCGTCGCTGTGTGCGGCCATCAGGAAACACCTCGTGCCTCCACGTGCATATCGATTTATGCCGAGCGATATTAATTTTTTGCCACGACCGTCCCGCACGCGCCCGCTGCCCTACTGAGCGGCATTCAAATCCTTAAAATCGGAGTGGCGCTTGCAAGCCGGTTGCCGGTCCCGTCGGGAAAGACTGCATCGCCATGATCGACTTGCACCGAATAATTTCAAAATCGCGGTTGAGACAGGTCTTCACATGACCCACCGCCGGCCGGGGCCGTCGCCACCTCGTTTAAGGGACCGCACCCACGGGGGTTACCGTGTCGACGCCTGGCCCCAAGTTCAACGGTGCTAACCGGCGACCGTATATCAAAGGTGGCGTGACGACACACGACCGCAGTATCATATGTTCCAGGATTGATTTCACCGCCTCATCAAATTCAGCGACGTCACATATCCCGTTCCCGCATCGCCTCCCGTTTTGGCGATGGCATAACGCTTAAAGGTACCGCCATGAAACCGAAACCCACCGTTTATGAATCGGCCGCGATAGTCCTGCAACCTTTTCTGGCGGCCGCGCAACGGCCGGAAGACACCCTGAATTATCAAGAGCTGCTGGGCTTCCTGTTCGCGGTGGCCTGTTCGCCGGAAATGGTGCAGCCCGCCGATTGGTTACCGGAAGTTTTTAACGGCCAAGAGGCGGGCTACGCCGATCTCGCCGAAGCCGGCCACGTGATGCAGGCGATGATGACGCTGTATAACCAGGTCAATCAGGAAATCGTGCGCGGTTATCCGGTGTTGCCCGCCGCTTGCCAGCCGCTGGCGGACGTCATGGCCAATCTTGACGCGCAGGCGCCGCTCAGCCAGTGGTCGCGAGGATTTCTGGTGGCACATGAATGGTTGACCGATGTGTGGGAAGCCAACACGCCGGAAGATCTCGACGAAGAACTGGGCGCCTGCGTGTTGGCGTTGTCCTTTTTTGTCGGTCCCGAAATGGCCGAAGGTTATTGGCGGGAATTCGAACCTGAAGGCATGTCGCTGGAAGAGATGGCGGCGCAAATTCTCGAAGAGATACCGGCGGCGATGGTGGTGTATTCGGACATCGGCCGCAACCTGTTCGAGGAAGCGCCGGGCACGCGCCTGATACATCCCGCGCCGGTCTCGGTGAATTGACAAAATTTTTATTGATCTCGCACCCTCGCGCCATGGTTGCCGTTCCGGTTTAATTTCGATATTTCCTTCGCTTTGCCGCAAGATCGAGGCGATAAGATTTTTCCCGCGCGCAGTCGCAACAATGGAATCGGCCGGAACCCGCCATGAGTCAAAAAAAATTCCCTCGCAAATCACCGTGGCCCACCGGCGTACCGCCCAAGGAAACCCGTAAGGAACTCAAATATTACGGCAGCGCCGCCTGTCTCGCGCTTTGGCAGCGGCGGCCGCATGACGTCATCCGCATTTATCTCGAAGAGGCGCGTCTGCCGCAATTCGCCGCCATGCTCAAATGGGCGGCGGCGCAGCGCAAGGCTTATCACATCGTCGGCGCCGATGATTTGGAAAAATTGACGGACTCCGTTCATCATCAAGGCGTCTGCGTGCTGGCCCGCGAGCGCATCGCCCTCAGCTTCAACGAATGGCTGCCCTTGCTGCGCGACGAGGCCGATCCGCAATTGCTCCTGTATCTCGACGGGGTGGAAAATCCGCACAACCTCGGCGCCCTGCTGCGCACCTGCGCGCACTTCGGTATCCGTTATGTGCTGGGCACGGCGGACCGCCTGCCCAAACTATCGCCCTCGGCCTGCCGGGTGGCGGAAGGCGGCGCGGAACAGGTGATGCTGGTGTACCTGCCGCAGGCGGCGCGTCAACTGCGCCAGTTGCAAGAGATGGGTTATCAGCTGCTCGGCACCAGCGTGCGGCAAGGCACGCCGCTGTACGCCCATCATTTCGGCGCGCGCAGCATCCTCATCCTCGGCAGCGAAGTGGACGGCGTCGCTCCTCCCTTGGCCAAGAGCGCCGACGCATTGCTCACCGTACCCGGCAGCGGTCTGGTGGAAAGCCTCAACGTCTCGGTGGCCTTCGGCGTAATGGTGGGAGAATATTTCCGGCAACAAGGCGCGCGCCCTATCGTCAAAGCGCCGCGCACCCCGCCCGGCCGGCGGCGCTGATCCGCCCGGCAAACTAGAACTTATCTCAAAATTAAAAACTCCAAGCCGGACCGAGGTGTCATTCTTATTAAATCGGCAATTGAAATGATGAACTCACTGATTGCAGTAGATCCCCTCCCACTGGAAAGGGAGGGTTAGGGTGGGGTCGAACGCGGCGGATTTCCAGTCCCATCACCCCCATCCCAACCTTCCCCCTTGCAGGGGGAAGGAGTTCTAAACGCCACGTATTTGGCGGCCGAGTTAATAATTTCAAAATTAGAACGCGGTGCTCAATCCAGCAAAAGGTTCCTCGGAAAATAATCAATCGTCAAGCATCATCACATTCGCCGATTTAAAAATCGATTTTGAAATAGGTTTTACTCAAGCGCCAAGACAGGATTCTTACACCCAAGAAACTTTTTTCTTGGGCGTCCTTGGCGTCTTGGCGACGAACCGAATTTCTTTCAGATCGCCGGTGTATCCTTCATCGCCGGCTTGATCTCCTGCGGCGCGGGAAAGACTTGTTCCCAGACATGCTCCGCGAAACCGACACCCACTTCGTCGTAGTAGTAATACACCTCGTCGGCGCCGGCGGCGGTAATCACTTCCACCTCTTCGGGATAAATCGCCGTCGCGCTCACGAAGCCCGTGTAGCCGGCGCGGCGCAATTGTTTGACGGCGATGATATTGGCCTCCCGGTCGGGCATGGCCAACAACACCGCGCGCACGCCGTCGAGGTCGATGTCCTGCCATAAACCGGGATCTTCCGCGTCGGCGTACAACACTTGGCGGCCCTGCCCGGCATGGCCTTCCACCTTGCCGGGATCGGAGTCGAGACCGAGCACCCGCTGTTTACGTTTGGTGAGAAAGTCGTAAGCGCTGGTGCCGACCCGCCCCATGCCCATGATGAGAATATTGCAAGAACCCACGTGTAACGGGGTATCGTCGGGGTGCCGCCGCCTGGATTCGGCGCGTATCAAATACCGTTCGAGCA
>CAKKSB010000019.1 GCA_919903055.1 Gammaproteobacteria bacterium | reverse complement strand
ACCGGCCCCCTGGTCGGCGTGCCCTTCGCCCAGAATGACATCTTCTGCACGCAAGGCGTGAAGACCAGTTGCGGCTCGAAGATGCTCGACAATTTCATCGCCCCCTACGACGCCGCGGTGGTCAGCCAGCTCAACGCGGCGGGCACGGTGATGCTGGGCAAGACCAATATGGACGAGTTCGCGATGGGCTCGTCCAATGAAACCAGCTATTACGGCTCGGTGAAAAATCCCTGGGACACCGCCGCGGTACCCGGCGGTTCCTCGGGCGGTTCGGCGGCGGCGGTGGCGGCACGGCTCACACCCGGCGCGAGCGGCACCGACACCGGCGGCTCGATCCGCCAGCCCGCCGCGCTGTGCGGCATCACCGGCATCAAACCCACTTACGGCCGGGTCTCGCGCTACGGCATGATCGCCTTCGCCTCCAGCCTCGACCAGGGCGGACCGATGGCGCGCACCGCCGAGGACTGCGCGCTGCTGCTGCGCGCCATGAGCGGCTACGATGAGCGCGACTCCACCTGCGTCGACCGGCCGGTGCCCGATTACGCCGCGACGCTGAATAACGCTATCGCCGGTTTGAAGATCGGTCTGCCCAAGGAATATTTCGGCGAAGGCTTGCATCCGCAAGTGGCCGCCGCCATCGAAGCGGCCATCGCCGAATACAAAAAACTCGGCGCCGAGGTGGTGGAGATCAGCCTGCCCAACACCGCGCTGGCGGTGCCGACGTATTACGTCGTCGCCCCGGCGGAGGCGTCGTCCAATCTCGCGCGCTACGACGGCGTGCGTTTCGGCCACCGTTGCGACGCGCCGAAAGACCTCCTCGATTTATACAAGCGTTCGCGCGGCGAAGGTTTCGGCGCCGAGGTGAAGCGCCGCATCATGATCGGCACCTATGTGTTGTCCGCCGGTTATTACGACGCCTATTACCTGAAGGCCCAGCAACTGCGTCAGCTCATCAGCCAAGATTTCAAACACGCCTTCGAGAAAGTGGATGTCATCATGGGTCCGGCGTCGCCCACCGTGGCTTTCAACATCGGCGAGAAGACCGACGACCCGGTCACCATGTATCTTTCCGACATCTACACCATCGCCGTCAACATGGCCGGCCTGCCCGGCATGTCGATCCCGGCGGGCTTCGTCGGTCAACGTCCGGTCGGCCTGCAACTCATCGGCGATTATTTCGATGAGGCGCGGCTGCTCAACATCGCGCATCAATATCAGCAGGTCACCGACTGGCACGCGCGGAGTCCGCGGGGATTTGAATAGCGGTATCGACACGCAGCAGAATAAGGTCTGTTGCATAGGCCTGTTCATGCCTTATTGACTGACTGCGCTGCTGCCGACTTGGGCGCCGCGCCACCTCGCCGGCAATTTCCGCTGGGCATGACCCTGCCGCTCGGTCTACGATGAAGGCAATACACTTCATTGAGGACATCGACATGGAAAGTTTCTGGTCCGCTTATGGTTTGTTCATCGCAAAAACCTTCACCTTCCTGGCGCTGATCGTCTTGGCCATTGCGATGACGGCGCGTCTGCTGCGGCGCAAGGACACGCCGCGCGAACATCTGCACGTGAAAAAACTCAACGAGAAATACCAGGCCATGGCCGACGTGCTGCACCGCGCTATGCTGCCCAAACACGATCTCAAACATTATCTGCAACGCCGCCGCGAAGCGGATAAAAATATTCCGCGCAATGCCGAACCGCGCCCGCGGGTCTTCGTGCTCGAATTCAAAGGCGACCTGCGCGCTTCGGCGGTGCACACCCTGCGCGAGGAAGTGACGGCGCTGCTCACCGTCGCCACGCCCAAGGATGAAGTTTTTTTACGTTTGGAAAGCGCGGGCGGCCTGGTGATGTCCTACGGCCTCGCCGCCTCGCAACTGGCGCGCATCACCCAGGCCGGCATACCGCTGGTGGTGTCGGTGGATCAAATCGCCGCCAGCGGCGGCTACCTCATGGCCTGCGTCGCCGACCGCATCCTCGCCGCGCCCTTCGCCATCGTCGGCTCGATCGGCGTGGTGGCGCAAATGCCCAACTTCCACGGCTTGCTCAAAAAACACGATATCGATTACGAACTGCACACCGCGGGGGAATTCAAGCGCACGCTCACCCTCTTCGGCGAAAACACCGAAGAAGGCCGCGCCAAACTAAAAGAAGAGATCGAAGAGACCCACGACCTCTTCAAACAATTTCTCGCCCAACACCGGCCGCGGCTGGACCTCGCCACCGTCGCCACCGGCGAACACTGGCTAGGCACCCGCGCCCTGGATTTGAAATTGGTCGATGAGCTGATCACCAGCGACGACTACCTGCTCAAACGTTCGCACGAAGCCGATTTGTACGCGGTGCGTTATCCGCAACGGCGATCGCTGGGGGAAAGGTTGGGGTTGGGAAGGGAGAAGGCAGGGTTTTGATACGACGTTTCATAAATTTAAAGTCTGCATCAAACTGGAAAGATTTTTTCCGAATACCGGAGATCAGTTCCTTACCGAACATCTGGGCAGCGACTCGACGCCTCACTAGATAATTATCGTTTACAGCTTTTCAAAAAGCTCCGTGAGCATCGCCGGCCCGCTCACCGCGTTAACGGGTTTCAATAAATAGGTGACGATGCCCTCTTTGACGCATTCGTCGATCGCTTCCTGATCCGCCACCGAGGTCAACATGACGACGGGGAGTGTTTTACTCTTCTCGCGAATTTTTTTCAAAGCGGCTTTGCCGTCCATGAATGGCATGACGATGTCGAGAAAGACGATTCCGACCTGATACTGATTTTTTTCGAGCACGTTGAGCGCGCCCTTGCCGTGTTCCGCCTGCAGCACGTTGTTGTAGCCAAGCCCGGCGAGTATGCGCCGCAGCGCTTCCCGCATGATGAGCGCGTCGTCGACCACTAATATTTTTGCGTCCTGGCTTAGCATGACTCAGCCCTCCCCGTGCATGAGATAACTAAAATAGAAACGGCCGCCGACCGCGAGATCGACGGGCACCGTGAAGATTTGTTTGACGCCTTCCAGGAACATTTGGCTGTCTGCCTGACTGATAATGTAGGCGGGCGTGCCGAAGCTGAATTTGCGGGTGGCGCTGAGATGGCGGATGGCGAGGCCGATGGCGGTATTGGCGAATTCGGCGAGGGCCTCGCTGACTTCCGCATTCAAAGTCGTAGCGTTTTCCTCGGTGCCCAGCATCTTGGCGCGCACCCGGTTGCCTATCGCCAAGGCGGTGGCGAGATCATGATTCATGACGATCTTGCCATCGACCTCGCCTTGTCTGCGGGTCACCAGGCAGACCGAGAAACCTTTGAAGATGAAGGTGTCGAGCGCGTCTTGATAGGTCAGCAGGTCACTGGAGGCCTTTAAATCGGCCATGCTTTCCAGGGTGAGAATGGTTTCGCTGATAAACGGCACCAGTATGTCGTTGCGCACAGTGGTGCGGCTATTGCCGAAATGATCGCCTGCGAGCTGCATAGATTTTTATCCGATGATCGGGAGGTATGGACGGTATCGGGTTGAAATCGGTTTTCCTGAAGTATGCTGGCCTTCTAACGTTTTCGGACAGGTGCGTATAGCCGGGCAAGCGCATCGTGCCGGCGAGGGTTATTGGGACCAGCACGCCGGGCCGGCTCGGCCCAGTCATCTACGCCACAGCCGGGCTATCGTCGCTTGATTACCCTAGTGATGGCGAATCCTTGGCAGTCTTCGGCCTACAAATTCTTAGAGATAAAATCCAAGTTTTAATTTTGAAAGAGATGCGGGTACCAGCCGCCTGCTCGCTCCGGAATGACCGAAGCGAGCAGGTTTAGGTTTTTACAGTGACAGCGCCAAACCGAGCATGAAATTGGTCGGCGGCATGGGTGAGGTGGAGGTCGGTACCGCGCCTTGGGTCGGGTGCGGTCCGCCCGAGACATTGTCGGAATACACTTCGTCGAACACATTGTTGATGTCGAGATAGACCCGCGCCTTCTTGCCGGCTTCGGTGCGGTAATTGTAGAAGAGCGAGGCCGTCACGACATTGTGGCCGTCGTATTCGATGCTATTAACCGCGTTGGTAAACCAGGGACCTACCGAGCGCAAGCGCAGGCTGCCGCCCACACCGGCGGGCGGCGCGTAGCTCACGTCGACATTGGCGATGTGTTTCGGTTGGCCGTTGATCTCCTTGCCCACCAAAGCGGGGTTGGGGTTGTCTTGCACTTCGCTCTCGAAATAACCGAAGGTCAGACCGACTTCAAGGTTGGCGATGACCGGCGGGTAGTAGCGCACTTCGCCTTCGACGCCGGTGCGGCGGGTTTCGCCGGCGTTATGGAAAATGCCGGAGCCGGGCGGGTCCTGCAGAATCTCACCGGAGCTGTCGAGCACGAAGGCCGCGAGGTCGAGATACCACTCGGGCGACGGCGCGCCGTTGATGCCGACTTCGTATTGCCAGTATTCGACCGAATCGACATTGATGTTGGGATCGAATTTGGCCGTGCCGCTCGGCAGGGCAAAGCCGTTGGCGGCGCTGGCGCGCAGTTCCCATTTATCGGTGAGCGCTGAGCGGACGCCCAGCTTGGGGCTGATATGGTCGAAGTCATTGATGTCGCGCTTGACCCCGGTCAGTTGATTATCGTGTTCGCCGCCGAAACTGTCGTAACGCACGCCCAAGGTCGGCCGGAAACGCGGATTGATGTCCAGATCGAGCTGGCCGTACAGCGAGGTGGTGTTGTTATTGAATTCATTTTTCGCGGTCTGAGTTTGGCGGACGTGAACCTGATCATTCCATTGATGGGCGCGAGTGTCTTCGTTGTAGTATTCAAAACCCGTCACCCAGTTGCTGGCGATGCCGAACAATTGGCTCTTGCCGTTCAAGCTGGAGCCGAGCACTTGCACGCCGCGGTTGTAGCGGAATTCGACCTGCTGGGTCGCCGGCGGATTGGCGACATTCAAGCTGGTTTGATAGCGGGTGAATTCATGGTCGGTGTTATATAAAAAAGTCAGCAGCCGCAGGTTTTCACTGAAGCTGTGATTGAAATCGACGCGCTGGCCGGAGAATTGTTTGTCGCCGGTGTCCTGCTGGGTTCTGACCGTCGGATTTTGCTGGCTGCGGCGGTCGTCGTCCTGAAATTGATCCCACAGAACATACCCCGGCGCCTGCCAATGGCCGCCGTGGCCGCGCAGCGACAGGGCGACTTCGGAGCGTTCACTGATTTCGTAGGCGGCGCGCACCGCGGCGTTCATCTTGGTGTAGCGGGAATTTTCCCGCCAGCCATCGCTTTCATAACCCTGCAAGGCGCCGTTGATCTGAACCTGGCCGAGCTTGATGCCCATCGCGCCTTGGGCGTTATGCGTGCCGTAGGACCCCATCGAAAAGTCGAAATCCTGATATTCACCGCCTTTACGGGTGGCGAAACTCACCACGCCGCCGCGGGCGAAGTTGCCGAACAGCGGGGAGACCGGGCCTTTGTAAACGGTCACGCCTTCCAGTTCGAGGGGGATGATGAGATTGGTGTCGGCATAGCCGTCGGCGTGTGATTCGCCTTCGTTCAGGCTGATGCCGTCGAGAACCACGCCGGCATCGCTGCCGTGGCCGCCGCCGGTGAAGCCGCGCAATTGAAAGACGTCGGCCACCCCGCCCTGCTGATAAGAAGTCACATTGACGCCCGGCAATTCCTCGATCAGCGTGATCGGCGACTGCGACTGTTTCGCCCGTATCTGTTCTTGAGAAATGGAATTGACCGAAAAGGCCCGGTCGGCCTCCTGCATGCCCTGGCCCTTAATAGTTATAGTGTCCAGCACTACGGCTTTGTTTTCGGTGGCCGTTTCTTCGGCCAAGCTAAGCTGACTGCCTAAGAAGAATATGGGTAATCCCATCAAGATGTTACGTTTCATTCACTCCTCCTCTCGATTTTATTGATGTCGCACGTGGCACGAACTGTAATTTCCTCACTCCCAGCGCTGCCGGGCGATGATGCCATTATTTATTTGTTCATGCCACGCTTGTTTGAAGATGAAACGGCCGGGCGTTCGGCTAGTGAGATAAAGCGCCAAAGGAAGTCCGCCAAGGCCGCGCCGCTGGATAAAGAGTTCGCAGCGCGCGGCGTCATTCGCGAGCGAAGGTTTGACTGGGAGAAGCTCATCGAGCGTAAGCATGTCGGCGGTGCACTGTCCGTCGTGACATCGCGCTCATACAATGCTGCATCAGCCGCAAATGCCTTGATTATCCAGTGAACAGGGACGTCACCCGGTGTCCTGATCTTCTCGTGCTAATGCTAAGATAAGCGCTCTTTTTGACGCGGGTTGTTGCCCGCCACGAGCCGAGGTTGCAGGAATGGAATGGGAAACTGTCATCGGGCTGGAGATTCATGCCCAGCTCGCCACCAAGAGCAAGATTTTCTCCGGCGCCGCCACCGCCTACGGCGCGGAGCCCAATACCCAGGCCTGCGCCGTCGATCTCGGCCTGCCCGGCGTGCTGCCGGTGCTGAATAAAGAGGCGGTGCGGATGGCCACCAAATTCGGTCTGGCCATTCAGGCCACGGTGGCGCCGCGTTCGGTATTCGCCCGCAAGAATTATTTCTATCCCGATCTGCCCAAGGGCTATCAGATCAGCCAGTACGAACTGCCCATCGTCGCGCGGGGCCGCCTCGACATCGAACTGGAAGACGGCGTCACCAAAACCATCGGCGTCACTCGCGCCCATTTGGAGGAAGACGCCGGCAAATCCCTGCACGAGGATTTTCACGGCCTCACCGGCATCGATTTGAACCGCGCCGGCACGCCGCTGCTGGAGATCGTTTCCGAACCGGATCTGCGCTCCGCCAAAGAGGCGGTGGCCTACATGAAAAAAATCCACTCGCTGGTGCGTTATCTGGAAATCTGCGACGGCAATATGCAGGAAGGCTCGTTCCGCTGCGACGCCAATGTGTCGGTGCGCCGCAAGGGCGAAGCAAAGTTCGGCACCCGCGCCGAGATCAAGAACATCAACTCCTTCCGCTTCGTCGAGCGCGCCATCAACTACGAGGTCGAACGGCAGATCGAATTGATCGAAGGCGGCGGCAAGGTCGTGCAGGAGACCCGGCTTTACGATGCGCAGAAAGACGAGACCCGCTCCATGCGCAGCAAGGAAGAGGCCATGGATTATCGCTACTTCCCCGATCCCGATTTATTGCCGGTGGAACTCGACGCGGCCTGGATCGAAGACGTGCGCGCCACCCTGCCCGAACTGCCCGACGCGAAACGCGAGCGTTTCATCCGGCAATACGGCCTCACTCCTTACGATGCCAGCGTGCTCATCACCAGCCGAGAGTTGGCGGATTATTACGAAGCCACCGCCAAGGCCGCGGGCGGCGACGCCAAACTGGCCGCCAACTGGGTGATCGGTGATTTGCTGGGCGCCGTCAACAAGGCCGGCTTGGAGATCACCCAAAGTCCGTTGTCGCCTGAAACGCTGGCCGGCATGCTGCGCCGCATCGCCGACGACACCATCTCCGGCAAGATCGCCAAGACCGTGTTCGAGGCGATGTGGAACGGCGAGGGAGACGCCGACGCCGTGATCGAAAAACACGGACTGAAACAAGTCACCGACACCGGCGCCATCGAAAAAGTCATCGACGACGTGATGGCCGCCAACCCCGGCCAGCTCGCCGATTACCGCGGCGGCAAGGACAAACTGTTCGGCTTTTTCGTCGGGCAAGTGATGAAACTCAGTCAGGGCAAAGCCAATCCCGCGCAAGTCAACGACCTGTTGAAGAAAAAACTCGCCGGCTAAGCCGGGACCGCTCACCACCCTTACTCGTGTCATCACACCGGCGTCGCAATCACCCCCTCTCCCCCCGCGGGAGAGGGCGCCATAATGATCGCCATCACGACGCAAGCAGGTCTTCCCATCTTTCCTTCCCTCACCCTGACGGCTGCGCCTCCCTCGCTCCACTCTCCCACCCGCAGGAGAAAAAATTGCCCGAGGTTTTTCAGTACGAACGTACAAGGCTAAGCTTACGCGGCCATTCATCTTCAAAACGGGAACGGAATTCTCAATCCGGTAAACGGTTCGCCGATGAATAATCTCGTTACGGCTGATCACCCGCGCCGGCTATTTAAAGTCGATTTTGTGATCGGGTCTATAATGTACGCGGCTTTCGTGCCGATCTATTCGTTGAATAGCTTGTACACGAGACGATGGACGTGCTTGAGCGCCGCTGTTATTTTTTATTGCCTTTGCTGGTTGTATTGATGACCGCGACAGCGTCGCAGGCGAAACAACTTTACAAATTTCAAGATGAGGACGGCCGCTGGCAATACACCGACATAGCGCCGGCCACCGATCAGCCGGTGCAATCGCACCCCGTGCGTGTTGCGCAGAAAGACAAAATCATCGTCAGCAGCCGCGGCCCGGACGCCGAACACGAACTGTATATTTATAACAGTTACTACGGGCCGGTCGAAGTCATACTGAATTTCACTCAGGCCAAAAATGTCGTCGCTCAACCCGCTTTGCCGCACCGTTTTGTCATACCCGCCCGCCGCGAAATCCGCGCCGTCGATCTCAAGGTCGCTGATAAAGCGCGCGGCTTCGATTACAAAATCACCGTCTCACCGTTGCTGGGCGACTCCAAGGCGCAGCACGATCCGCGAATCGCTTATCGCGTGCCGTTCGATTCCGGAAAAACCTTTGCCGTTACTCAAGGCTTTTTCGGCGGCTACAGCCACAATACGCCTTACAGTGAATATGCCGTCGATATCGCCATGCCCGAAGGCACGCCGATCGTCGCCGCCCGCGGCGGCGTGGTGATGGACATCGAGCGGGATTTTTTCGGCAATGGTTTAGATATGGAAAAATACGGCGCACGCGCCAACAGCGTGCGTATCCTGCACGACGACGGCACCATGGCCGAGTACGCTCATCTTAAATTGGAAAGCGTGCGCGTCCTGCCCGGCACGCGGGTCATCGCGGGCCAGCCGCTCGGCGAATCGGGCAACACCGGTTTTTCCAGCGGTCCCCATCTGCATTTCGCGATACATAAAAATCAAGGGACGGAGATGCGTTCGCTGCCGTTTCAATTCCGGCTGTACGATGACACGCTGGTCAGCCCCCGCACGGGACTCAGCCTGACGGGTTATTAATCACATAATCGTCGTCGTATTCATTTATTTCTCATCAAAAACCCAGCATAGCGCTCGGTTAAATTCCGCTGAAATACATTGACATTTTTTCTCGTCGATAATAATGTATTAAAAATACATCTTTTATTTTCTAACGAGGCAGTCATGAGTCAAAATCTTTATGAGCGCATTGGTGGCGAGGCGGCGGTGAACGCGGCGGTGGACATCTTTTATCGCAAAGTGCTGACCGATGACCGCATCAGCCGGTTCTTCGACGGCGTGGACATGGAAAAACAAGCGGCAAAACAAAAAAGTTTTTTGACCTTCGCTTTCGGCGGACCTCATCACTACACCGGCCAGGCCATGCGGCAAGGCCACGCCCACTTGGTGAAACAAGGCCTGAATGACAGCCACTTCGACGCGGTGATGGAAAACCTGGCGGCCACTCTGCAAGAACTGAACGTGCCGCCCAACCTCATCGCCGAAATGGCCGCCATCGCGGAAAGCACCCGCGACGACGTGCTGGGCCGCTAGGCCTCACCGAGGACGGCGGCGTGCCACGTATTCGCTACCAGCAGCGCACTTATGTTTTGAAAGATGACGAGTCGGTGCTCGACGGCTTGACGCGGCACGGCGTCGCCGTTCCTTCCTCTTGTCGCGGCGGCGTTTGCCAAACTTGCCTGATGCGCGCGGTACACGGCGATCCGTCCGAAATTTCACAGCGCGGCATTAAAGAAAGTCTGCGCGAGCGCCGGTATTTTCTCGCTTGCGCGTGCAGGCCCGGCGCGGATATGGAAATAGCTCTACCCGATGACAATGATCTTCCGCTCATCATGACAGAGGTCATCGGCAAGGAGCCTCTCAATCAGAACATCAGCCGTTTCCGCCTGCGCGCGCCGCACGGCTTCGTTTATCGCGCCGGACAATTCATCAATCTGCATCACCACGAGCACCTGCGCAGCTATTCGCTCGCCAGCGTACCGCAGACCGACAATTATCTGGAGCTGCATGTTCAACGCATCACCGCCGGCCGCATCAGCGGCTGGCTGCACGATAAATGCAAAGCAGGCGACCCGCTCATCCTGCACGGTCCTTTCGGCGACTGTCACTACAGCAAGCGCGATATTGACCAAACCTTGTTACTGATCGGTACCGGCTCGGGGCTGGCCCCGCTGTGGGGAATAGCCCGCGACGCCTTGGCGCAAGGCCATCGCGGCGCCATACATTTGTTTCACGGCAGCCGCGACGCGACGGGACTTTATTTGATCGGAGCGCTGCGGCGGCTCGCGCAACGTCATCGCAACTTCCACTACACGCCTTGCGTTTCAGGCGGCGGGGCATCGGGCAACTATCGTTCAGGTAGGGCCGATGAAATCGCGCTTAAGCAATTCCCGCATTTGCAAGGCTGGCGGATTTTTTTATGCGGCAACGCCGAAATGGTGAAGAGCGCCAAGAAAAAAGTCTTTCTGGCCGGCGCGGCGTTACGCGATATCCATGCCGATCCCTTCGAGTTCAGCGCCGACGCACACATCGCCGCCACGCCTTAGCCTCGTGTGTAGTGCTTCGCAATGCGGGAATATTTATTCCGCGATGAAAGATCAAGCTACTTCATTATCCTCATCAAAAGAATAGAGGTAGCGCGTTAATACCGGAGTAACGCAGGTACAAAGACATGGGGAACGGATTGCCCGGAAGCGCGGCGTCTTAACTGCCTCCCTTCCTTTCATAAGAGGGGAGATTTCCATTACTGAATGGCCACGCTACGCTAGGCGCGAATGAGCATGCCGTCGGCGGCGCAACGGGCGCGTTCAATGACCAGCGCTCCTAAGGCAAAATTCGTAACAGAGAATTGCTGCCGCCGAAACGATTAGGCACCCGCATGGGATTAGCCGGGTCTTCCTGCCATTTGCCGTCGATGATGACCCGGTATTGATAAGCGCCGGGCGTCACCTTCAAGACTTTTTGCATGGTGTCGTTGACGGTGCGGGTTTCCACTTCATGATCCGGAATCCAGCCGTTGAAATCGCCGGCGATCTGCATGTCCCTGTTGGCCGCATGATGATAACTCAGCACCACCCGCCGCTCCCGGCCGTTCTCCATGCTTTCGCTGAACGTCATGCCGGGCACCCGCTGCGATCCGGCTTCGTGGCTCTCGTTGCCGCGCCGGGGCGGCAAGTCATGTCCGGTCAACCATTCCACCAACTCGGCGAAATCCTCGGCGGCGGCGGCGCGCGGCGCATGATCGATGAGCGGGCGGCCGAGATAGGCCGCTTCTTTCACTTTGACCGTAGAACGCACACTCAGCGGCGTGACTTCACCGGGCCAGCGTTCCTCGAGTTGCGCTAACAAACGCTGAGTGAGGCGGCAACGCGAATCGACCAGACTGGGCAATAAATTGATACGAATCCGCAGGCCGTAACGGTCATTCAGTAAATCGATGGTTTCATGCAGCCGCGCCACGCCGTCCAAGGCAAAGGGGCTTGGTTCCACCGGAATCAGCACCCGCGCCGCGGCGCGCAATGCATTGAGGGAAAGCATGCCCAAGCCGGGCGGACAATCGATGACGGTGTGATCGTAATAATCCGCCACCGGCTCGAGCTGCTTGAGCAAGGTCTTTTCCCGTTCCGGTTGATCGGCCAGCAAGTGTTCAACATTCGATAAAGTGATCGCTCCCGGCACCAGATCCACGCCCGGAACGACATTATAAAAAATCACGTCCATCAGCGATGCCGAGCCCGCGAACACTTCGTGCAAACCCGGCAGCGCCGCGGCCGGCACGCCCACGCCCAAGGACGCATGGCCTTGCGCATCCATGTCGATGAGCAACACCCGCAAACCCTGACGTCCCAAACCGGCGGCCAGATTGATGGCCGTGGTGGTTTTGCCGCAGCCGCCTTTTTGATTGGCGATCGCTATCACATTCATACACTGTCCTCCGTTAGCAGAGCCCACACGGCGTGACGCCGCATCCTCGGGTATGAAGGCGTCCCTGCCCATTGCCGCCACGGCGCATCCCGCCGCGTTGTATGCCGCCCCATGTCCCGGGGCCCATGACGACGGCACCGCGAATGCGGCGGCTCTTGCCCATCCTTGCAACGAGGCTGAAGAGGGCAGCCGTCTTCACCGTCTCGCGACATCATGTAATAGCGTGCATGCCCGCCCCGTCCCAAATCGGCGAGCCGGCCGTAAACGGCATGCGACGGATTTGCAACGGGCGACTTCGCCGGCGCCGAAGACTTGCTCGGTCAGGGCGGACATTTGCATCCAACAAGAAAAGGGAAACCAGACGGGGAGATCAAAGGAATCGGCGGCGGAGGGGATGAAACGTCCCTTCCGGCGGCCTGAAGACGGCCGGCGCCGGATAAATTCAAGCGAGCTTCACTAGGGCGGGGCGAGCTTCCCGCGGCAACCATACCACCCCCTTTGCCGGGAGGCATTTTTAACGCTTAAGTAAAGTTGCCGAACCAGGGCTTGTCAAGCCGCGAGCGAGTGCGCCGCCGTTTCGTGCCGCATCGCTCGCGGGCTCAACTCGAACCCAGAAAATTCCGCAGATTGGCGAGATGAGCCTGGCCGCGCTCCTGGCGTTTTTCGGGATCGGCCTGGCGGCCGCCGCCTTCCCATTGCAGGTCATCGGCGGGCAGTTCCGCCAAAAACCGGCTGGGCTCGCGCGCCAGCATGTCGGCGCCGCGTTTGCGTTTGGCGGCGATGGTGAAGGTCAAGGTCTTGCGCGCGCGGGTGATGCCGACATAGGCGAGCCGCCGTTCTTCCTCGAGCTTGCCCTCCTCGACGCTGCTGCGGTGTGGCAGACATTCCTCCTCCATCCCCACCAGAAACACATGAGGAAACTCCAGCCCCTTGGCGGCGTGCAACGTAAGCAGATGCACATTGTCGGCCTGGGCGTCCTCTTCATTGCGCTCCAGGATGTCCATCAGGCTCATGTGCGCCACCAGCTCGGCGAGGGTTTTCTCCTCGACGTTTTGTTCGGCGATACGCTGCATCCAGGCCACCAGCTCCCAGACGTTGGCGATGCGCTTCTCGGCCGCGCGGTCGTCCTTGGAATTGTCGCGCAGCCATTGTTCGTAGCCGCTGCCGGCGATCATCTCCCGCACCACCGCGATTGGGTCGCCGCGCCGGCCGCGGTCGCCGAGATCGGTCAGCCAGTTGGCGAAATAGTCGAGGCGATCGGCGGCGCGCTCCGACAAGTGCTGGCGCAACCCCAGCTCGAAGCAGGCGGCGAATAAACTAACGCCGCGCGCGCTGGCATAATCCGCCAACTTTTCCAAAGTGGTTGGGCCGATCTCGCGGCGCGGCACGTTGACCACCCGCAAAAACGCGCTGTCGTCCTCGGGATTGATCAGCAGGCGCAGATAGGCCATCAGATCGCGCACTTCGCTGTGGGCGAAGAACGAAGTGCCGCCGCTCAAATAATAGGGGATGCGCTGTTCGCGCAAAGCCTTTTCGAACTGGCGCGACTGATGATTGCCGCGATAAAGAATCGCGTAGTCGCGGTAGTCGGTGCGGTGTTTGAATTTGTGGCTGAGGATTTCCGAAATCACCGTCTCGGCCTCGTGTTCGTCGCTGCGGGTCTCGATGACCCGCAGCGGATCGCCGTAGCCCAGTTCGCTCCACAATTTTTTCTCGAAGAGATGGGGATTGTTGGCGATCAGCGCGTTGGCGGCCTTGAGGATGCGCCCGCTGGAGCGGTAATTCTGTTCCAGCTTGATCACCTTCAAGCCGGGAAAATCCTCTTGCAGCAGCGCGAGATTTTCCGGCGCCGCGCCGCGCCAGGCGTAGATCGATTGATCGTCGTCGCCGACCACGGTGAGCGCGTCGCGCACTCCCACCAGGGAACGCACCATATGATATTGACTGGCGTTGGTGTCCTGGTATTCGTCCACCAGCAAATAACGAATGCGGTTCTGCCAGGCACCGAGAATATCCGGCCGTTCGCGGAACAGCAGCGCCGGCAGCAGAATCAGGTCGTCGAAATCAACGGCGTTATAGGCCCGCAAATGCCGCTGATACTGCGCGTAGACGCTGGCCGCCAACACCTGCGCCGCGTCGCCGTCGGCCGTGGCGAGCGCCTGCTCGGGGTCGAGCAGCAGACCTTTCCAGCGCGAGATCTGCCACTGGATATTATTCACCTGGCTGTCGTCGTTGAACTCGCGGCGCAGCAGCTCGCGCACCAGGCCCGCGCTGTCGCCGGCGTCGAAAATCGAAAAGCCGGCGCGGTAGCCGAGCGCCGCCAGCTCGCGGCGGATGATGTTCAAACCCAGGGTGTGAAAGGTCGAGACCTGCAAACCCTTGGTCTCCTTGCCGCCCAGCAGTTCGCCGACCCGGCCCTTCATTTCGCGCGCCGCCTTGTTGGTGAAGGTGACCGCCGCGATGTGGCGCGCCTCGATGCCGCATTCCTTGATGAGATAGGCGATCTTCTGGGTGATGACGCGGGTCTTGCCGCTGCCGGCACCCGCCAGCACCAGCAAAGGGCCGTCGAGATAACGCACCGCGGCGCGCTGAGCGGGATTCAAGCCGGACATGATTCGAGCCTACACTGCCACCGGTAAGAGGGGCGCCGCCTCCGTAAAGTGAAGCGATGCCGGGCCCGCATTGTACCTCACTTGCCCGCTGTGGGAGCGGCCTCTTGGCGCGTCGCCTCCGGCATATTGGCCAGCGACGGCTGGCTGGTCTCACCGAAATAAAGGGCGCGCTGCGGCCAGGGTGTCTCGATGCCCGCGGCATCGAAGGCGATTTTCACACGGCGGAGGAATTCCCGGCCTACGTCCCATTGTTTGATGGGATGGGTCTTGAGCCGGCCCTTGATGATCACCGCCATATCGTCGAGCCTGTCCACGCCGAAGACCTCGACATCGTCCTGCATCAGCAGGCCGAACTGCGGATCGGCGCGCAACTGTTTACCCACCTCTTGCAACAGCGCGACCACCCGGTCGACGTCTTCTTTGTAAGCCACCCGGATGTCGAAAACGAACGCCGACCACTCGCGGGTCATATTGGCGAGGGTAGTGATGCTGCCGTTGGGAAACACGTGCACCACCCCCGCGAGATCGCGCAGGACGATGGTGCGGAAATTGACCCGTTCCACCAGACCGCCGGTGCCGTTGATGACCGCCACGTCGCCGAGCCGCACCTGATTCTCCAAGATCATGAAGAAACCGGCGATCACGTCCCGCACCAGATTCTGGGCGCCGAAACCCACCGCCAGACCGACGATGCCCGCGCTGGCGAGGATGGGTCCGACATCGATGCCCAGTTCGCGCAATACCAGCAAAAAGCCCATCAACCAGACCACGATGACCACGCCCTGCCGCAGCAGACGCACCAGGGTCTCGGCGCGTTTGGCCGCCTCGGTCGGCACCTCGCCGGCCTCCTGCCCCTGATGCACCAGACTGCGCTCCAAGCGGCGCAGCAAGCCGCGCACGACGATCAGCAGCACCCATACCACGACCAGGATCAACACGATTCTCATGCCGCTGAAAATAATGTCGCGCCATTCCACCGCGTCGAAATAATCGGTCAACAAATCCATCGGGATAAACCTCGTTCGATTACAAGCTATCGCCGAACTGGAATGTGATCACCAAACCGGATTGATGAGTCATGTCCCGCCTCGCTGACTGAAGGATGTGTTGCGCCATTCAATCTCTTTATTTTGCCGTCGGGTTATAACGCGGCAGCCGCTCCGCCAGCGGCCGGTATTGCAAACCGTAAAACATCTCGAGATAGCGGCGGGTCTCATCCCGTTCCAGATTGGTCACGTATTTCCAAAAACCGTAGATGCGCGACAGCGTCATCATCCGTTCGGCGTACAGCGCCCAGGTGTAGCGACTCGCTACCCGTTGTATCGCGCCGCCGGCGATGCTTTCCCAATAAGTCTCGTCGGTGGCGCAACGTTCGAAGAAATCGGCCATGCGGTCGGCGGCGCGGTCACCGTGATTGGGATCGATGTGAAATCCGGACACGCCGTCGACGATGATTTCCAAAGGGCCGCCATACCAGGTCGCGAAGGTCGGCAGGCCGGACGCCATCGCTTCGATCACGGTAAGACCAAACGCCTCGAACAGCGCCGGCTGCACGAAAGCGCCGCGGCAATCGGCGATGTAGCGGTACAGTTCGCCGCTGAGATTTTTATCGAGCCGCAGGCCCAGCCAGCGTAGATCGCCGTCAAGTCCATGCGTATCCATCAACTCGTGCATGCGCGCGATTTGATGCTGCTCTTCGATATCGCCGGAACGCGCCGCCTCGACGTAGCCGCCCACCACCACCAGATTGACGGCCGCGCGCAGCCGCGGACTGTTGCCGTACCAATCAACCAGGCCGGTGATGTTCTTGATGCGGTCGAGGCGCGCCATGGTGAACAGCAAAGGTTTGTTGGCATCGCGGAGCGCGCCGCGGCTGCCGGGATAATCGCGCTGATAAATCATCGCTTCGATTTCGGGATAAAGACCGCTCAGGCGGCGCGCCGTTTCATGATAGGGAAAATAGACTTCAGCGTCGGCGCCGGGCGAGACGATATTGAATTTCGGATCGAAGGGGTCCATGCCCTGCACTACCCGGTACAAGCCGGGCATGGTGTAGGCACTGTAACTTTCATATTGGCCGACGCTGTCCTCGCGGCCGGCGATTTCTTGATAGGTACTGGTGATGATGAAGTCCGCCGCGTTCATCGCGATCAGGTCGGCGGTGAATTGGCAGCTGAAGTGATACTGCGGCTCGTTGTCGCGCCAGTAGAGATCGGACATCAAGTATTTGGTTTTCTCCAGGGCGTGGGCGATATTGCACTGGGTGACGTGCAAACGCTGCGACATCAGGGTCGCCACCAGATTGCCGTCGGAGTAATTGCCGACGATCAAATCCGGCCGACCGCTCAATTCGGCGAGCGCTGCCTTTTCCGCCTCCGCCGCGAAATCTTCCAGATAAGGCCACAGCTCGAAACGTGAAACCCAATGCGGCACCACCTCGCCCTGCGCGCCGCGGAACGGCACGCGCAGAATACGCGCGTTGCGGGTGCCGACCACCGGTTCCACGCGCTGGTTGCAGGTGGTGCCCGGCGGCGCCTCGGGAATGAGACGGGTGACGATGAGAATTTGCGGCTCGATATCCAGGCCTTGTTGGTCGAGCCGGGCGCGCATTTCTTTTTCCAAGGCGCGCACTTGATCGAGGATATACACCACTTGGCCGCCGGTATCGGGCAGGCCCAGCACGTTGGCTTGGCCGAAGTAACCGTGCGGCGACAGAATTATCATGTTGAAGATCATCGGCACCCGGCTCAAAAATTGTTCCAAGGCGGCGGGTGCCGGCGCCTCGAGTATGTCCGACAGCAGAGCGATGGTTTCGCGTATACGTTCGACATCGCGACCCCAGCCGGTTTCCAGCCCGAGAATCCGCAGCGTCGCGCCCACTTGTTCCCAGGTGGCGGTGCGCGGTTGATTGCTCAAATATTCGTCGGCGAGGCGCAGGCCGCGCCGCAAATCCACCACATCGGCGATCCGCTCGTTGAGCATGAGCTGGCGGCCCTGATATTGATGCACGCGCAGAAAATCCAGCAGGCGGCGATCACCCTTGCCCAGTTCCTGAAACAAGTGGCTGGATAAACGGCGATTGAGAAATTCGACGCCGCGGCCTATCGACCGCGCCTCGCGCAGCTTGGGAAATTCACGATTGAAGGGGCCGATATCGAATTCCAAAGTCCACTCGTTCCCCTCGCCGCCGCCGATCAGCCGTTCCTTGAACTGGAGATACGCGGCGGTGGAAACCGGCGCGGCCTGCAGCGATTCGAGGTGGATACTTAAATATTCCCAGCGCGCCACGTAGCGGCGGGTCGCGAAATAAATCCACGGCGTGCCTACCGCCGCCTCTTGCGCGATGCGGATGATGTCCGCCAGCGGCGACTCCAGCAAGTCGGTTTGATCGTGCTCGCGGCAAAACGCCTTGAACTCGTCCCACAATTCAGAACGCAACAGCAAGGGTTTGCCGAGCGACGCGTAACGCCGCAACAACAAGTAAACCGCGTCGCGGTGCTCTTGCAGAAAACCGGCGATATCTTCACTCATGTACTACTTCCTCCGGTTTATCGCTGTCGGCCTCGGCCATGGCGCCGAAGAAGTCATAATGCTCGATGCCTTCCAAAATTCCCCAGGCGTAGCGGCCGGCCGCGAAATAAATCCGTTCGCGTCCGCGCAATTTCTCCAGCTCTTCACTGTGATTGCCGACCACCACGCCCAAGGTGTTTCCGCTCAGCATTTCCTCGTCGTTGCCGGAATCGCCGACCACCAGAATGTGTTCGACGGGGATACTCCATTTCATCGC